>JAFAFP010000235.1 GCA_023423415.1 Pseudomonadota bacterium | reverse complement strand
TCCCCCTTTTGGGGGAGGTAAGGACCAACAACCGTGATCCTCTTCCCCGCCATCGACCTCAAAGACGGTCTCGCCGTGCGCCTCGAACAGGGCGACATGTCGCGCGCGACCGTCTTCAATCGTGATCCCTCAGAACAGGCCAAAGCCTTCGAGCAGGCCGGGTTCGAATATCTGCACATCGTCGATCTCGACGGCGCCTTTGCCGGCAAGCCGGTGAATGGCCACGCAGTGGATCGCATTCTGGAAGTCACCGATATCCGCGTGCAGCTTGGCGGCGGCATCCGCGACATGAAGACCGTCGCAGGCTGGCTCGACAAGGGTGTGAACCGCGTCATCATCGGCACCGCGGCGGTGCGCGATCCGGCCCTGGTCAAACAGGCCGCGGCGGAATTCCCCGAGCGGGTCGCCGTCGGTCTCGATGCGCGCGACGGAAAGGTCGCAGTGCAGGGCTGGGCGGAATCGTCCGAACTCGAAGTGATCGATATCGCGCGGCGTTTCGAAGACGCGGGCGTCGCCGCGATCATCTACACGGACATCGCGCGGGACGGCATGCTGAAAGGCTTGAACCTTGACGCGACCATCGCGCTTGCCGAAGCGGTGTCGATCCCGGTTATCGCATCTGGCGGGCTGGCCTCGATTGACGATGTGAAGGCGATGCTGGAGCCGCGCGCGAAGAAGCTCGAAGGCGCCATTGCCGGCCGTGCGCTCTATGATGGGCGTCTGAATGCCGCCGAGGCGCTGGCGCTCATTCGCGCATCGCGGATCGCGTCATGACATTCAAGGTCCGCATCATTCCGTGCCTCGACGTGAAGGACGGACGGGTGGTCAAGGGCGTCAACTTCGTCGATCTGCGTGATGCCGGCGATCCGGTGGAAGCCGCAATCGCCTATGACGCCGCCGGCGCCGACGAACTGACCTTCCTCGACATCACCGCGAGCCACGAGAATCGCGGCACCATGCTGGATGTCGTGCGGCGCACGGCGGAAGCTTGCTTCATGCCGGTGACCGTTGGCGGCGGCGTGCGCACGGTGGATGACATCCGCGTTCTGCTGCAATCGGGCGCTGACAAGGTCTCGATCAACACCGCCGCGGTGCAGCGACGCGAGTTCGTGAAAGAGGCGGCGGAAAAGTTCGGCGATCAATGCATCGTCGTTGCGATCGATGCCAAGAAAGTCTCGCAACCGGGTGAGAAGGACCGCTGGGAAATCTTCACCCATGGCGGGCGCAAGCCGACCGGCATTGACGCCATCGAATATGCAAAGGAAGTCGTTGCGCTCGGCGCTGGCGAACTCCTGCTGACGTCGATGGATCGCGACGGCACGAAGTCAGGCTTCGACATTGCGCTCACGCGTGCGGTTTCCGATGCTGTCAGCGTTCCGGTCATTGCGTCGGGTGGCGTCGGCAATCTCGACCATATGGTCGACGGTATCCGCGACGGGCATGCCAGTGCTGTGTTGGCCGCCTCGATCTTCCATTTCGGTGAATATTCGGTGCGCCAGGCCAAGGAGCATATGGCGAAGGCCGGCTTGCCGGTGCGGCTCGATCCGTAAGAATAAAGAGACCCCAGCTCGAAAGCCGGGGCCACCGGGTAGGGTGAAGATGGGACGTCGGAGGCCCTGCCCAGCACTGAACAAACCCCATCGATACCGTTCGTGTTCCCCAAAAACGTAAAAGGCCCTGGGGGCTGGTTCATCCCCCAGAGCCTATATGCGGCTTATCTCGCCGCCTGTGCCGTCTCAACATGTCGCGTGTCTCAGGCGGATAATGCGCCGCCTGCGGTTTCGTTCCGCGGCGTTTTGGCCCAGCGGATCGCCGCTTCCAGGCGGTCATTGCCCCAGAACAGTTCGCCATCGGCTGTCGTAAAACTCGGTGCGCCGAAAATGCCGAGCCGCCCGGCCTCCTCGGTCTGGGTTCGAAGCTGAATCTTGACCGGATCGGACTGCGCCAGTTCGAAGACGGTGCGTGCGGGCGCATTGATCTCGTGGAGGATGTCGCCGATCACCGCGGGATCGTCGATCTGGCGGCCCTGACCGAATTGAGCCTTGAACACCGCGCAGCAGAACCGATCGCGCCAGCTCTCGCCGTCGGCGGCCAAGGCGACGCGGGCGGCCAGCAGGCTGTTTTGCGGGAACGGAACAGGCTTTCGGAACGGGATCGCAAGGTCGGCACATAGTCGTTCGAGATCGCGCCACATGTAGCGGCCCTTGCTCTCGTAGATGTTGAACGGGGAGGTGTCCCAGCCCTGTGCCTTGAAGATCGGTCCGAGCAGGAACGGGCGGTAGCGGATCGTGACTCCATTGGTCCGGGCGAGATCCCCGGCCCGCATGCAGGCTGGATAAGAGTAAGTTGATGCAAAATCGAACCAGAAATC
This sequence comes from Pseudomonadota bacterium, assembly GCA_023423415.1. GTDB lineage: Bacteria > Pseudomonadota > Alphaproteobacteria > Rhizobiales > Xanthobacteraceae > Pseudorhodoplanes. The sequence continues at coordinate 7,638 of JAFAFP010000235.1, read as the reverse complement.
GACGACCGGTTCTGCTGCTGCCATGGTGACTTTCTCTTTCGACCGTTATGGAACCGGAGTCAGGTGGTATCGTTTTGCTTGATCGGTCAGGACCGGCCCCGAGGGCTTATTTCATGCGTAGGATTGCAATTTTCGGAGTGTTTGCAATGGGATTGCTGCCGCTCCTGGTCGCAGGTCCGGCGCAGGCACAGGAATATCCCTGGTGTGCCCGCTATGATTGGACCACCTCCAACTGCGGCTTTGTCAGTTTTCAGCAATGCCTTGCAACCATTCAGGGCATCGGGGGGCGTTGCGAGCAAAATCCGCGTTACGTGCCACCTCAGCCACGTCGAAAGCCAAAGCGATCCGATCGACCGCGGTCGTAGTCAGCGGCCGGAAGCCATCGGATGACAATTGGGATTTCCGACTTGCGGCCTCCCGGTCGCGCTTGAATGACTGAGCAAGTTGCACCGCTCCCGGTTCTGCCTATAGTCCGCGCGAATTTCATTCCTGCCACGCGTGGACTTCCCGATATGACCCAGAACGGCCCAAAAAAGGGCAACGTAAAAAAGGTCGTGCTTGCCTATTCCGGCGGCCTCGACACCTCGATCATCCTGAAATGGCTGCAGACCACCTATGGCTGCGAGGTGGTGACCTTCACCGCCGATCTTGGCCAGGGCGAGGAGCTTGAGCCGGCCCGCGCCAAGGCGGTGCTGCTCGGCATCAAGCCGGAGAACATCTATATCGAGGACCTGCGCGAGGAGTTCGTCCGCGACTACGTGTTTCCGATGTTCCGCGCCAACACGGTCTATGAGGGCCAGTATCTGCTCGGCACCTCGATCGCGCGGCCGCTGATCGCCAAGAAGCAGATCGAGATCGCCGAGAAGGTCGGCGCCGACGCGGTCTGTCACGGCGCGACCGGCAAGGGCAACGATCAGGTCCGTTTCGAACTCAGCTACTATGCGCTGAAGCCTGACATCACGGTGATCGCGCCGTGGCGCGAGTGGGATCTCACCTCGCGTACCAAGCTGATCGAATTCGCCGAGCTGAACCAGATTCCGATCGCCAAGGACAAGCGCGGCGAAGCGCCGTTCTCGGTCGATGCCAACCTTCTGCATTCGTCGTCGGAAGGCAAGGTGCTGGAAGATCCGAACGTGGAAGTGCCGGACTATGTGTTCTCGCGCACCGACGATCCGGAAAAGGCGCCGGACAAGCCGACCGTCATCACCATCGATTACGAGAAGGGCGATCCGGTCGCCGTCGACGGCCAGAAGATGTCGCCGGCGACGCTGCTCAAGCATCTCAACGACCTCGGCAAGCTGAACGGCATCGGCCGGCTCGATCTGGTCGAGAACCGCTTCGTCGGCATGAAGTCGCGCGGCATGTACGAGACGCCAGGCGGCACCATCCTTTTGGTCGCGCATCGTGCGATCGAAAGCATCACGCTCGATCGCGGCGCCGGCCATCTCAAGGACGAGCTGATGCCGAAATATGCCGACATGATCTACAACGGCTTCTGGTTCACGCCGGAGCGCGAGATGCTGCAGGCGGCGATCGACAAGTCGCAGGAGCTGGTGACCGGGCGCGTGACGCTGAAGCTCTACAAGGGCAATGCCTGGGTGATCGGCCGCGAGAGCCCGTATTCGCTCTACGATCAGGAGCTGGTCACCTTCGAGGAAGGCGCGGTGGCCTACGATCACCGCGATGCCGAAGGCTTCATCCGTTTGAATGCGTTGCGTCTGCGCACGCTGGGCCAGCGCAAGAAGAAGCGGGGACTCTAAGGCGTCGCCGCAAGTTCGCGCAGGACGACATAAAGCATGACGACATAAAAATGGCCGGGCATTGCCCGGCCATTTGCTTTGATGCGATGCGTCCGCGTTACTGCGGCGGTGGTGCGCCGGCTCCGGCCTGGCCCTGCTGCAGCAGCGGCGTGATGCGACGCACGGTGACGCGGCGATTGGCCCGCTCCGGTCCCTCGCTCGGCACCTTCAGTTGCTGTTCGCCATAGCCCTGCGTGGTCAGGTTTTCCGGCGGAATCTGGAATTGGTCGGTGAGAATCACCGCCACCGATTCCGCGCGACGATCGGACAGTGACAGATTGTCCTCGTCGGTTCCGGTTGCGTCGGTGTGACCTTCGATCAGGAACACTTCGTTCGGATTCTGCGATACCGCACGCTTGATGCCCTCGGCGATAGGAGCCAGCCGATCGTACTGATCGGGAGTGACTTCCCAAGAGCCGCTGTCAAACGTGATGGTGTCGAGATCGATGCGCGGCATCCGGTTGCGGATTTCCGGGCTGTAACGGATTTCATCGAGCGTGTAGGCACGCGGCAACGGCTCGACCGGCGGCGCCATCAGCGCACCATAGATGTATTCCGGCGGCGCGCTTTCCGCTTCGACGATGTAGCGTTCGCGCGGGATTGCAAGCGCACCGAGCGCCAGCGCAGGCAGGGCAATAAAGAACGCATCGGCCCGCCGTCCGCCACGGGGGCGATTGTCGATGATCACCACTTCGCGTCCATGATCCCGGCGCGACCGGCGGATCAACCGGCCATTCGCATCTGTGACGGTGATGATATCGACACCGTTCCGACGCGTGACGGTGCGGATTTCGTTGCCGAACCGCTCGACGCGAGCATCGCCGCGGCGGTTGAAGCGATCGTTCTCGTCACGCCGGATGAAGGTGCGGTTGCCGTCGCGGATGATCGTGCGGTCGCCCTCGCGAATAATCGTCCGGTTGCCTTCACGGACCTCGCGACGTTCATTGCGCAGATCCTCGATCCGGCGGGCGTCCCGACGGTCCTCGCGGCGGTCGTCGCGTCCTTCGCGACGGTCCTGACGCTCGTCCCGGCGGTCCTCACGGCCTTCTCGGCGATCATCCGGACGTTGCTGACGCTCGTCACGGCGCTCGTCACGCCCTTCCTTGCGATCATCGCGGCGATCCTGGTTTTGCTGCTGTTGCTGACGCTGACGATCGTCACCGCGCTGCTGCTGTTGCTGCTCGTCGCGTTTCTTCTGGTCGTCGCGCGGATCACGGGGCTGGGTCTGCTGCTGGCGCTGCTGCTCCTGTTGTTTCCTTAGATCCTGTTGCTGTTGACGCTGCTGTTCTTGCTGGCGCCCCTGCTGGCGCTGCTGCTCTTGCTGCTTCTGCAATTGCTGCTTCTGCAGCTCTTGGCGCTGTTGCTCCTGGCGTTGTTGCAGCTCCTGGCGCTGCTGGCCCTGTTGCTGCCGCTGCTCCCGGCGCTCGTCGCGACCGGGCCGCTGCTCCTGGCGCTGGTCGCGACGCTCTTGCGACTGTTCCTGGCGCTGCTGCTGGCGTTCCTGCCGCTGTTGCTGCTGCTGCTGGCGTTGCTCGCCGCGCTGCTCCTGCCGCTGATCGCGGCGTTCCTGTCTCTGCTCCTGCCGCTGCTCACGACGCTCCTGGCGCTGATTCTGCTGCTCGTTCTTACCCTTGCCTTTGCCCTTGTCGTCACCGCCCGATTGCTGCGCCACAACAAAGGGCGTTGCTTGGTGGTGACCGATGTTCTGAGCCGAGACGGGGCCTGCCAGGGCAATCGCAGGTATGGCGGCTCCGGCCAGGAGCAGTCCTTTAAAACGCATCGTGATCTCGCTGTTCGTGGAAGGAATTCTTGGAGTCCCCAAATTATCGAATCGCAGCTTTTGCATCCGCCTGAGCGAAGTGTCTTGGAACAGAAGGATGGCAGCGACATGGCCGTCCGATTAACGGTTGTCCATCCATGTGCCCTGCCATGGTAATGGATGAAGCCAAACGCTGGAACGTCTTAAAGTGTTCCGTATCTGCGCCGTCTGGCCTGTCGTGCTTCGGCGATAAAACGACGAAGCCATTTTCACGACAGCGCCGGACAATGCAATATGGCTGTCATGAAGCATCCCTAGCGTCGTCCCGAACCTCTATCGAGGGCCGAGCCATGCGCCGCATTCTGCTGTCCGCCATCACCCTTCTGGCAATACAGACCACAGGCCATGCCCAGACCGTCTATCCGGTGGATCGTGCGGATATACTGGCCGGATCACGCTTTGACATGAAAGTGGAATGGCCTGAAATCGTTGCTGCTTCGGATGTCAAAGTCACGATCAACGGCGCGGACTACAGCGTCGTTCTTGGCAAGCAAGGTCAGTTTGTCGAGAAGGAAGACGGTAAGGATCAATCCGCGCTGGTGCTGCGCGATGTCGCGATCGACAAGCCCGGCGCTTATGCGGTCAAGGTGGCGACCCCATCGTCGTCGCGCGACATCACCTGGAATGTCTATGGCACGCCGGCGCGCCAGGCGAAAAACGTCGTTCTGCTGATTGGCGACGGTCTTTCCCCGGCGCACCGCGTTGCGGCGCGGCTGCTGTCGAAGGGGATCGCCGAGGGCAGGGCGTTCGGCAAGCTGGCGATGGACGATATGCCGCAGATGGCTTTGGTGGCGACGGCGGGGCTCGATTCGATCATCACCGACTCGGCTAATGCGGCAAGCGCCTATGCCACCGGCCACAAGACGGCGGTGAATGCGATGGGCGTCTATGCGGATCGCACCATGAGTCCGTTTGACGATCCGAAGGTGGAGACGATCGCCGGCCTTGCAAAGCGGCAGCATGGCATGTCGGTCGGCATCGTCACCAATACGGAAATCCAGGATGCGACTCCGGCTGCAATGATCGCGCATACGCGCCGACGCGCCGCGTACGGTCAGATTGTCGAACAATTCTTCGCCGCGCAGCCGGAAGTGTTGATGGGCGGCGGCGCGGCAAGTTTTTTGCCGAAGGGCGCGACCGGCGCGAAGCGTCGTGACGAGATCGACTACATCGCCAAATTCAAGGACGCCGGTTACGCCTTCGCATCGACCGCCGAAGAGCTGGAGGCTCTGCCGCCAGAGACCAAACGCCTCCTGGGTCTGTTCAACAACGGCAACATGGACGGCGTGCTGGATCGAAAATTCCTCAAGCGCGGCAGCATTACGCGCTTCCCGGATCAGCCCGATCTCACCGACATGACGGCGAAGGCGCTCGATCTGTTGTCGCAGAATCCGAACGGCTTCTTCCTGATGGTCGAGTCCGGGATGATCGACAAATACACCCATCTGCTCGATATGGAGCGTGCGGTCTATGACACGATCCTGTTCGACAATGTCGTGAAGCAGGTGAAGGACTGGGCGAAGGCGCGTGGCGACGACACGCTGATCCTCGTGCTCGCCGATCACAATCATCCGATCGGCATTGTTGGCACGATCGACGACGACATGTCGAGCGAGCCAAATGTGCCGATGCGTGAACGTGTCCGCATCTACGACAAGGCGGGCTTTCCAAACTATCCAGCGCCTGATGCGGAAGGCTATCCATCACGGATCGATGTCAGCCGTCGTCTGGCGATGTTCTCCGCGAGCCTGCCGGATCACTATGAGACATTCCGTCCGCGTCTCGATGACCCGAACGCTCCAACCGTTCAAGGCAAGGAGGCGGGTACGTTTGAGGCGAACGAACGCTACAAGAATGTTCCGGGCGCTGTGCTTCGCTTCGGCAATCTGCCGCGTCTCGCCAATGCCAGCGTGCATTCCGGTGAGGATGTGATTCTCACCGCCACGGGGCCCGGCAGCGAGCGTGTACGTGGACAACTGGAGAATACCGACGTGTTCCGCATCATGGCGGAAGCGTTGGGGCTTGGTGCGAACAGCAGCACGACGTCGGGTGCTGCCGAAACGATACGCTAGCAATTCCAGTCCGCTTGTCCCCGCGAAGGCGGAGACCCAGAGTCTCTTCGCTGGATTCCCGCCTTCGCGGGAATGAGCGGAAACCCGACAGTCTGCCTCACGCCGCCATGTGACACACCGCTTCGACATTGTGTCCATCCGGATCGAGCACGAAGGCGGCGTAGTAATCCGGGTGATAATGCGCGCGGATGCCGGGTGCGCCGTTGTCGCGTCCGCCGGCAGCGAGCGCCGCCTTATAGAAGGCATCGACGGTTGCGCGATCGCTTGCGACGATTGCGACATGCAGTGGCTTGTCCAATCCGCCTTCACCCCCGATCCAGAAATCGGGCTTGTGGCCGATACCAAAACCGGCAGCAGGCGCATTGTTCTCAGTCTGCTGCACTTCCATAATCAGCGAATAGCCGAGTGGCGCCAGTGCCTGCGTGTAAAATGTTTTCGATCGCGTGTAGTCGGACACCGGGAAACCGATATGGTCAATCACGGCACACTCTCCGTTATGGCCGAATCTGACGGAGTCTAAAGACGTCAATGCCCGGCACAAGGGCCGGGCATGACGGAACAACATTCGTTCTTCAATGGTGGTCTTAAACCTGCCGCTCGACCATCATCTTCTTGATGTCGGCGATTTCCTTCGCCGGATTGAGGCCTTTAGGGCAGGCCTTCGAGCAGTTCATGATGGTGTGGCAGCGATAGAGACGGAACGGATCTTCAAGATTGTCGAGCCGTTCGCCCTTGGCCTCATCGCGTGAGTCTTTCAGCCAGCGGCCGGCTTGCAGCAGCGCGGCCGGGCCGAGATAGCGATCGCCGTTCCACCAGTAGCTGGGGCAGGACGTGGTGCAGCAGGCGCAGAGGATGCATTCGTAGAGGCCGTCGAGCTGCTTGCGGTCGCCTTCGCTCTGCCTCCACTCCTTCTGCGGTGCCGGTGTCGTGGTCTTCAGCCACGGTTCGGTCGAGGCATATTGCGCATAGAAATTGGTGAGGTCCGGCACCAGGTCCTTCACCACCGGCATGTGCGGCAGCGGATAGATCTTCACTGCGCCTTTGACTTCGTCCATGCCGCGCGTGCAAGCCAGTGTGTTGACGCCGTCGATGTTCATCGAGCAGGAGCCGCAAACACCCTCACGGCAGGAACGACGGAAGGTCAGCGTCGGATCGATGTTCGACTTGATCCAGATCAGGGCGTCCAGAACCATCGGCCCGCAATCGTCGAGATCGACCTTGTAAGTGTCGACCTGCGGATTGTTGCCGTCGTCCGGATTCCAGCGGTAGACGCGGAATTCGCGCTCGTTCTTTGCGCCCGGCTTGCCGGGCCATGTCTTGCCTTCGTTGACCCGCGAATTCTTGGGAAGCGTGAGTTCGACCATGACTTCTTTGCTCTCTCTCCTCGTCATTGCCGGGCATAAGCCGTCGAAGACGGCGTCATTGACGCCTTATGACCCGGCAATCCATCTTTCGAAAAGGATGGATGCGCGGATCAAGTCCGCGCATGACAAATTGGCTAGTACACGCGAGCCTTCGGCTCGATATAGGCGATGTCATTCGTCATCGTGTAGGTGTGGACCGGACGATAATCGATCGTGACGTTGCTGGTCTTCATGTCCAGCCACGCCAGCGTGTGCTTCATCCATTCGCTGTCATTGCGATCGGGGAAGTCTTCGCGGGCATGCGAGCCGCGGCTTTCCTTGCGGGCCTCGGCGCCGTAGACCGTGGTGATGGCGTTGGCCATCAGGTTTTCCAGCTCCAGCGTCTCGACGAGGTCGGAGTTCCAGATCATCGAGCGGTCGGTGACCTTGATGTCAGGCATTTCCTTCCAGATGGCGGTCATGCGCCTGCAGCCGCTTTCCAGCGATTCCTGCGTGCGGAACACCGCCGCGTCTTCCTGCATGGTGCGCTGCATCTTGTCGCGCAGCACTGCCGTCGGCGTGCCGCCATTGGCGTTCCGCAGGCG
>JAFAFP010000180.1 GCA_023423415.1 Pseudomonadota bacterium | reverse complement strand
CTCTTGGCCTTCGCCACCCATTGGTCGGCGCGGCCCGGCAATCCGACGCTTTCACCGAGCTTGAGGGCAGAGTCGTGCGCGAGATCAGCGATCTGCCAATAGTGGAACACGCCAAGGTCGTTGAGCTGCTTCTCGATCGCGGGCGACACGCCCGGCAGCTTCTTGAGATCGTCGGCAACGCCACGCGGCCCAGGCAGAGGCTCATAGCCGACACCGTTGGTTTTCGCCGGCAGCTCTTCCATGATCGGTTCGGCGGCCGCGCCAACATCAATGCCGCGCTCGCCCTGAGAGCGCGAAATGCCGTCAATGGCAGCGCGCGCGATGAGGTCGCAGTACAGCGAGATCGCGCGGCTGGCGTCGTCATTGCCCGGAACGGCATAGTTGATGCCGGCCGGATCGCAATTGGTGTCAACGATCGCGGCAACGGGGATATTCAGTCGCCGCGCTTCCTTGATCGCGATATCTTCCTTGTTCGTGTCAATCACGAACAGCATGTCGGGAATACCGCCCATGTCCTTGATACCGCCGAGCGAACGGTCGAGCTTGTCGCGCTCGCGTTGCAGATCAAGGCGCTCTTTCTTGGTGTAGCCCTGCGCTTCGTTGGAGCTCAGCATTTCTTCGAGCTTGCGCAGACGCTGAATCGATCCCGAGATCGTCTTCCAGTTGGTCAGCGTACCGCCGAGCCAGCGCGAGTTGACGTAGTACTGAGCCGAACGCTTGGCGGCGTCGGCGATGCTGTCCTGCGCTTGGCGCTTGGTGCCGACGAAGAGAATGCGGCCACCCTTGGCGACCGTGTCGGACACGGCCTGCAGCGCCTGGTGCAGCATCGGCACCGTCTGGGCGAGATCGATGATGTGGATGTTGTTGCGGACGCCAAAGATGTAATTCCCCATCTTCGGGTTCCAGCGATGGGCCTGATGGCCGAAGTGAACGCCAGCTTCCAAAAGCTGACGCATGCTGTAGTCGGGCAGCGCCATAGTAACTTCTCCGGTTTGTCCTCCGCGGATGCGTGAACGGCGGGCCGAATGCCTGCCGCTACCGGACGGCCTCGTAGGTCCATTGTCGGGACCGGAAACCAATATCCGCGTGTGAGATGGGCGGCCATATAGCCGCGTTGTTCCAAAAAGGCAAGGCAATCAGGCGCCTATGGGAGATGCCGCAAGCCTGTCTGTCGTCTTGTTGGCCATTGGTCTACATCTTGCTGACCCGACGGCGTCCGGTGATGCCCAGTGGCACCACAACCGCCGAAATATGAGAGGATATTACCCCTCCAATGCCACAAACCGAGTTCCGTGGACTTCTCCAGCATCTCGACCAGACTCGTCTCCTTCGCCATATCAGCCGGTCCGTGGATGCCAAGCACGAACTGGTCTCCGTCATGCGCAAGGTCCAGAAAGGGCCGAATGCGCCGCTGCTGTTCAAGACGGTCAAGGGCAGCCCGACGCCCGTTTCCACCAATGTTCTGTGCCGCCGCTCCATCCTGGCCGATGCGCTGGGCCTGAAGCTCGAGACGCTGCTCCCGGATCTCATCAAGCGTGAGGGACAGACCCGGCCGCTGGACATCGTCTCGGACGCGCCAGTGCATGAGCGTGTCGTGACCGAGAATATCCGCGTCGAAGACGAAATTCCGCAGGTCGTGCACTGTGAGGAAGATGCGGGGCCCTACATTACCGCCGGTGTCTGCATTGCCCGCCATCCGGAAAGTGGCATCCACAACGCATCATGGAATCGCATCCAGATTGTTGGCGGCGATCACATGCGCATCCGCATGATGGCACCTCAGCATCTTGGTCAATATCAAGCCGCAGCCGAGCGCCAGAACAAGCCGCTCCCGGTCGCGGTCGTGATCGGCGCGCCGCCGGCGCTCATGCTCAGTGCGGCATCGAAAATTCCATTCGAAGCCGACGAACTTCTGACGGCGGGTGGCTGGCAGGAGGCGCCGTTGCGCGTGGTTCAGGCCAAGACCGTGCCCCTGCTCGTCCCGGCCGACGCCGAATACGTCATCGAAGGCTATGTGCCACCACACGTGATGGAAGAGGAAGGGCCGTTCGGCGAATTCACCGACGGCTATGTCGCCAAGGCGCCCAACAATGTGATGCAGGTCACCGCGATCACCCGCCGTAACGATGCGATCTATCACGTGATCCTTGCCGGTGGCACGGAAGACGCCACCCTGCTCGGCGTACCGTTGCAGACCGAAGTGTACAAACGCGTCTCGGCTTTCGGAAAGATCCGCGATATAGGCACACCTGGCCATATCTTCGGTTGCGTCGTCAGCTTGGAAAAGACCAGTGACGAACAGGCCCGCGCGGTGATGCTGGCCGCGCTCGCCGCACATCCGTGGATGAAGGTCGTGATCGTGGTCGACGCCGATGTCGATCCGCATGATGCGACCGAGGTGATGTGGGCGGTGCATACGCGTCACACGCCTGAAACCGGTGCCTATGTCATTCCGCATCTCGGCAGCTTCCAGCGGACGGACGTGCGCGATGCCCATCGCGGCAAGATCGGTATCGATGCGACAGCGCCGATGAACATGCGCGACGTCTTTCGGCGCCGGAAATTTCCCGGCATCGAAGCGCTCGATCTCGATACCGTTCTCGATCCGCTACGTCCCCTCTAATGACGCTCATCCAAGGATTGATCATGTTTCGAATTACTTTGATCGCCCTGCTCGCTTCGGCTGCTGTGCCAAGTGCGTATGCACAATCGAACTATCCAACGCGTGCCATTACCCTTGTGGTGCCGTTCGGCGCCGGCAGCGGCACCGACGTGATGGCGCGCACTTTAGCCGATGAGCTCAGCAAGAAGGTTGGCCAGCCCGTTGTGGTCGAAAATCGTCCAGGCGGCGCCAGCATTCCCGCGGCCGAGTATGTCGCCCGCGCGACGCCAGACGGCTACACACTGTTCATGGGTGGCAACACGACCCATTCAGCCAACCCGCATCTGTTCAAGGAATTGCGCTACGATCCACTGAAAGATTTCACGCCGATCTCGCGTCTTGCAACCGCGGGAGCCGTGCTGGTGGTCTCGCCGAAGAGCGGTCTGACCTCGATCGCCGATCTGGTGAAGGCGGCAAAAGCCGATCCCGGAAAACTGACCTACGGCGCATCCAACAGCGGCTCGCAGATCGCCGCCGAACGCATCAAGCGCGAATACGGGATCGATATGATCCGTGTCCCGTACAAGAGCACGCCGCAAGCCATGACCGACGTCATCGGCGGAACGCTGACGATGACGTTCGTTGATGTCGCCGCCGCACTCTCGGCCGTGAAGAGCGGTCAGGTTCGCGCACTGGCGATCTCGTCGGCAACGCGTACACCGCTGATGCCGGAGGTCGCGACCATGCAGGAACTTGGTGTCAAAGAGTTCGATCTGACGTTCTGGAACGGGCTGTTTGGTCCAGCGAAGATGCCGTCCGATATCGCAACCCGTCTGAGCAAGGACACGGCCGAGATCATGACGACCGATCAGATGAAGCAGCGTCTTTCGGCGCTTGGACTGGATGCTGCGCCTTTGCCGGCATCGGAGATGGATGCCTACATCAAGACCGAGCTCGGTAAATGGGGCGCGTATGTTCGCGAATCCGGGATCGAGCCGAACTGAATTTGAATGGCAGCGGCCTGAATTCGCTCAGGCCGCTTCCACAGCAATGACGCCGGGCACCGCCTTGATCGCACCGGCAATCTGCGGCGAGACTTTGTAGCGGCCCGAGAGCTTTATCTCGACTTCGCTACCGTCGGCCAGGAGCAGCACGAACCTCACTTCACCATCACCCTTCGGCTCAAGCCGATTGGTGATGTGATCCAGCGGCGTTTGATCACGCAGGAATATCTGCAAGCTCTTCTGCACCTTCTCGGCGGCCTGATCGAGCCGTTCCACCGTCTGGATGCGGGCCCGCACCTCTTCGCCCTGTGCTTCGCCGGTGAGAAACAGCAGCACTGCACTCCCCGGCTCCAGCAGATCGCGGAATTGCTGGAGGCCTTCCTGGAACAGGATCGCTTCATACTGGCCGGTCGGGTCGGACAGGCCGATGATGCCCATCTTGTTGCCAGTCTTGGTGCGACGCTCCATGCGCGAAACCACGGTGGCTGCGGTCCGTCCGCCGCTTGCACCGGCCAGAACGGATTTCGAGAATTCCGACCAGTTCTGCACTTTCATGCGCTTCAGCGCATTGGCGTAATCGTCCAGCGGATGGCCGGTGAGGAAGAAGCCGATCGCTTCGTATTCGCGCTGCAGACGCTCCGATGGCATCCACGGTTCAACCGACGGAATCCGCAGGGTCTCGCGATGCGATGGCCCGCCGAATAATTCATTCTGGCCGACAGCGGCTGCATCGTGTGTGCGCGTCGCAGTCGACAGCATGGTTTCCACCGCGGCGTGAACGCCGGCGCGGTTGCTGTCCAGCTTGTCGAAGGCGCCAGCCGCTGCGAGGCTTTCCAGAACGCGCTTGTTGACCGCGCGCGGATTGAGGCGTGCCGCGAAGTCTGACAGATCGCGGAATGGCTTGTCACCGCGCGATTCCACGATTGATTCCACGGCCTGCTTGCCGACCCCCTTGAGCGCGGCCAGCGAGTAGAAAATCGTGCTACCGTCGACGTCGAAATATTCGCGTGAACGATTGATTGACGGCGGTTCGAGCTTGAGATTAAGGCGCTCGGCCTCGCCGCGGAATTCCGACAGCTTGTCGGTGTTGCCCATATCGAGCGTCATCGACGCGGCGAGGAATTCGACCGGATAGTTCGCCTTCATATAGGCCGTCTGATACGCGACCAGCGCGTAAGCGGCAGCGTGGCTCTTGTTGAAGCCGTATTCGGCGAAACGTTCGAGCAAATCGAAGATCGCATCCGCCTGGGATTTTGCGATGTCGCGTTCGACGCAGCCGGTGACGAAGCGTTCGCGCTGCGCCTGCATCTCGGAACGGATTTTTTTGCCCATCGCGCGACGCAGATTGTCCGCTTCGCCGAGTGTGTAGCCAGCCAGCAGCTGGGCGGCCTGCATCACCTGTTCCTGATAGACGATAACGCCGAAGGTCTCTTTCAGTACCTGTTCGAGCTTGGGATGGATGTAGTCCGGCTCTTCGTCGCCGTGCTTGCGCGCGCAGTAGGTCGGGATATTCGCCATCGGGCCGGGACGATAGAGCGCAACAAGGGCAATGATGTCCTCGAAACGGTCCGGCTTCATGTCGAGCAGCGCGCGACGCATGCCCTGACTTTCCAGCTGGAAGATGCCGACCGCTTCAGCCCGTGCTAGCAGGTCATATGTTTTCTTGTCGTCGATCGGAATCGTCGACAGATCGAGATCGATGCCACGACGCTTCAACAGATCGACCGCCGTCTTCAGTACCGTCAGCGTCTTCAGACCGAGAAAGTCGAATTTGACGAGGCCTGCCGGCTCGACCCATTTCATGTTGAACTGGGTGACGGGCATGTCCGACTTCGGATCGCGATAGAGCGGCACCAGTTCCGCCAGCGGCCGGTCGCCGATCACAATACCGGCGGCGTGCGTCGAGGCGTGGCGCGTCAAGCCTTCGAGTTTGCGGGCAATCTCGAAGGCGCGGCGCACGGTTGGATTGGCGTCGCGCTCGGCCTGCAGCTTGGGCTCTTCGTCGATCGCCTTGGCCAGCGTGACCGGGTTGGCCGGGTTCTGCGGCACCAGCTTGCAGAGCTTGTCGACCTGGCCGTACGGCATTTCCAGCACGCGTCCGACGTCGCGCAGCACGCCCCGCGCCTGCAAGGTACCGAAGGTGATGATCTGCGCGACTTGATCGCGGCCATAGCGCTCCTGCACATAGCGGATCACCTCGTCGCGTCGATCCTGACAGAAGTCGATATCGAAGTCGGGCATCGACACGCGTTCCTCGTTGAGGAAGCGCTCGAACAGGAGATCGAACCGCATCGGATCGAGGTCGGTGATGGTCAGCGCATAGGCGACAATCGAACCGGCGCCCGATCCGCGGCCCGGCCCGACCGGAATGTCTTGCGACTTCGCCCATTTGATGAAGTCCGACACGATGAGGAAGTAGCCGGGAAACTTCATGCGCTCGATAACGCCGAGTTCGACATCGAGCCGGCGCGCGTAATCCTCGCGTGTGAAGCCCGGCGCCATCCCGTGCGCGGCGATACGCCGTTCAAGCCCCTGCTCTGCCTGTTGCCGCAGTTCGGTCGCTTCGTCGTCAACGACGGCTTCGGCAGTTGAGAAGCGCGGCAGGATGGGATTGGACTTGCGCGGGCGATACGAGCAGCGCTGGGCAATCTCGACCGTATTGGCGATCGCCTCCGGCAGGTCGGCGAACAGCTTCGCCATTTCCTTGCGGCTCTTGAAGTAATGCTCCGGCGTCAGTTTGCGTCGGTCAGTCTCGGCGATCACGCGACCCTCGGCGATACAGACCAGGGCGTCGTGAGACTCGTAATCGTCCGGCGTGGCAAAGAATGGTTCGTTGGTGGCGACCAGAGGCAATGATTGCGCATAGGCAATGTCGAGCAGATGACCTTCGGTCAGACGTTGCTCCGGCAGACCGTGACGCTGAAGCTCGACATAGAGCCGATTGCCGAACAGAGTATGGAGCTGCGCGCTGCGCTGCTGCGCAAGATCGAGACGGCCTGACACGATCGCCTGGTCGAGAACGCCCGCCGGCCCGCCCGTTAGTGCAATGATGCCCTCGGCCTCCTGCTCGAGCCACGAGACATGAATGTGCGCCGCTTCGTTCGACGGTGTTTCCAGAAAGGCGCGGGACGACAAACGCATCAGCCCGCGGTATCCATCCTCACGTGCCGCCAGTAATACAATCCGAGGCAATGCCTTGTTCTGCGATGGATTGCGCGGGTCGCGTGGCTGGTCGCCGAAATCAATTGAAAGACAGGTGCCGATGATCGGCTGGATTCCGGAGCCTGCGAGCTTTTCGGAAAACTCCAGCGCCCCGAACATGTTGCCGGTGTCGGTCAGCGCGAGAGCGGGCTGTTTGTCGGCTTTGGCCAGATCGGCGAGCCGCGCGATCTTCAGCGCGCCCTCTAGCAGCGAATAGGAAGAATGCACATGCAGGTGCACAAAGGGTGCATCCGACACCGATCGCCTCACGAATCTGTTTCTGTTGGTCGGAGCCGATGGTGGAGATCACTCCTCACAATGTCCACCCTCAAGCAGACCACCTCGAGGGCCGTGCCCGTTTTCCCCAATCCGTCGCGGATTCCGGCCGCAACGAAAAGAAGCGGCCGGGGGCGGGCAACGCGTTAACCCACTACCCCGCC
>JAFAFP010000046.1 GCA_023423415.1 Pseudomonadota bacterium | reverse complement strand
GCGGCGGGATGCGCCGCCCTTTTCAATCCTTCCGGAGCGCGCAGGGTCACGCTGCTGCAGCCTCGCCCTTCGCCTGCACCGGACCCGAATCCTGGCCCTTCGCACCCTCATCGCGATCGACGAATTCGATCACCGCGACCGGCGCTGAGTCGCCGTAGCGGAAGCCCGCCTTGATGATACGGGTATAGCCGCCATTGCGCTCCTTGTAGCGCGGGCCGAGCACGTCAAAGAGCTTCTTGACCATGTCGAGGTCGCGGAGCTGCGAGATCGCCTGACGGCGCGCATGGAGGTCGCCGCGCTTGCCGAGCGTGACCATCTTCTCCACGACCGGACGCAGCTCCTTCGCCTTCGGCAGCGTGGTGATGATCTGCTCGTGCTTGATCAGTGCCGCGGCCATGTTGGCGAACATCGCCTTGCGATGCTCTGCGGTGCGATTCAGTTTCCGATGAACCTTGCCGTGACGCATTGAACTATTCCTTACCTTCTCTGTGTCGCGACGGTTCGTCGGACGTTGTGCTCAGGTGGGCTTCCTGCGTTCGCCCAAAACAACAGTCATCGCCAGACATAAGACGTTTAAGACGGCGTCTTGGCGCCTTATGCGCCAGCCATGACGGTCAACTCAAACTCAGTAGTGATCCTCGAAACGCTTGGCGAGGTCGTCGATATTCTCAGGCGGCCAGCCCGGCACTTCCATGCCCAGATGCAGACCCATCTGCGCCAGCACTTCCTTGATTTCGTTCAGCGACTTGCGGCCGAAATTCGGGGTCCGCAACATTTCGGCTTCGGTCTTCTGAACGAGATCGCCGATATAGACGATGTTGTCGTTCTTCAGACAGTTGGCCGAACGCACCGACAACTCGAGCTCGTCCACCTTCTTGAGGAAGGCCGGATTGAATGCGAGGTCCGGGATCGATTCGGCAACGACTTCCTTGCGCGGCTCTTCGAAATTCACGAACACGTTGAGCTGGTCCTGCAGGATGCGCGCGGCATAGGCGAGCGCGTCCTCAGGCGACACCGCGCCATTGGTTTCGATCTGCAGCGTCAGCTTGTCGTAATCGAGTATCTGACCTTCGCGGGTGTTCTCGACCTTGTAGGAGACCTTCTTCACCGGCGAGTAGAGGCTGTCGACCGGGATCAGGCCGATCGGCGCATCTTCCGGGCGGTTGCGCTCGGAAGCGACATAGCCCTTGCCGGTGTTGACGGTGAATTCCATGCGGATCTCGGCGCCCTCGTCCAGCGTGCAGATTGCAAGGTCTGGATTGAGGATGACAATGTCACCGACTGTCGAAATGTCGCCGGCGGTTACGACGCCGGGGCCCGACTTCTTCACCACCATGCGCTTGGGGCCTTCGCCCTGCATCTTGATGGCGATGTCCTTGATGTTAAGGACGATGTCGGTCACGTCCTCGCGCACACCGGCGATCGACGAGAATTCGTGCAGCACGCCGTCGATGTGAACCGACTGCACCGCTGCACCCTGAAGCGAAGACAGCAAAATGCGCCGAAGCGCATTGCCAAGCGTAAGGCCGAAGCCACGCTCAAGCGGTTCGGCGATCAGCGTCGCTTCGCGACGCGGATCGGCGCCCGCCGACACCTGCAGCTTGTTCGGCCTGATCAGTTCCTGCCAATTCTTCTGAATCGTCACGTTTTCACCCATCGCCTAAACGGCTCGGTCTTATCTTGCGAAACCACGCCCGTGAGACGTGTCGGCGGCGGCGGACGACAATTCGTCCAGCCACCGGATCGTCGTATCGCTTACACGCGGCGCCGCTTGCGCGGACGGCAACCGTTATGCGGGATCGGCGTCACGTCGCGGATCGAGGTGATGGTGAAGCCGGCCGACTGCAGCGCGCGAAGAGCCGATTCACGACCCGAACCAGGGCCCGACACTTCGACTTCGAGCGTGCGCATGCCGTGCTCCTGCGCTTTCTTGGCGGCGTCTTCGCTCGCAACCTGCGCGGCGTAAGGCGTCGACTTGCGCGAGCCCTTGAACCCCATGGTGCCGGCCGTCGACCAGGCAATGGTGTTGCCTTGCGCGTCGGTTATGGTGATCATGGTGTTGTTGAAGCTGGCGTTCACATGTGCAACGCCGGAGACGATATTCTTGCGCTCGCGGCGGCGGACGCGCGTCACTTCTTTTGCCATTCTTGTTCCTTTCGCGGCTCCGGTTCGCGACCCGGAGCGACCGATCCGAAATTACTTCTTCTTGCCTGCAATCGCCTTGGCCGGCCCCTTGCGGGTGCGAGCGTTGGTGTGGGTGCGTTGACCGCGCACCGGCAGGCCCTTGCGGTGACGCAGACCACGGTAGCAACCGAGGTCCATGAGGCGCTTGATGTTCATCGCGGTTTCGCGACGCAGATCGCCCTCGACCGTATAGTCGCGGTCGATCATTTCGCGGATCTGCAGCACTTCCGCATCGGTGAGCTGCGACACACGCCGTTCATACGGAATGTGTAGCTGCTGCATGATGTCGTCGGCGGCTTTCTCGCCGATGCCATGAATGTATTGCAGCGCGATTACGACGCGCTTGTTCGTTGGGATATTGACGCCTGCGATACGGGCCACGATCTCGCTCCATGTGCCGACGGCCGGTCAAAGCCGTCGATCAACCTTTCTTTTCTGTCCGTGTCTCCGGAGGGGACCGCAATAAGTTAGCACGACACCCCGCCCCCGCCTCTTTCGGGGCCCGGCATCGTGCGTACGTTCTCCCACTGAATGACGCGGTATGTACGGATTCACCGGCGTTTCGTCAACCTCCGGCTGCGACCTGAGCGGGTTTTTGAGGCCCGGGTCCGGGTCGAACTTCTGGTCTTGACCGCCTTGCGGCGGCCGGTTGCACGCTTGGCCGATTTCGCGGCTTTGGTGCGTTTGACCGACTTCTTGGTCGGCTTCTTCTTGACAGCAACCTTGCGAGTTCCGCTCTTGGTCTTGCTCTTGGCTGCCTTCTTCTTAGCTTTTTTGGCCGTAGAACGGCCTGAATTGGCCGCTTTGGCCGCAGAACCGCCTGAGCCGGCTACTGAACGGCTCGAGGTCGCCCGCGTCGCGGGCTTCCGGCCCGCCGGACGCCGCCCAGCGGTCCCGCGAACCCGACGTTTGCCGGTCGCGGTGGCCTTCTTGCGCGGCTTGGCCGTCAGCAGTTGATCGATGGCTGCTGTTACATCATCAATAGCCGCCATGCCGTCGGTGGACTTGTGCAGTCCTTTCTGGCGGTAATAGTGCGACAACGGCGCGGTCTGCAGATGGTAGGCAGTCAGCCGCTTGCCAAGCGATTCGGCGTTGTCGTCAGCCCGCACCGGCTCACCGCGGGCCTGCATTTCGGCAATGCGCTTCTCGATTCGCTGCAACAGAATGCTGTCATCGACCATCAGCTCGATCACGGCATCCAACCGGAGGCCCTTCTTCGCCAACAGCTTTTCCAGCGCCTCGGCCTGGCCGACGGTGCGCGGAAAGCCATCAAGGATGAAACCGTTTTTGGCATCCGGCTGATCGATCCGGTCAGCGATGATCTCAACCACCACTTCGTCCGGAACGAGTTCACCGCGCGCCATAATGTCCTTGGCGCGCTGGCCAACCGGGGTCCCCGCCGCAACGGCGGCACGCAGCATATCTCCGGTCGACAGTTGCACGATACCGTGCCGTTCCACCAGACGCTGCGCTTGAGTGCCCTTACCCGCCCCCGGCGGTCCGAGCAGGATCAACCTCATCTACGTCGCCCCCGCAACTTCGATTTCTTGATCAGACCTTCGTACTGGTGCGCCAGCAAGTGTCCCTGAACTTGCGCAACCGTGTCCATCGTCACCGTCACCACAATCAACAGCGATGTTCCGCCGAAATAGAACGGGACCGCCGCGTAGGAGATCAGGATTTCCGGGATGAGACAGACGATCGAGATATAGATCGCGCCGACCACCGTAATGCGGGTGAGCACATAGTCGATGTACTCCGCCGTCCGTTCGCCCGGGCGGATGCCCGGAATGAAACCGCCATGCTTCTTCAGGTTGTCCGCAGTCTCGGTCGGATTGAACACGATCGCGGTGTAGAAAAAGCAGAAGAAGATGATCAGCGAGATATACAGCACGAGGAACAGCGGCCGCCCGTGGCTGAGCTGTGTCGTGAGCGTCGCCAGCCAACCCGGTCCCTGCCCGGCATTGAAATTCGCAACCGTGGTCGGCAGCAGCAGCAAGGACGACGCGAAGATCGGCGGGATCACGCCCGACGTGTTGAGCTTCAGCGGCAGATGCGAGGATTGGCCCTCGAACATCCGGTTGCCGACCTGACGCTTCGGATACTGGATCAGCAGGCGGCGCTGCGCGCGCTCCATGAACACGATGAAGGCGGTGACGACGATCGCCATCACGATCACGACCAGAATCAGACCCGTGGACAACGCGCCCTGGCGGCCAAGCTCAAGGGTTCCGGCAATCGCGGAGGGCAACTCGGCGACGATGCCCGCCATGATGATCAGCGAGATGCCGTTGCCGATGCCGCGCGATGTGATCTGCTCACCCAGCCACATCAGAAACATCGTGCCGCCGGTCAGCGTGATGACGGTCGAAATCCGGAACATCCAGCCCGGATCGCTGATGACGTTGCCCGCGCCTTCGAGGCCAATCGCGATGCCGTAGGCCTGGAACACGGCCAGCAGCACGGTCAGGTAGCGGGTATACTGGTTGATGGTCTTTCGGCCCGCCTCGCCCTCTTTCTTCAGGGCTTCCAGCGTCGGCGACACCGTGGTCATCAACTGGATGATAATCGAGGCCGAGATGTACGGCATGATGTTCAGCGCAAAGATCGCCATGCGCTGGATGCCGCCACCGGAGAACATGTTGAACATGCCCAGGATGCCGCCGGCCTGGGTGCGGAAAATCTGCTCCCACGCGGACGGATCAATACCTGGCAGAGGAATGTAAGTGCCGAGCCGGTAGACCAGCAACGCCCCAAGCGTGAACCAGATACGCTTCTTCAACTCCTCGGCTTTTCCAAGCGCCGAGAAGTTGATGTTGGCTGCCAATTGTTCCGCTGCAGAGACCATGCTCGTTCCTGACCCCAACTAACCCCGTTGCCGTGCTGGCCTCATATGGGGATCACTTGGAGGCCTTGTCTGCCCCCTTCGCTGGCTTTTCAGCCTTGGCATCGGCCTTTTTCTTGCCTGCCTGGGCCGGAGCGGCTTCGATGATCTTCGGCTTGTCGATTCCAGCCGCAAAACGGGCGTTCTTGCCGCGCGGTTCCTTCGGCTCTTCTTTCGCCGGGGCGAGAACCTTCACCGTGCCGCCGGCCTTCTCCACCGCGGCAATGGCGCCCTTCGATGCGCGCCAAACAACGAAATCGACCTTGGTCTTCAGTTCGCCGCTGCCGAGCAGCTTTACGCCATCGCGAGCGCGGCTGAGCACACCGGCCTTCACCAACGTCTCAATATCGATCGGGTTCTTGGCGTCGAGCGAACCAGCGTCGATCGCGGTCTGGATGCGCTCGAGGTTGATCTCGTTCAACTGCAGAGCGAACGCGGTGTTGCGGAAACCGCGCTTCGGCAGACGCCGATGCAGCGGCATCTGGCCGCCCTCAAACCCCTTGATACGGACGCCCGAGCGTGCGGTCTGGCCCTTGCCGCCGCGGCCGCCGGTCTTGCCCTTGCCCGAGCCAATGCCGCGGCCGACGCGAGTGCGCGACTTCGTGGAGCCAGCACGGGCGGCGATCTGATTGAGCTTCATAACTCAGTCCTCGTTCTCTCTGTTCTCATGACCGGGTTTGACCCGGTCATCCACGTCTCGGCCTAAAACACGAATAACGTGGATGCCCGCGCCAAGCGCGGGCATGACGAATGACTATTTGCCTTCGACAATGCGGACGAGGTGCCCGACCTTGTCGATCATGCCGCGCGTGGACGGATTGTCTGGCAATTCCCTCACGCGGCCAATCTTGTTCAGTCCAAGGCCAATCAGCGTCTGGCGCTGGGTGGCTTCACGGCGGATCGGGCTGCCGACCTGCTCGACCTTAATGGTTTTGTTCGCTGCCATGACAATTCAGCTTTCCAATGACTGGACCGATCACTCGGCCGTCGCCTCGACACCCTCTTCGCGGCGACGCGCCTGCAGGGTCGAGACCTTGATCGAGCGACGCGCCGCAACCGAACGCGGCGAATCCTGATTCTTCAGTGCGTCGAACGTCGCGCGCACCATGTTGTAGGGATTCGATGAGCCGAGCGACTTCGCCACCACATCCTGCATGCCGAGCGATTCGAACACCGCGCGCATCGGACCGCCGGCGATGATGCCGGTACCGGCCGGAGCCGCACGCAACTGCACCTTGCCGGCGCCGTGGCGGCCAGCGACGTCGTGATGCAGCGTACGGCCTTCACGCAGCGGAACGCGCACCAGGTTACGCTTGGCGGCATCAGTCGCCTTGCGGATCGCCTCCGGCACTTCCCGCGCCTTGCCGTGACCAAAGCCGACCCGGCCCTTCTGATCGCCGACCACAACCAGCGCAGCGAAGCCGAAACGACGTCCGCCCTTCACAACCTTGGCGACGCGGTTGATGTGAACGAGCTTGTCGATGAATTCCGACTCTTCCCGTTCACCGCGTTCGCCGCGTTCACGTCTGGGTTCACGTGCCATATCGTTCTGTCCTTCGGACGCCCGGTCCGGTTAGAAATTCAATCCGCCTTCGCGCGCGGCGTCGGCGAGAGCCTTGATGCGGCCATGGAACATGAAGCGGCCGCGATCGAAGACCACGTTCTTGATGCCCTTCTCGCTGGCGCGCTCGGCGACGAGCTTGCCAACCGCCTTCGCGGCTTCAGTGTCTGCGCCGGTCTTGCCAGCTTCGCGCTGAGCCTTTTCCAGCGAGGACGCCGCGACAAGGGTCACACCGTTCAGATCATCGATCACCTGAGCATAGATATGCTTCGAAGACCGATGCACGGAAAGCCGCATACGGCCATTTGCCGCTGCCTTGACGGCCCGGCGCACCCGCGCCGCACGGCGCTCTACTTTGGTTTTGTGTGCCATCAGCGTTACTTCTTCTTGCCTTCCTTACGGAAGATGAACTCGTCGGAATACCGTACCCCCTTGCCCTTATAGGGCTCCGGCGGACGATAAGCGCGGATCTCAGCCGCCACCTGGCCGACCTTCTTGCGGTCGATACCGGAGACGACGATTTCGGTCGGCTTCGGCGTCGCGACCGCAATCCCTTCCGGAATCGCATACACGACATCGTGGCTGTAACCGAGCGCGAGCTGCAGGTTCTTGCCCTGCACGGCCGCACGATAACCGACGCCGGTGATTTCGAGCTTGCGCTCAAAGCCCTTGGTCACGCCGGTGACGATGTTGTTCAGGTTCGCACGCGTGGTCCCCCACAGCGCGCGCGCCTCCTTGCTCTCGTCAGCGGGGTCGACGCTGATTTCACCCTTGTCCATCGCGACTTTCACGCGGTCATGGACAACGAGCGACAAGGTGCCTTTCGGCCCCTTCACGCTGATGGTCTTGCCCTGGACATTGGCGGTAACGCCTGTGGGCACCGGGACCGGTTTTTTGCCGACGCGGGACATCAGAACACCGTGCAGAGCAGTTCGCCGCCGACATTGGCATCACGCGCGGAGTGATCCGCCATGACGCCCTTCGGGGTCGACAGGATGGAAATGCCGAGGCCGTTATTGACCCGCGGCAGATTCTTCACCGCCACATAAACGCGGCGGCCCGGCTTCGACACGCGGGCGATCTCGCGGATCACCGGAGCGCCGTCGAAATACTTCAGCTCGATCTCGAGCTCGTTGCGGCCGTCCATATGCTCCACGGTCGAATAACCGCGGATGTAACCTTCGGACTTCAGCACTTCGAGCACACGCTCACGCAGCTTCGAACCAGGCGACGACACCTTGGACTTCTGCCGTTCCTGCGCATTACGGATGCGGGTGATGAGATCTCCAATCGGATCGTTCATGCCACCCTCCTTACCAGCTCGACTTCACGAGGCCCGGGATCAGGCCCTTGTTGCCAAGTTCGCGCAACGCGATACGCGACATCTTGTGCTTGCGGTAATAGGCGCGTGGACGGCCCGTCACCTCGCAACGATTGCGAATGCGCGTCGCCGACGAATTGCGCGGCAATTCGGCAAGCTTGAGAGAGGCTGCAAAGCGCTCTTCCATCGGCTTGGTCTTGTCCATGGCGATCTCTTTCAGCCGCTGGCGGCGGCCGCTAAACGACTTCGTCATCTTGCGACGCCGTTTGTTTTTCTCGATCGAACTTTTCTTCGCCATCAAAGTCTCCTGACTATCCGCGTCTGAGAGGTCTCAGCTCTCACTGCCGGAAGGGGAAATTCAGTGCCACGAGCAGAGCACGCGCCTCATCGTCGGTGCGCGCCGTCGTGCAGATCGTGATGTCCATACCCCAGACGTCCGACACCTTGTCGTACTCGATTTCCGGGAAAATGACGTGTTCCTTAAGGCCGAGCGAATAATTACCCATGCCGTCGAAGCTCTTCGGGTTCAGGCCACGGAAGTCGCGCACCCGAGGCAACGCGATATTCACGAGGCGGTCGAGGAAGTCATACATGCGTGCCTTGCGCAGCGTGACCTTGCAGCCGATGGCCTGGCCGTCACGCAGCTTGAAGGTCGCGATCGACTTGCGCGAGCGCGTGATGATGCACTTTTGACCCGCGATCAGCGTCAGATCGTTGGCGGCATTCTCGACCTTCTTGCGGTCGCTAACGCCCTCACCCACGCCCATGTTGAGCACGACCTTGGTGATCACCGGCACCTGCATCGGATTCGTGTAACCGAAATCCTTGGTCAGCTTGCTGCGAATGACCTCGTCGAACTGCGTCTTCAGCCGCGGAACATAGCTCGCGGCGGCTTTCTTCTCGCCCTTCGGCTTCTGCTGGGTATCAGCCATCGATCTCGACTCCCGAACGCCGCGCAACGCGCACCTTGCGTCCGTCATTCATGAGTTTGAACCCAACCCGGGTCGGCTTGCCGTCCTTGGGGTCGGCCAGCGCGATATTCGACAGGTGGATGGTCGCCTCTTTCGAGATGATGCCGCCTTCCTGCTGCGCCGTCTGCTTCTGGTGACGCTTCACCATGTTGACGCCGCGAACGAGCGCCCGGCTTTCCTTCGGACGCACTTCAACCACTTCGCCGGTACGGCCTTTGTCGCGTCCTGTCAGGACGATGACTTTGTCGCCTTTACGGATCTTGGCAGCCATCACAGCACCTCCGGGGCGAGCGAAATGATCTTCATGTGGTTCTTTGCACGCAACTCACGCGGCACCGGTCCGAAGATACGGGTGCCAACGGGCTCCGACTGATTGTTGATCAGCACGGCCGCATTGCGGTCAAACCGGATCACGGAGCCGTCGGACCGCTTGATGTCCTTCGAAATCCGCACGACGACCGCCTTCATGACGTCGCCTTTCTTCACACGGCCGCGCGGGATCGCCTCTTTCACCGACACGACGATAACGTCGCCGATGGTGGCGTATTTCCGCTTCGAGCCGCCCAGAACCTTGATGCACATGACGCGGCGCGCGCCGGAATTGTCGGCAACGTCCAGGTTAGTCTGCATCTGAATCATGAGACACCCAATCCTTCAATCGCTGTAAGGCAAAACGCGCTTACAGCACCTTCTTTTTCTTCTCGCCCTGGGTCACGGTCCAGCGCTTGAGCTTCGAAATCGGCTTGTGCTCCTCGATCCAGACCATGTCGCCGACTGTGTATTCGTTGGTCTCGTCGTGAGCGTGATACTTGGTCGTACGCCGGATGGTCTTTTTCAGAACCGGGTGCGTAAACCGGCGCTCGACGCTCACGATGACCGTCTTGTCCTGCTTGTCGCTCACAACGAGGCCATGCAACTGACGCTTTGGCATCTCTGACCCCTTAATCCTTCTTCGTCTTCTTCTGACGCGCGACCGTCTTCAGACGGGCGATATCGCGACGGACCTGGCGCACGCGCGAGGTGTTCTCAAGCTGGCCAGTGGCACGCTGAAAGCGCAGATTGAACTGCTCCTTCTTCAGCTTCAGCACCTCGTCGTCGATCTGATCGGTCGTCATCACGCGGACATCTGCAATCTTCATGATCGTTACTCCGCGATACGCGCAACGAAGCGCGTCTTGATCGGCAGCTTTGCGGCAGCAAGCGTCAACGCTTCCTTCGCCAGCTCGATCGGCACGCCATCGATCTCGAACAGAACGCGGCCGGGTTTGACGCGAACCACCCACAATTCCGGGGAGCCTTTGCCTTTACCCATGCGGACTTCGATCGGCTTCTTCGACACCGGCACATCCGGGAAAATGCGGATCCACACACGGCCAGCGCGCTTCATGTGGCGCGTCAGGGCGCGGCGAGCCGCCTCGATCTGGCGCGCGGTGACGCGCTCCGGCTCCATCGCCTTCAGGCCGAACTGGCCGAAGTCGAGCGCAGTGCCAGACGTCGCGACGCCGTGAATGCGTCCCTTGAAGGCCTTGCGAAACTTGGTGCGCTTTGGTTGCAACATGACGTTAATCCGTTATCCAGCAGCCGCTTCACGGCGCGGACGGCCGGCATCACCGCCGCCCTCGTTCATCCGTTTATCCTGCGCCATCGAGTCGTGTTCCAGGATCTCGCCCTTGAAGATCCAGACCTTCACGCCGCAGGTGCCGTAAGTCGTGAACGCAGTTGCGACGCCGTAATCGACATCGGCGCGCAGCGTATGCAGCGGCACGCGGCCTTCACGGTACCACTCGAGACGGGCGATTTCAGCGCCACCCAGACGACCCGAGCAATTGATGCGGATGCCCTCGGCGCCGAGACGCATCGCGGTCTGCACCGCGCGCTTCATCGCACGGCGGAAAGCCACGCGGCGCTCGAGCTGCTGGGCGATCGACTCGGCCACCAGCTGCGCGTCGAGTTCCGGCTTGCGGATTTCGACGATGTTGATGACCACATCGCTCGAAGTCAGCTTCGCGACCGACTTACGCAGCTTCTCGATATCCGAGCCCTTCTTGCCGATCACGACACCGGGGCGCGCCGAGTAGATCGTTACGCGGCACTTCTTGTGCGGGCGCTCGATCACGATCTTGGCCACGGCCGCCTGCTTGAGCTGCTTCATCAGCTCCTTGCGGATCGCCATGTCCTCGTGCAGCAGCGTGCCGTACTCGGTCTTGCCAGCGAACCAGCGCGAGTCCCACGTCCGGTTGATGCCGAGGCGAAGCCCGATCGGATTGATCTTCTGACCCATCCTTACTCTCCTTAAGCTGCCTTGGCCTCGACCTGACGAACAACGATCGTCAGATGCGAGAACGGCTTCAAAATCTTGCCCGAACGGCCACGTCCGCGCGGCGACCAGCGCTTCATCACCATCGCCTTGCCAACATGAGCCTGAGCGACGATCAGATCGTCGACATCGAGATCGTGGTTGTTCTCGGCGTTGGCGATAGCCGATTCCAGACACTTCTTCACGTCGACTGCGATCCGCTTGCGCGAGAACTGCAGATCGTTGAGCGCAGTCGCGACCTTCTTGCCGCGGATCAGCTGCGCGACGAGATTGAGCTTCTGTGGCGACACCCGGATGTTGCGGGTGACGGCCTTGGCCTCGTTGTCGGGGAGCGTGCGTTCGCGCGCTGTCTTGCCCATGACCTATCCTCTCAAGCTCTAAGAACGCTTGGCCTTGCGGTCCGAAGCATGGCCATGGAACGTCCGCGTCGGCGAAAACTCGCCGAACTTGTGGCCGACCATTTCCTCGGACACTTGCACGGGCACGTGCTTCTGACCGTTATAAACACCGAACGTCAGACCCACGAATTGCGGCAGGATCGTCGAGCGGCGGCTCCAGATCTTAATGACCTCGTGCCGTCCCGACGAACGCGTCTTCTCTGCCTTCTTCAGCAGATAGCCGTCGATAAATGGGCCCTTCCAGACCGAGCGCGCCATGACGAGCGTTCCTTACTTCTTCTTCTTCCGAGCGTGGCGGCTCGAAACGATGAATTTCGTGGTGGACTTGTTACTGCGGGTCTTCTTGCCCTTCGTGGGGAAGCCCCAGGGCGAGACCGGATGACGGCCACCCGAGGTGCGGCCTTCACCACCACCATGCGGGTGATCGACCGGGTTCATGGTGACACCGCGGTTATGCGGACGGCGGCCGAGCCAGCGGGTGCGGCCTGCCTTGCCGATCGACGTGTTCATGTGATCGGGGTTCGACACCGCGCCGATGGTCGCCATGCAGCGGCCGTGCACGAGACGCTGCTCACCCGAATTCAGGCGCAGGATCACGTACTCACCGTCGCGGCCGACGATCTGAGCGT
>JAFAFP010000176.1 GCA_023423415.1 Pseudomonadota bacterium | reverse complement strand
CGTTTTGGACTGATCTGTCGATGCAAGAAGAGAACGCCGCTTCATCGACCGGTCGCCCTTCGGTCTTGTCGCGCAAGAACGCAACCAATTCCGGTGGACGAATTAAGCTTCCGACATGCGTCGTCAGGATTCGATCGGTCGAATGCACAGCGTATTCCTCCTTCGCGTGTCCCGACGTGGTGTCTGCGGTTATGACATTCTATCGACTTTTATCGTGGCTCCAGCGCGCTGCTCCTTCGGCTGCGGTCCGATTCATCCGCCGGTTCGAGAGGGAAAACGTAGGTGGAGGCTATTCCGCAGCGGTCAGCGTGCTCGGACGAGCGCCGGTGCGCAGCAGGCCGATCATTTCCTCCGTGGAGCGGACGTCGCCGAAGACTTGTGCGATCGTGCTCAACGTCGCGATGTGATCATCATCCGACCGGCAGGCATTGGCGTCCGAGATCATAACGGTCTTGAAGTCCGACATTGCCGCATCCCGGGCAGAGCTTTCGGAGCAGACATTGGTCAGCGTTCCGACAATGATCACCGTATCGACGCCGCGCGTTCTGAGTTCGTGGCCCAGATTGCAGGCGGAGGGAAGAAATGCGCTGAAGCGGTTCTTCATGACAAACATATCGGACGCTTGCGGCTCCATTGCTGGCCAGAGCTTGTGTCCCTCGCTTCCAGGCATCAGGTCGCGCAACATCCTCTCGCCAAGATCAGGGCGAACGAGCGTATCGAGAAAAATCGGCCAATCATCCTTGCCGGCGATGGTCATCTGGACCCATGCAACGACGCCGCCGGCCAGACGCGTCTCGTTCGCAAGCCTGTTGATGTTTGGAACGATCTCGCGCGCCAGCGCAACCTCACCCGCGCCGCCGGGCGCACAAAACGCATTCTGCATGTCGATCACCACCAGCGCGGTCTTTGCGGGGTCGATGTGGTCGAACGCGTGAATACGCCCGCGACGGGTCATGAGCCGGTCAACAACCAATTGCGGCAGCTTGATCGGATGCATCTGATCCTCCCTATGATTAGAGGCCGGAGCCCTTGTCATCCAGGCCGAGGTAGGTGGCTGCGAGTTCAGGGTCCTTGCGTAATGTTGCAGCGGGGCCTTCCTTGGTGACCTGGCCCATCTCGAGGACGTAAGCATACTGCGAGATTTCGAGCGCGGCGACCGCATTCTGCTCGACCAGCAATATTGACACGCCCGAACGGCTGAGTTCGACAATCGTTTTGAATACCTCCCTGACGATCAGAGGGGCAAGGCCGAGACTCGGCTCATCCAGCATCAGCAATTTGGGCCGGCTCATCAGCATGCGGGCAATCGCGAGCATTTGCCGCTCCCCGCCGGAGAGCGTTCCGGCACGCTGGTTCTTGCGTTCCTGCAGGCGAGGAAACAGCGTGTAGACTTTCTGCAGATCGCCTGATCGTTCGGCCGCGCTCTGCGACCGCCGCGAAAACGCCCCAAGCGTAAGGTTGTCGGCGATTGTCATTTGCGAAAACAGCTCTCGCTTTTCCGGCACCAGCGCGAGGCCGCGCGCAACGCGCGCTTCGACACCTTCGTACGACAGTGACGCGCCTTCAAACGCAACCTCACCCCGCGAGGGCAGCAATCCCATCGCCGCATTGAGGATCGTGGATTTGCCGGCGCCATTCGGTCCGATCACGGCTACGATGGCGCCAGGCGGAATCTCAAGCGACACGCCCTTGACGGCCTCGACCTTGCCATAGGCCACGTGCAGGTCCTTGACCTCAAAGAGCGCTTTCATGTCCCGTTCCGAGATAAGCCTTAAGGACAGCCTCGTTGGCGCGCACGCTTTCGGGGGACCCGTCCGCAATCTTCCGGCCGAAGTTCAAAACAACCACCCGATCGACGAGCGACATGACAAAGCGCATGTCGTGCTCGACAATCAGAATTGTCACGCCTTCAGCTTTCAGATCCTTGAGCAGTGCGCTCAACGCGCGCTTTTCGTTCCACCGCAGACCCGCCGCAGGCTCGTCCAGCAGCAGCAGGTAAGGATCGGCCGCCAGCGCGCGCGCGATCTCGACCAGCCGCTGCTGCCCAAGGGAAATCGAACCGGCCGGCTGGTTCGCCAGTGCTTCCAGTCCGACGCGCTTCAGCATGTGCGCTGCCTCGCGCGCGATCGAGCCTTCGGTTGCCCGGTCCAAGCGCAGGATGGATCGCAATGGACCGTCATCGCTCCGAAGAAAAGCTCCCACGGCGACGTTCTCGATCACGGACATATCGGATCGCAGCTTTACATGCTGGAACGTTCGCGCGACGCCCAGACGTGAAATATCCCGCGCCTTCATGCCGTCGATGCGCGCGCCGTTGAACAGGATGGATCCGCCAGACGGTTCGCGAACACCGGAGACGATATCGAACAGCGTGCTCTTCCCCGCACCATTTGGGCCGATCAAGGCAAGTATCTCACCCGATCGGAGCTCAAATGAAACCTTGTCCAGCGCAACAAGGCCGCCGAACAGACGTGAAACGTCACTTAACTCCAGCATGGCGCGATTGGACTCATTGCGCGATCGATGTGGCAGCGCGGGCGCATCGTTTGGCACGATCATCGGCGCGCGCGCCGGCATCCATCCCGAAAACCAGCCGGTAATGCCCGATTTGGTCCATTGCAGCAGCAACAGCACCATGAGGCCGAACGTGATGGTTTCGACGGCTCCTCCAGATCCCACGAGATTTGGCAGCAGGTCCTGTAGCCGATCGCGGATAACGGTCAGCAAAGCTGCGCCGACGATGGCGCCCCAGATGCTGTTGATGCCGCCGAGCACGGCCATGAAGAGATATTCTATGCTTCCGTTGAGGCTGAACGGGGTCGGGTTCACAAAGCGGACGAGGTGCGCGTAGAGCCAGCCGGCTGCGCCTGCGAGCAGAGCGGCATAAACGAAGACGATGATTTTGAGCCGGGCGGTATTGGCGCCGAACGATTCCGCGACCAATGTTCGCCCGCGCAGGCAGCGGATCGACCGACCGGTGCGTGACGAAAGCAGATTGTGCGTCGCCAGCATGGCGACCGCGACGAAGATCCAGATCAGATAGAAATATCGTCCGGCCGTTGAAAGCGTCAGATTGGCGAACGTGACCGGCGGCAAGCCGTCAATCCCGTTGTGTCCTCCGAGCGCGGTCAAATTCCCGGCGAGATAGTACAGGCTGATGCTCCACGCGAGCGTGCTCAGCGGAAGGAAGTGTCCGGACAGGTGCAATGTCATCAGCCCGATGACATAGGCCACGACGCCGGTCATGAGCAGCGCGAGCGGCAAACTCAGCCATGGCGACCAGCCGGCGGCGGTCGTCATCAGCGCGGTGACATAAGCGCCAATGCCCATAAAGGCGGCTTGGCCAAACGAGGTCACGCCGCCGATTCCCGTCATCAGGACAAGCCCGAGCGCGACCATGCTGCCGAGGCCGATATAGTTGAGCAGCGTGATCTGATAGTCGGGAATCGCCCACGGCGCGAATGCCATGACGATGATGAAACCCGCGATCAAGATGCCACGGGTCATTCTTCGTCCTCGTCATCGGTGGCGTGCGCGCTGGCAAGAAAGAAATTCTGCCAGATGAGCACGGGAATGATCGCCGCGAAGATGATCACGTCCTTGTAGAGGCTCGCCCAGAACGAGGAAAAGGTCTCGATCAGCCCAAGTGACAGGGCGCCGATGGCGGCCACCGGATACGAGACGAGTGCGCCGACGATCGCCGCGACGAATCCCTTGAGGCCGATCAGGAAGCCAGTGTCATAGTAGATCGTGGTGATCGGTGCGATCAGTACGCCGGAAATTGCGCCGACGAGCGAGGCCATCAGGAACACAG
This sequence comes from Pseudomonadota bacterium, assembly GCA_023423415.1. Classification (GTDB taxonomy): domain Bacteria; phylum Pseudomonadota; class Alphaproteobacteria; order Rhizobiales; family Xanthobacteraceae; genus Pseudorhodoplanes. The sequence continues at coordinate 9,022 of JAFAFP010000176.1, read as the reverse complement.
CCGTTCCGGCGAGTTGGCTCGGAATGCCCACGAGGCGCGCGCCGACACGATTGAAGGCGGTGGCCCTCAGAGCCTTTCCCCACAACGAAAACTCAAAGAAGACATAGGCCGCAACCAGTATCGCCGCAGCGCTGACCCAGACGAATATGGCCTGTGCGGATAGCGGGTAGGGCCCGACCTGCAATTGACCGGGTATCAGTGGTGGTGTGCGGACGCCTTCGGCTCCAAAAATAAGCAATCCCGCGCCCAACAGGACGAAGTGGACAGCAACCGCCACGATCAGCAGCATCAGCACAGACGCGCTTGCCACGGGCTGGAAGGCCAGCCGGTAGATTACCGGCCCGAGCGGTGTAATGATTGCGATGCAGCCGAGCACCTGGAGCAGATAGGGCCAGGCAGGTGCGAAATAGGCGATCAGGAAGACTGGTATGGGGATGGCGAGATAAGCGAGCGCGCTGCGCAAGTCGTCTCGTTTCCGGCCATGTCGCCAGTAGTTGTAGCCGTCAATGCACGCGACAGCCAGCGACGCAGCAACGACAAGCCACACGGTCCCGGGAACGCGCCCGGTCTGCAACCAGGCGAGGGTGAGTGCCGCAAAGCTGATCAATTCACCTTGCGGCACGAAAATGACACGTGTCACGGAAAACAGCATCACCAGCACAATGGCCAGCAGGACGTAGATCGCCCCGGTCGTGAGGCCGTCCTGCAGCAACAGCACCGTAATGAACGCATTCATGTAAGATCAGCGCATGGAGTCAGCGCACCGGACGACTGATGCGCTGTGTGATGATTGCACAATTGCGGAGAAGGTTCAGTCCTGCGGCACGTATTTCCACGTGCCCTTATCGATCCGAACGAGGACCTGGGCGCGCATATCCGTGCCGTTGTGGTCAGTCGGCGTGATCTTGAACACGCCCTGCGATCCCACGATCTCCTTGCCATTCTCGATATTATCCCGCAGCGCCGTACGGTACTCGGCTGTTCCGGGCTTTGCTTTCGAAATATCGAGCGCGGCTTTCTCGACGATCAGGAAGGCGTCCCATGCGGTTGCGCCGAACAGATTGCGGCTGCCGGCGCCGAACTTGCCTTCATAGGCCTTGAGATATTTCAGACCCTCGGCCTTGGTCACATTGCTGTCCGGCAACTGCTCGGCGACCAGCGCCGGCGATACCGGCATGAACACGCCATCCAACTGGGCGCCACCGATGCGGAGCACATCGGCATTGGCCATGCCTTGATTGATATAGATGTGCCCTTTGTATCCGATTTTCCTGAGTTCGAGGATCGGCGTGACCCCTGGCGTGCCTGACGCGCCGATAACCACTGCCTCCGGGTTGGCGGACATGATCTTCAGGGCCTGGGCGGTTACGCTCGTATCATTGCGATTAAAGCGCTCGTCGCCCACAACCTTGATGTTGTACTTTTCGGCGACCTTCTTAAGCGCACCGATATAGGAATCGCCGAACGCATCATTGAAGCCGATAAAGCCAACGGACTTCAGTCCGTGCTTGCGCATGTTGTCGAACATATAAGCGCCCTGCGTCGGCTCTTCCGGGGCGAGTTTGAACGACCATCGCTTGTTGCCCTCAACGGGGGCTGCAATCACCGACGACCCGGCGAGACTGATCATCGGCGTCTGGGCCGGGCCAATGACCTCGAGCAGCGCCAGCGAATTGGGCGTCACACTGGGGCCGATGATGACATCGACCTTTTCCTCATCGATCAGCTTGCGTGCGGATTTCACCGCTGTGGTGGGATCGCTGGCATCGTCCAGCACGATGTAACGAACGGTTTCGTTTCCGATTTTAGCCGGAAAGAGCTCAATCGTATTCTTCTCCGGAATACCCAAAGATGCAGCGGGGCCGGTCAAAGACAGGACCGCTCCGATTTTGATTTCTGCCGCTGCCGGCTGCGCCATCACCAATGCGCCCGCAACGAGCGCAGCAGTCAATCTTAGCATTGTATACCTCCCATCACGGATAACTGGTTTGCAGACAAGCCCAAATCCGCTTTTTTTGTTGAGCAGATGATGAAAACGGATGTTTGTAAAGCCGATTGTTCTTGCGCTTTAATTCGATAATTTCGAACATGGGCCGGTTCACGGAAGGCGCCGCGATGCACCCACGCTTTACCCTCCGCCAGCTTTCATACTTCATTGCAGTCGTCGAGGCCGGTACGCTGCGTGCCGCAGCGGAGCGCCTCAATATCTCGCAGAGTGCATTGTCTCAGGGGCTGACCGAATTCGAGCGAGATTTGAACGCGACGCTGCTGATCCGGCGGCGGTCGCAAGGTGTGCACCTTACAAGTTTGGGGCGTGATGTGCTCGAAATCGCGCGCGCCACGCTCCAGAACGCGGCGGCCTTGAGTGCGCAAGCCGGCGGCAAGACGACGACCATTTCCGGCACGATCACCATTGGCTGTTACAGCACGCTGGCGCCGTTTGTGATCCCTCCGCTGGTCGCGGACCTGAGGTCGCGAAATCCGGATCTGCAAGTCGAGATACTGGACGGAGCGCTGGATGAGATATTGCCTCTGATGCACCAGGGACGATGCGAAGTCGGCTTTTTTTACAGCTCAGACGTTATTCCGGGCATCTCATATGAGGCGTTATACGAAATCCGGCCACATGTGTTGTTGCCGGCCCATCACAAGCTCGCAAAGCTAAAGAAGGTGGACTTGCGCGATCTCGTGGACGAGCCGATGATTTTCTTTGACGCGCAGCCGGCGCGGCGCAACACCCAGCTCGTTTTCGACGATGTAGGCGTCGCTCCAACCAACATTACGGCGCGTGTCAGCAATTTTGAACTGGTTCGTTCGCTCGTCGGGCGTGGGCTTGGATATTCCGTCATGATCCAGCGTCCGCCAGTGAGCAAGAGCTATGAGGGCTATGAAGTCGTGGAGCGAGGCATCGCGCGGTCGAACTATGTGATGTCGGTATCGATGGCCTATTTCCCGCAATATGCGCGCAGCCGGACGTTTCAGGAAATTCAGAAGTCGGCTGCAATGTTGCGCAAACACTTCTCCGGCAAAGCTATGGCGACGTCTGTGAAGGGCGCTGCGCCATATGCTCTCCAAAGGGTATGAGGTTTGGCGCCATTGTTCGAACGATCCGAAGTTAGAGATAAGTATAATCAGCTTTACAGAACTTCCGACGGACGTATTTTCGGGCTCAAGAATTCGATCAAAAGCAAGAATCGGTAACGAGCCGCGACCGACGGGAGGACAATGTGCCGTCATCGACGTCCATCCATCTTGTAGGCAGTCTGGCCTTTGACAACGAAGTTCAGGTGTTCAACGCGCTCGCATCGAGCCTCGGTACGCGGGCAAAGCGTTACCCTGACGGCGAAACCGGTGAGCGTGATACCTGGATCCGGTGTCAGCGGAAGGTCTTCGAGACCAATCCGTCCCTGATGCTGGCAGAGGGGCGCGCCGGATACCGGAGCGAAACGCCGCTGAAATTGTGCCGCTTGAGGCAAGGCATTTCTCTTGAAGCGCTTAGCTTCCCGGATCTGGGTTATGCTGTCTCGGCACTGAAGTCGTATGAAACGTTCGCCCGACTGAAAAGCCAAGGTGTGATCGGCCGGAATGTGCGCTTTCAGGTTGCGCTGCCGACGCCGACCGCGGTTGTTACTTCTTTCATCGTGCCGGAAGAGCGAGAGGCGATCGAGCCGATCTACGAGCGCGAAATTTTGCGCGAACTTGCGCACATCCTCAGCGCCATTCCGGGCGATGAGCTCGCCATTCAATGGGATGTCTGTCACGAGATCCTTGCTCACGACGGCGCCTTTCCGTTGCACTATGGCGATGTATTGGACGGCACCGCTGCGCGACTGGCGCGCCTGAGCAGCAAGATTCCAGACGATGTCGAGCTGGGCGTGCATCTTTGCTACGGGGATCCTGGGCACAAGCATATTCAGGAACCGACGGACACGCGTTCGGCGGTGCTGTTTGCCAATGAGATGTCCAGCCGGATCTCCCGGCGTCTGGACTGGATCCATCTGCCGGTCCCACGCGATCGCGGCGATGACGCGTTCTTGTCGCCGCTTGCCGGATTGAGATTGCAGCCGCACACCGAATTGATGCTCGGCCTTGTGCACATGACCGACGGGTTTGAAGGCACCATGCATCGGGTCGATGTCGCTAGAAAATATGCCGAGCGGTTCGGCATCGCGACCGAGTGTGGATTTGGCAGGCGCGACCCGGCCACCATGATGCCATTGATGGACCTGCATGTGGCGGTCGCAGAGGCGATCGATGCGCGCCAGTGACTTACGATGATGTCGGCTGTGGATTGATCGAGGACCTCGCGTGACCGGGAATCATACCACGCCGTACGACACCGACGTTCTGATCGTTGGGGCAGGGCCGGTCGGAATAACGCTTGCACTTGATCTCGCGATGCGCGGCGTCGCCGTCACAGTTGCGGAAACGCGCTATCGTGGCGAGCCGCCTAGCGTGAAGTGCAACCACATTTCGGCGCGCTCGATGGAGGTTTTTCGGCAGCTTGGCGTGGTCGAGGACATCCGCAATGCCGGCCTGCCTGCCGATTTTCCCAACGACGTGTCCCACCGCACCACAACTGTAGGGCCGGAACTGTCGCGAATTCCGATTCCGTCGCGCGAACGGCGTTACACCGCGTCGGAGGGGCCGGACGCATGGTGGCCCACCCCGGAGCCGCCACACCGGGTCAACCAGATTTTCTTTGAACCGATCCTGATCGAACGCGCCTATGCGACGCCTAATCTTCGCATGCTCAATCGCACGCAGTTCGATGATCTCAAACAGGATGACGACGGCGTAACCGCTGATCTCACGGATTTGAATAGCGGAGAGGCGCTTACGCTGCGCGCCCGTTATCTGGTGGGTTGCGATGGCGGCCGCTCGAGCATTCGCAAGATGATCGGTGCGCAGTTTGTCGGCGACGCGGTCGTGCAGCGTGTTCAATCGACCTATATTCGTGCGCCGCAGCTGATCGGGATGATGCAGGCTCCTGCAGCCTGGGGCATGCTATCCCTCAATCCTCGTCGTAGTGGCAATGTGTATGCGATCGATGGGCGGGAGACTTGGCTTGTCCATAATTACCTGAAACCCGACGAAACCGACTTCGAATCGATCGATCGCGATTGGTCCATCCGGACAATCCTGGGGGTTGGGCCCGACTTTGAGTACGACGTTCTCAACAAGGAAGACTGGATCGGGCGACGGCTGGTGGCCGACAAGCTGCGTGACCGCCGTGTGTTCATCTGTGGCGATGCCGCGCATATCTGGGTGCCCTTTGCTGGATATGGAATGAATGCCGGTATCGCCGATGCCGCGAACCTGGCGTGGATTTTGGCGGCTCATCTGCGTGGTTGGGCGCCGGAAACGATCCTCGATGCATACGAAGCAGAACGCCTGCCGATCACCGAACAGGTGTCGCATTTCGCGATGAATCACGCGATCAAACTCGCCGCGCAGCGGCGCGCGGTGCCGTCGACGATCGAGGAGCCTGGTCCGAATGGACAGCGTGACCGCGCGGATGTTGGCCAAACGCTGTACGATCTCAATGTGCAGCAATATTGCTGCGGCGGTTTGAATTTCGGCTATTACTACGATCGTTCTCCGATCATCGCCTATGACGGTGATACGCCACCGGCCTATTCCATGGCGGACTTTACGCCCTCGACTGTGCCTGGGTGCCGGTTGCCGCACTTCTGGCTGCGCGATGGCCGCTCGCTTTACGATGCAACGGGTAGGGGCTTTTCGCTCTTGCGTTTTGATAGCGCGACCGATGTCTCGGAATTCATGAGCGCTGCGACGCTGCGCAAAATCCCGCTTCGCATTGTCGATGTGACGATCGAAGAGGCCGGTTCTCCTTATCGCGAGGAATTCGTGCTCGCGCGGCCAGACCAGCATATCGCCTGGCGGGGCAAATCTCTCCCGCCGCAGCCGAACAGGCTGCTTGATCTGATAACGGGCGTTCGCTCGGCATAGCATGTGAGGAGAAAAGCCGATGGTTGAATATGCGACATACCGCGACACCCAACTGCCTGACACGATCGTGTTTACCGGAGCGCGCTCGCGGCAAGGCTACCGTCTCAACAAGTTCGCGATGTCACTCACCGATGAGGACAATCGCAAGAAATTTCGTGCCGACGAGCGTGCCTATATGGCGACCTTCGACATGAGCGAGAACGAGAAGGATTGTGTGACCCGTCGCGACTGGGCTGGTCTCGTTGCTGCCGGCGGTAACATCTATCTTCTGATCAAGATCGGCGGCGCAGTCGGTCAAAACCTGTTGCAGATGGGTGCGCAGATGCGGGGTGAGAGCCTCGAACAGTTCATGAAAACGCGCCCGGGTTCCGATCAAGCCGCTGCCCAGAGGAGTAAATAATCATGGCTCGCATTGTCGGTGGCGTCGGCGTCTCGCACGCCCCCTCGATCGCGCATTCTTTCGACAAGGGTTTGCAGAAGGATCCGCTATGGGCGCCGTTGTATGACGGATTTGAACCCGCGAAGGCATGGCTGGATCAATTGAAACCCGACCTCATGGTCGCGATTTACAACGACCACATGAATCATTTCTTTTTCGACGCGTATCCGACATTCGCGCTCGGCGTAGGCGATACGCATCCTCAGGCCGATGAAGGATGGGGCAAGCGCAATCTGCCCGATTTGCCTGGTCATGCTGAATTCTCCTGGCACCTGGCGCAGAGTCTGATCGAGGACGAGTTCGATCCCACCGTGTGCCAGGAAATGACGGTGGACCACGGCATTCTGTCGATCCTGCCGTTGCTGACCGACAATCGTTGGCCGGCGCCGCTCGTGCCACTCGCTGCCAACGTGATTCAACACCCGTTGCCGACGCCGCGTCGCTTGTTCCGGCTCGGACAGGCGATCCGCAATGCGATCGAGAGCTATCCGAAGGACCTGCGTGTGCTGGTTCTCAGCACGGGCGGCATGTCCCATCAGTTGCACGGACCGCGCTTCGGCTTCATGAACCCGGACTGGGACAACGAGTTTCTCGATCTGCTGGAAAGCGACCCGGAAGCGCTCGCTCGCCTCAGGCACCATGACTACATGGAGCGTGGCGGGGCTGAATCAGTCGAAATGATCATGTGGCTCGCGATGCGCTCAGCGCTCGGACCCACGGTTCGCCGGATTCATCGTCACTATTACGCGCCGCTGCTGACCGGCTATGGCCTGGTCATCTTCGAAAGCGCGAACGCATAACAACCAACCAGAGCAGAGCATCCCGGAGGGAGCGATGGGTATTCGCACGGGCAGGCAATATATCGATTCGCTGCGCGACGGGCGTCAGATGTGGATCGATGGAGAACTGGTCAAGGACGTCACGAAGGATAAGCGCTTTGCGGCGGCGGCCTACACGATGGCGGAATTGTATGAGATGCAGCACGATGCTGCGCTCCGTGACACGCTGACCTACCAATCGCCGACCAGTGGCGAGCGCGTCGGCTTGTCCTTCATCGAGCCGAAGTCCGTGGATGACCTGGTGCGCCGGCGCAATATGGTCAAGACATGGATGGACGCGACATGCGGGATGTTCGGCCGCAGTCCTGATTTCATGAACATCACGCTGACCGGTTTTGCGCTTGCCGCCGATTCGTTCGGTGCGAAAGATCGAAAATACAGCGACAACATCTATAACTACTACCTGTACTGTCGCGAGAACGATATCGCGATGACGCACACCTTGATCAACCCTCAGGTTGATCGTTCCAAGCCGGTGGAGAAACAGGACAAGGATCTCGCCGCCAAAGTGGTGAAAGAGACCGACGCGGGGATCGTCATCAGTGGCGCGCGGATGGTGTCTACGTTGTGCGCCTATTCCCACGACCTCCTGGTCATGCCGTCGACTTATCTTGCCAATAGTGAGGAGGCGCGACCCTATGCGTTCGGCTTTGCGGTTCCGATCAATGCCGACGGCCTGCGCTTCATATGCCGGCCGTCGGTGATGCACCTCAATGCTGGTTCACCGATGGATTATCCGCTGTCGTCGCGCCTCGATGAAACGGACGCGATGGTGATCTTCGACAATGTGCTGGTGCCGTGGGAGCGTGTTTTTATCCACCGCGATGCCGAAATGTGTAACGGCCTCTACAACCGCACCGGTGCTATGCCGCATATCATGCATCAGTTCAGCACCAAAAATCTCGCGAAGGCCGAGTTCATGATGGCTGTGGCGTTCGCCATGGCACGTTCGACCAAGATCGATGCGCATCTGCATGTCCAGGGCATGTTGGCGGAGATGATCCAGTACACGGAGTTCGTGCGCGCCTGTTTGCGTGCGAGTGAAGTGGACGCCACACCGAACGCAAACGGCTATTGGACACCGGCGGCGATGCCGCTCTGGAGCGTCCGCATGATGTTTCCGAAAATGTTCATCCGGATGTGCGAGATCATCCAGATTTTGGGCGCGGGTGGCCTTGTCGCCGTGCCGTCCTACGCCGAGTTGACGGGGCCGCTCGGCAAGGACGTCGAGACCTATTTCCAGGCGGCCGGCGCCGATTCGCGTCAGCGAATCAAACTGTTTCGGCTTGCATTCGACGCGGCGGTCTCATCGTTCTCCGGTCGTCAGCAGCTTTATGAGCGCTACTATTCCGGCGACCCGGTGCGGCTTGCCGCAACCTTGTATGATATTTACGACAAGGACGCGCACGTCGATCGTATTACGACGTTGTTGGACGATCTGGAGGCGCGGCAGAATCAGGAGAGCACGCCGCTGGCGTTCCGTCCAATTCTGCACGCGGCGGAATGAATGCTGCTGCGGTTGGGTTTCGTTGCGGTTGGCCCTCAATCACCAGACCGCTAAGCTGGAGCTATCGTTCAGTCTGATCTTGAGGCTGTTGCGGTTGGCCCTCAATCACCAGACCGCTAAGCTTACGATGTCAAGGTGATGAAAGCGGTGATTGTTGCGGTTGGCCCTCAATCACCAGACCGCTAAGCTATTTCTGGCACAGCATACGTCGCTGGCGGAGTTGCGGTTGGCCCTCAATCACCAGACCGCTAAGCTATTCTAGAG
>JAFAFP010000249.1 GCA_023423415.1 Pseudomonadota bacterium | reverse complement strand
CAGCTTGTCGGCGGCGGTCTGGAAGCGCTGAACCAGCGCTTCCACGGTCAGACCGTCCTTCTGCGCCCCCGCAGCCTCATAGACGATCTGTCCTTCATGCATCATGACCAGCCGGTTTCCGTGGTCGATCGCATGATGCATGTTGTGCGTGACCATGAGCGTGGTGATCCGCGCGTTCTGAACCGCCTTGAAGGTTGCCGTCATCACCGCTTCCGCGGTTCGCGGGTCCAATGCCGCGCAATGCTCGTCGAGAACGAGGATTTGCGGCTTGAGCAGACACGCCATGGTGAGCGACAGCGCCTGGCGCTGGCCGCCGGACAAGAGATCGACCCGGGTCTCGAGACGGTTTTCAAGACCAAGTCCCAGCGGCGCGAGGGTGTCGCGAAACAGCGCGCGCCGGTTTGCGGTCACGGCCGCATTGAGATAGCGGCGATGCCCGCGCTTGTAGGCGATGGCGAGATTTTCCTCGACCGTGAGGCCGGGCGCGGTACCGCGCGAGGGATCTTGAAACACCCGCGCGACAAGAGCAGCGCGCCGATGCACCGGAACGTCGGTGACATCGGCGCCGGCAATCGAAACCGTTCCCTGATCCGGCACCACGTCGCCGGCGATCGTCCCCAACAGGGTACTCTTGCCGGCGCCGTTGCTGCCGATGACAACCGCGAAATCCCCCTCCGCCAGCGCGATATCGACACCGTTCAGCGCCTTGCGTTCGGTGGATGCGCCGCGGTTGAAGACTTTGACGACGCCCGCGATCGCGAGCACCGGCGTTGGCGCAGTGGTCACTTCACCACGCATGTCGGGCATTTGGCGTAGGCTTCAGGCAGCTTCACCTTGAGCTTGTCGAGCTGCTGCTGGCTCACCACGACGGAATGCTCGGCCGGGGTCGGCACCGTCGGCTTGATCTCCGTGACCTTCGCGCCTTTGAACAGGCGATCCACCATGGTGGCTGCCGTTGCGCCGATGGCCGGGAAATCGACCGAATAGGACGCGAGCATCTCATGCTTCAGCACCGGTGCCGGGAGGCCGTTGAACGCCGGGATACCGAGCCGTGCGGCGATGGCGCCGATCTGCGCCGTTGCCGGCTGGAACAGGTTGGACGGGAACACATAGATCGCATCGACCTTGCCGGCGAAAGTCTGAATGCGCTGGGGAATGTCGTTGGTGTTGTCGACGCTGGCCAGCACCAGTTCGAGGCCATGCTTCGGCGCCGCCGCCACCAGCTTCTCGCGCAGAGCGTTGTCGGCATCGTCACCCGGATTGAACGGCACGCCGACGCGCTTGGCGTTCGGCAGCATCTCCTTGATGAACTTCAGCGTGCCATCCATGTCGACGAGGTTCGAAGCGCCGGTCATATTCGGGCCGGTCTTGTCCCAGGCCGGAATGACGCCGGCCACGACCGGATCCTGAATGGCCGCGAACACCACCGGCGTCGCGGGATCGGTGAACACGCGGACCGCGCTCTGCGTAACCGGCGTGGTGATGGTCACCACCGCATCCGGCTTGTCGGCGGCGATCTTGGTCAACATCTGCGGAATGAGATTGCGCTCCCAGTTCACATGCGTGAACGTGATGTTGACGTTCTTGCCTTCGGTATAGCCGAGATCCTTCATCTTGGCCTTGAAGCCATCGACCACGCCCTGAAGCGCCGGATGTTCGCCAAAGCTCGCGATGGCGATCCGCTTGGTCTGTGCGCTCGCCGCGCTCGTTGCTGCGATCAGCGCAACCATTGTCGTCAAAAGCAACCGTTTCACTGCAACCTCCACCCCTGACTAGGACCTCGGCCAAACCCGCGCCGATAATGCTAAGCGGTCTTTTCTTGTTCTACCGACATCAGAAACTTTCGGACCAGATTATTGAAACGGTCCGGCTGTTCAATATTCATCAGATGTCCCGCCTGCGGCATGACTTCCAGCACGCTACCCGAAATTGCGGCGGCCATGACTTCCATCTGTTGCTGCGGCGCGACGCGATCGTGTGTGCCGGCAACGACCAACGTCGGAACAGCAATTTGCTCCAATGCAAGAAACGGCGCAATTGACAGTCGCGCAGGAAGCACCTTGCGATAGGAATGCGGCCGCAAGCGCTCGAGGCTGTCGCGAATGCTGGCGCGCGCCTCCGGTGTGATCGAAGGTCCCAGCAATCGCGGCAACAGCGAGTCGGCGAGCGCGGACGCGTCACCCGTCTCCAGCGGCTTGCTCCGCTCCTGCTCGAACTGCTGGCGATCCTCAAACACGGGGGACGATCCCGGCCGGCAACCGATCAATCCAAGACTGAGGACCCGCTCCGGGTGCTCGGCATAAAAGGCCTGCGCCACCAATCCGCCCATCGAGAGCCCGAAAAGATGGCAGCGGCCGATCTGCAGTTCGTCGAGCACATGACGGGTATCCTCGACGAAATCGAAGAAATCGAGATCGCCATCCACATCCTCGCTGTCACCATAGCCGCGAAAGTCGAAAGCGACGCAACGGTAGCGATCTGAAAGAGCGGTCAACTGCGCAGTCCAGTTGCGGCGGTTGCCGCCGATGCCATGCAAAAACACCAAGGGCTCGCCCGATCCCCGGACGTCGACAGCAAGTCGCGGCGGCGCGTTGGTGACGTGATGTACGATCGCATTCATGACAGGATCGTTGCATGTGAATGGGTGTTCGTGGAAGTATCGGCAGCACGCCATCCACATAACTTCTGGTTATGACCCGTGAATTCCGCTGCGCTCGACTATTTCCTGGTTGCCTATCAGCATCGCAGCATTGGCAAGGCTTGCCGCGAACTGGGACTGTCACAACCTGCCCTCAGCAAGACCATTCGCCGGCTTGAGGACGAGTTGCGCGTGCCGCTGTTCCAGCGCACGCCGGTCGGCATCGAACCGACAAGTTACGGCCATGCGCTGGCGCGCCGGGCGAATATCATCCGCAACGAGATCGGCCGCGCCATATCCGAAATCGAAACGCTGCGCGGGCATATGGGCGGCGAAGCGCGCATCGGCGTCGGGCCGGCCCTTGCCGCTTCATTGGTATCGGAGTTGCTCGCCTCGTTCCTACGCGACCGGCCGCAAATGGTCGTACATCTGCTTGAAGGTCTCTACGAGTCTTTGTCGGACGCCGTGATGGCGGGTCGCTTCGATTTCGCGGTGACCACCCGTCCGTCCACTCCGATCCCCGTCGCCCTCTCGGCAACACTGCTGTTCAAGGATCGCTTCGTGTTTGCGGCCTCGGCAAACCACGCGTTGGCGAAGAAGCGCAAGATCCAGCCGAACGACCTGCTCGCCTTTCCATGGGTGCTTCCGCCACGGGGCGGATTGCTCTGGCCGCGTGTCGTCGATGTCTTCGACCGTGTTGGATTGCGTGCTCCTGAACCGCAGGTGGAAACCAATTCCAGCGGTTGCATGATGTCGCTCTTGCGCGCGGGCTCCTTTCTCAGTCTTGTGCCGCAGCATCTCGTCGAATACGGGGTGAAGAAGCGCGAGATCGTAGTGCTCCGTGTGAGCAATCTTGAATTCGATCGCGACGTGATCGTTTTGCGGCGCGCGGATTCTGCACTGGCGCCGGCCCCGGAAGCCTTCCTCGCCTATCTGACCGATGCGCTCGGCAGCAAATGAAAGCAAGTGCAATGACTGAAGCTCGCAGGATTGTCGTCACCGGCGGCGCAACTGGTATCGGACGTGCCTGCGCCATCGAATTCGGCCGCAGCGGTGAGCATGTCTTTGTCCTCAACCGCAAGCGCGATGCCGGCGAAGCGGTGGCAGATGAAATCCGCTCCTCCGGCGGCAAGGCGGAGGCGATCGCGGGCGACATCACGGATCAAGCATCGCTAAAGACGGTCTTCGACACGATCGGCCGCTGCGATGTGCTGGTGAACAGCGCCGGCACCATGTCGCAAGCTCCGTTTGAGCAGGTGTCGCACGCCGAATTCCAGCGCCTGCTCTCCGTCAACCTGCAAGGCCTGTTCGCCTGCTGCCAGTTGGCGGTACGCAACATGCCGGCGGGTGGGCGGATCGTGAACGTGTCCTCGCGCGCGGCGCTCGGCGGACGCGGCATCGCCCATTACGGGGCCACCAAGGCCGCCGTGAACGGGTTGACTCGCTCGCTGGCGATCGAGCTGCTCGACCGTGGTATCACCGTCAATGCGGTAGCCCCCGGCTTCATCGATACGCCGCTGTCGCGTTCGGCCCTCACCGATCAGCAATTTGAAGCCTTCGTCGCACTGCAGCCGATGAAACGTGCCGGCACACCCGAAGATGTCGCCCATGCGGTCGCGTTCTTCGCCTCTCCGCGCGCCGGCTTTGTCACCGGGCAATGTCTTTACGTCGATGGCGGAAAGAGCCTGCCGCTGTGACGTACGCCCGCTATCACGCGGCGCAGGATACGATCACCTTCCCGGTCATGCTCCCGCGCAGCAATCCGACCAACGCACCGGGCGCTTCCGAGAGTCCCTGGCAAACCGTTTCGATCTGACGAAGCTGTCCGCCATCGGCGAGTTTGCAGAGGCTCTGCGCGGCAGCGGCGTGATCGGGGATATGATCCCTCACCGAAAAGCCTTCCACCCGCAGCCGGCGGAACGAAATAAGCTTGTGATTGCGCATGACCGGCGCTTCGCCCGATGCCTCGTAACCGGACATGTAGCCACAGACCAGCACACGTCCCAGCGGCTTCATGGCCGGAAGCATGCTGTCGAGCATCGGCCCACCGACATTGTCAAAATAGATATCGGCACCGTCCGGCAGCAGCGCCCCGACAGCCTTGGTCAAGTCCGGCGTTGCGCGATAGTCGATCGCATCGTCGAAACCAAGCTCGTCACGCAGGATCGCGCATTTGCGCGGCCCACCGGCAATGCCGATGACTTTGCAGCCCATGGCCTTGAGAATCTGCCCGGCGGCGGCGCCAACCGTACCGGCCGCAGATGACACCACGGCCGCCTCTCCCCGCTGCGGGTTCGCAATGCGGTTCAAGGCAAGCCACGCGGTGATGCCGGGAATACCGAGCACGCCGAGCTGCCACGTCAGCGGATGGCCATTCTGCGTGACTACGCGCAGACCAGCCTCCGGCTGCACCGAATGCGACTGCCAGCCGAGTTCGCCGAACACGAGGTCCCCCGGCTTGAATTTGGACGATGTCGATTGCAGCACCTCGCCGATCCCGCGGCCTGCCACGACACCGCCAATCGGTATCGGCAATCCGACAAACGGCACTTCATCGAGCATTCCACGCTGATAGGGATCGATCGACAGATATCGCGTCTCAACCAGCACCTGACCGTCGGCCAGCGTCGGGACCGCGACCGATGCCAATGAAAAATCCGAAACCTCAAGCTGGCCGGACGGCCTTTTCGCGAGAACAACGGCCTGAGCCTGCATGGCTTATCCTTCTATCCGATGCTCGAAATGCCCTGCGTGCGGCGGTTCAATGGCTCGATGACCAGGCGATCGCCGGCAATGCCGACAATCACGATCATCATGCATATCGCCAGCACACCGGTCGTGTCGGCGACATTCTCCGCACGCAGCATGGCGAAGCCGAGCCCCGATTGCGCTCCGAACAGTTCGGCAACCAGGGCGATCTTCCACGCCACGCCATAGGCGGACCGCAGTGCGCTGACGATATAGGGCAGCAGCAGCGGCACTGTGATGTTGGAAAAGATACGACGGTTCCGCGTCGTAAAGCTCTGGCCCATCTCCAGCAGGTCACGATCCAGAAGCCGTATGCCTTCGGAGATATTCACGAGGCAGAACGGAATCAGGATCGCCGTCTGGACGAAGATCACGGTGAAGTTCGACACCCCGAACCAGATCGAGGCCAGCAGCGCCCAGGCGATGGCCGGGAACGAATTGAAGAACGGCTTGATGGTGTCGTGGATGGTCGAGTTGAGCGGCGGAAACCAGTACGGCAGGAAAGCCAGCAGGCCGCCGATCAGCATTGCCGCGGCGAGCGACACCGCCACACGTATGCCGCTTGACAGCAGATCGAACAGAAACTTCTTTTCCTGCAGCAGACCGAGCAGGCTCTTGGCGACCTCGATCGGCCCGGGCAAAATCCCCGCGAGCTTGGTCTGCGATACCAGATGCCAGGCCAGCACCACCAGCAGAAGGCTCGCATTGCCGAGCAGACCGCCAACGCGCGATGAGAGCGGAGCAGTGGTCATGCTGTGCGAAACCGGGAATCGAACCGGCTTTGCGCCGCGGCCAGCATTTTCACGTCGGCGATATAGACGAACAATACGATCAGGAACGAGATGGCCAGAATACGACTCGTATTCTGATCCTGCATCGCGAGATTCATGACGTAGCCGAGCCCGCTATTTCCGCCGAGCAATTCGGCGGTCAGCGCCACCTTCCACGACACGCCGAAATTGAGCCGCAGTGTCGCAAACAGGAACGGCGCCAGCAGCGGAAATCCCACCAGCGCGAAGCGGCGGAACGGATTGGTGCTGAAGCTCTGCGCCATCTCCACCAGGTCCTCGTTGGTGGCGCGGAGTCCCTGGCTGAGATTGATGATGTTGAACGGCAGCAGCATCGCGGTGATTGCAAAAATCACAGTACTGGCATCGAGGCCGAACCAGAGGATGCCGAGCAGCGTCCAGCCAATCGCCGGGAATGCATTGACCAGCGGCGTCAGACGGTCCTCTATCAACCGCGCCAGCACCGGCACCGAACGCGACAGCAGCACCAGCGCGAACGCAAGGGCGACCGAAATGCCGATGGCTGAGAAGATGTGAAACATCGTCGCCCAGATGTGCCGCCGCAATCCCGGCTGCGCGACCAGCGACCACATGTCCTGCAATACCACTGCGGGCGACGGAATGAGGTAGGGCGGCATGCTGCGCGCGGCGAGAAGCCACGCCGCAAGCACTGCCAGCAGGAAAGCGATCCGGACCGCCGTGTCGGTCGAAAGCCGGAGCCCGATCAAGCTGCCGGCTCCATGTCAAAGTGCAACAAGTCCTGCAGGCGGCTGCGGAGACGCTGAAGGTCTGCATGGCCCTCGATCTGACGCGGGCGCGGCGCATCGATGGTGATGGTCTCGATCAGCCGCGTCGGCTTCTGCGACAGCACCGCAACGCGATCGGCGAGCATCAGCGCCTCATCGACATCATGGGTGACGAAGATCACCGTCTTGCGCGTCTCCTTCCATAAGGCGAGGATTTCCTCGCGCATCAGCGTTCGCGTGCGTAGATCAAGCGCCGAGAACGGTTCATCCATCAGGATGATCTGCGGATCGACCATCAATGCGCGGGCGATGGACACACGTTGACGTTCGCCGCCGGACATCATCGCCGGCATCTTTTGCGTGTCCTTCGCCAGCCCGACCTTGCCGAGTTCACGGACGGCGCGCTCCATCAGCTTGCGCTTGGACGTGCCATATCGCAGCGTCGCCGCCAGACACACATTCTCGGCCGCGTTGCGCCAGGGGACCAGCCGCGGGTTCTGAAACACGAAAGCGAAGTCCTCGCGTTTCTCCTGCGGCGGGCGACCCTGCACGCGGATGCTGCCGGCCGATGGCGCCAGCAGACCCGACATCAATCGCAACGTGGTCGACTTGCCGCAACCGCTCGGTCCGACGATGCACAGAAACTCCCCGGCGCGGACCTCGAGATTGAGGCCCGCATAGAGCGTCTGGCTCCCGAAACTGAGCGTGACGTTGTCGAAAGCGATCACGGGCTCTTCGCCCGCTTTTGCGGCAAGCTGTGTCATCGGACCTGACTATGCGGCTTCCAGCAAACGGCCGGCATCCACGATCATCTCGCCATCCAGAGTCACGGTGCATTCGCGCATCGGGAAGTCGAAATGGCAGGCGGTGAAGCGGTTGGCGTTTTCGTTGGCGCCGGTGGAAAACAGGAAATTGCCTTCGAAGGCGCGCAGTTCGGTGCCGTTGATGTCACGCTTGTCGTACATCACCATCGCATCCCAGCGTGCGCGCGGATTGAGGCCCCAGCCGATATGCGACACGGCATAGCCGGCCGGCTCGTTCCACGCGGCGTAATAGGACCGCGTCATCTCGGCATCGAGACCGCTGCCCTCGACCGCGGTGACGTAGTCGTTCTCAACCACGAGTGTCATCGGGCTTTCGATATAGCGCTTGAAGGTGAGATTGGCGTCGCCCGGCGCCAGCACCAGGCGCCCGTTGACCGAGCCCGGCGTCGGGAACGCGACGCACAGTCCGGCCGGCCAATAGCCGAGCTTGCCCGGCTCATCGACGAAGCCGGCGGCGCCGCGGGCCGGAGCGCCAACGAGATTGACCGTCAGATCGGTGCCGTGGCGCGAGGTCACGCGCATCTCCTTCGCCCGGTCGAGTTGCTCGACCGCACGGCGCACCTTCGCGCGCAGCTTGGGATCCGGCATCAGCCGCTCAAGCACTTCGGGATGCTCGTTGCTGATCATCATCACCCGCGTGCCGCCCTTCAGGATCGCCGGCAGTTCGCGCGAATGCAGAATGCCTTCGACCGTGCAATCGATCACCACATCCGACGTCGCGAGCGCGCCGATGATCTGCTGGATCCCCTGGATCGCCTGGCTCGACCCGGTCGAGCGGATCGGCACTTCATGCACCTGGGCCGGCGTCGGAATGACGATATGAAATGGCTTCGCCCCCATCGCGACCAGCGCCAGTTCGGACAGTTGCACGTTGACCTTGCGCGACTGCGTCTCCGACAGGATCGTAACCACGTCGCCCGGCTTCACCGCGCACAGGCCGAACACCTCCATGAAGCACTTCAGCCATTTTCCTTCGAGATGATCGGTCAACATGATGATTCCTCCGGCTTGGTCGCGGCAAAGACTTCCCGCAGCGTTGCGTACCAGCGATGCTGCGGGTCTCTCAATGCCAGATGTGTATCGAAATGGTCGAGCCCCGCCCATTCCTCGATGGTGACGGGCTGATCGTTGCGCGTCATCGCCGCCGCCATATCACGGCTGGTGCGGCTGATGCGCGCGAAGTCATTCTCACCATGCACGATATGGAAAGGAGGCATGCGCCCGGACAGATAGGTAATCGGACTGGCGGCATGGTCATCGTTCGGATCGGCCAGAAGATACTTGTAAACCCGCTCCTCGCCGCTGCCGACCGGCGCATCCGGATAATGCAGGTTGAAGGATGAACTCATCGGCATGCAAGCCTTCACGACACCGGGCGGAACGCCGGCATCCTGCAGCGCCCGCGGGTGCAGGCAAGCCAAGGCCGCAAGATGCCCCCCGGCCGAATGACCACCGATCACCAACCGGTCAGGGTCGATGCCGAGCTGTTGCGCATTTTTCCAGACCCATCCGATCGCGGCCGCGACATCCTGCAACTGACAGGGAAAGCGGTTCTCCGGCGCCAGCCGATAGGTCGGCGTGACCAGAACGCCCCCCGCCTCACGGACGCCTGGCGCCATATAGCTCGACCACCATGGATAGCCGGCAATCCAAGCGCCGCCATGGAAAAAGATAAGGCCCGGACGCAGATTCTCGGTCTCAGGCTGCGCAAACACATCCAGCTTGTGGCTTGGATGCGCCCCGTAGGCGAGGCGCTGCGGTGTCCAGTTGCGCATCACCGCGCGGCTGGCATCGCTTGCTTCCGCCATATAGTCGGCTACCCTTGCATTCGCCGGGGGCTGCTGGGGCGGAAACGCATCGGGGTTCATCAACTCGGCATCGATCATTGCGGTACCCGGACCATCGTCGGCTAGGATTGGGCTGCGGGAAAGGGGTTCGACACCCGCCGCAACCATGAGGTGAAGTCAGCGCGAGCCGGCCCATGAAAAACACCGAAACGCCCACGCATTCCGCGAAACTGCACCTCGCGCGCCTTCTGTCCGGCGTCGTGCCGTGCGATCGCTGCGTCGTCTATGACATCGACAACGACCTCGTTCCCAACGGCCACATCGCTCACGACGGCGACACACGCTGGGTCGACCCCTACACGCATTTCCTCAGCATCGATCCGATGCGGCCGGAGCTCTACGTGAAGAGCGCCAACAACCTGATCGTCACCGGCTGGAATTATGCGTCCGACCGTTTGCTCAGATCGGCCTATTACGAGGGCTTCATGCGTCCGCTGGGGCAACGACACAAAGCGGAATTGTTCTTTCGCAGCCGCAACGGACGGTTGATCGCCGGTGCGCGGCTCTCCCGGCGCTCGGACAGCGGCGCGTTTGACGAGCAGGAGATTTCGTTGCTGCAACTGCTGCAGCCGGTGCTTGAAAGCCATGTAAACCAGATGGCGGTTGTGGGCGTCCATGACCGAAGCGGCCCGTTCGCGAAACTCTCCGAACGCGAGTGGGATGTGGTGAGGCTGGCGGCCGAAGGCTTGTCCAACAAGGCAATCTGCGAACGGCTTGGCACCGGCCTGCCGACCGTAAAGAGCCAGTTGGCCAGTGCATTCCGCAAGCTGTCCTTGCGCAACCGGGCGGAGCTGATCACCTTGTTCTTTGCATCGCATCGCGGTCGTCCGGACGCCTGATCGCACGACGCGTCGCGATCGGATGCGTGGCGCGACACGATGCAGGCCGCGCGGCATCAATGCATGCTTGGTCATGCGAGTATCCGAAATGCTGTGATCTGAAGCTGAAAGCTGCAGCGCCGCGCGGCTTTTCCGCCCTCAGTTGCGCACGGCGTCCGGCGATATGAACGACTTCACGTCGGGCTTGGATTGCAGCAGCCCACGCTTGGCCGACAGCTCCCACAACTTGTCGATCGCCTTGATGTCGCCGTCAGTGATGTCGGCCGGGATTTCGGCGAAGTCGGTGAACACCACCTTGAAGAAATCCGGGCTCACCTTGCTCTCGGCCGCGACTGCGCCAAACACTTCGTCCGGATTTTTCTGCATGTATTCGACCGACGCCCGCAGCAGCTTGTTGAATTCCTTGTAGGCCTCGGGGCGCTGGGCGATCTTTTCCGGATACGCGACATTGACCGACGGGATCATCTGCACGCCCCACAGTTCGTACATCCCGCGGGCTGGCGTCGCCACTGCGCGGAACGACTTGTCCTCGCGCGCCCGATAAGCCTGGCTGTAAAGCATGGTGCCAGCATCGAAGCGGCTGGTTTCAAGACCGGTCAGCAGTGCCGACGGTGCGGTTTCCACGAACTGAAAGTCGCCAGCCGCGACATCTGCGTTCACCTTGTACTGCTCTTCCATCCACATGCGCAGCATATGGAAACCCGCAGAACCCAGCGATGGCACGCCGATCTTCTTGCCCTTCAGATCGGTAACCGTCTTGTATGGAGAATCGGAGCGCACATAGATGTTATGACCGACGCCCTTGGGACTGTAACGGATCGCGGTCGACATGATCACGAGGTTCAGTCCGCGCGTCGCCGAACGTGGCACCGCAATCGTATCTGACTGGATCACGTCATACTGCTTGGTCAGCGTCGCCTGAATCAGCGCCGGGATCGTGAGCGAGTTCAGCTCGACATCGATCTTGTCGGATTTGACCTTTCCGTTCTTGATGGCCCAGACGGCGGCATCGAAGGTCGGATCGAGCTGGTAGGCGTAGGTCACTTTCTCCTTGGCCTGAACGACGGAAGGAGAAAAGGCCAAAGCAGCCCCGGCCACGACCAAAGAAGCAAGATACCGCAGATGATTCATCGTTTGTCTCGCTAGGAGCTATTTCGACGGAAACTCGTCCCTATCGTCTCACGTCCCACGCGAGTTTCAATCATCCAAGAGGATGAAGGATTTGCCGGGGCTGGAAGCCTTGTTCCGCTCATCACTCGGCCGATCGGAGGCAGCGGCAAAGAGGCAATTGGCGCGCTCGATCCGCGTTGAACCTGCGCGTTCCTATTGTGGCAGCGCGTTGGGCAAGACGAATATCTGATCCGGATAAATGAGATTGGGATTACGGATCAGCTTGCGGTTGGCACTAAAAATCACCGTATAACGCTTGCCATGGCCGTAGGTGGCCTGGCTGATGCGCCAGAGATTATCGCCACGAACCACCACTTTCGTGTTGATGCTGGGTACAACGACGACACCACGTTGATCCATGGGCCCGGCTGCCATCGATGGCTTGGCGTCGGGCGTCGGGCGCGGCTGCGCAGCGGTTTCGCTCGCCGCAGGCAATCGCGGAGATGTCTGGATGGCTGGCGCGCTTGCGCTCTCACGCTGCGACGTCGCGAGTTGCTGGCCGCTCTGTTCGCTTGCAGGTGGCGCTGCTGCAACGTTCGCCGAGACCGACGGAGAGATGGTTGACGGTGAAGGCTTTTTCTCGGCTACGGAAGCTTGTTGAGACGGCTTTTCAGGAGAGACAGCAGATGATGCCGATGTATCCAAACGGCCTTGTGCAGTTTCCACCGGTACAGAGGGCTTCGTCTCGGCCACCGTCACCGGAGCACTGAATGGCGTTTCTATGCGCGACAAGACGTTGCCCGATGGATCCACGTGATCCAGCCGAATGCGATACTCGCCAGCTTTCACGCCACTACGAATGGAAAATCCGACGCGTCCATCCGGCGAAGCCGTGGCGGTCGCAATATAGGCATCGTTCAGATAGAGCCGCACTGTCGCGCCAGGCGCGGACCGGCCGGAGACATGAAGTCTGCCTTCGCCTTCCGCCTCCACAACATCGATCTGAACGCGCGTTTCGGTGTTCACGACCGGCTTTGCCAGCACAATGGGAGGCGCCTTAGGCGCCGCCTGGGGTGGCGCAAGCGCCGCAACCGGCTTCTGCTCCTTGGCTGCGCTCAGCGTGACCGCAACCGAGCCCTTCGACACGGTCGCTTTGCCATCCGGCCCGGTGGTGCGCAGCGTCAGATTGTAGCTGCCCGGCGGGAGTGGTTTCGGAACGAACACAAACGCGCCGGAAGAGTCCGCCACGGTCTGATCATGAACCTTGCCGTCCTGCAGAAGCTCCACCGATGCTCCGGGTGCCGTGCGGCCTGCGATCACCGCCTCACCATTCGGTTCAATGCGCGCGACGTCGAATGTGGGCGTTGTGTCCGATTGACCAGGTTTCAAAGGGCCGAGCTGGTCAGCAAGTCCCTTGAGCGTCTCCGTCGCCGCAGCGACAGCCGGGGGCGCGGGTTTTTCGGGCGCCGGCACCGATGCGCGCTGCTCCGATTTGACGGCCGGCTTCTCGCCGCTAACGACGACCGAAGGCGCACGGGAATAGCCGGACACGAGCAGCCACCACGCAAGAACCGCAATCCCGCCTGCCAAAATGGCAAGCAGGACGAGCATGTTCCGGGTGGCAAAACTCTCCCTCATGGCGGCAGCCTCTCCCAGCGCTACCAACCCTCCTAAACCAATCTCGCCTCCGTGTGAATACGACTGGTCGTCTCTTCCCGCACATCCATCGCTAGCGGTTTTTCAGCCGTGCGAAAAAGAAAGGGGCAAAAAATGAGAGCGCGACGAAGGTCAGAAGACAGAAACGTCGTAGCCCTCACGTGCACCGACGAGGCTCCAACGATCTGCCCTCTTCACTCATCCTCAGCCCGAGACTGACGCCGGGCTGCTCTTCGGATCCAGAGCCGCCTCAACGGCCTCCTCAACGCGTTCCAGCCAGATGAATTCGAGCTGGTTGCGCGCTTCCTCCGGGATATCATCGTAGTCGCGCTTGTTGCGCGCCGGCAGCATCACGCGCTTGAGGCCCGCGAGAGCAGCAGCCACGACCTTTTCCTTGATGCCGCCAACCGGCAACACCAGGCCACGCAGGCTGATCTCACCGGTCATGGCCGTATCGCTCCGGATCGTGCGATCGGTCATCAGCGAAGTCAGCGCCATGAACATGGCGACACCCGCGCTCGGTCCGTCCTTCGGCGTCGCGCCCGCCGGGACGTGAATGTGGATGTCGTGCTTGTCGAATAGCGACGGATCGATACCGAGCGACACGGCACGGTTCTTGACGATACTCAGCGCCGCCTGTGCGCTTTCGCGCATCACCTCGCCGAGCTGGCCGGTGAGGATCAGCTTGCCATTGCCGGGTACGCGCGTCGCTTCGATGAAGAGGATATCGCCGCCGACCGGTGTCCAGGCGAGCCCCGTCGCCACGCCCGGGATGCTGGTGCGCATCGCCACTTCATTCTCGAAGCGCGGCGCGCCGAGGATATCGGCAAGATCGCTCTTGTCGATGCGGATCGGACCGGCAGCACCTTCCGCGATACGGACGGCCGCGTTGCGCAGCGCCTTGCCGATTTCGCGCTCAAGATTACGCACGCCCGCTTCGCGGGTGTAGTTCTGGATGATCTCGCGCAACGCATCTTCTGTGATTTCGGCCTGGCCATCCTTGATGCCGTTGGCGTCCATCTGCCGGCGAACGAGATAGCGCTTGGCGATCTGCAGCTTTTCCGAGGCGGTGTAGCCGGCCAGGCTGATCACTTCCATGCGGTCACGCAGCGGTCCAGGAATGGTGTCGAGCATGTTGGCCGTGGCGATGAACACCACGCGGCTGAGATCGAACGGCACGCCGAGATAGTTATCGCGGAACGTGTTGTTCTGCTCGGGGTCGAGCACCTCGAGCAGAGCCGCGCCCGGATCACCTTGGATGCCGGTGCCGAGCTTGTCGATCTCATCCAGCATCATCACGCAGTTGCGCGACCCCGCCTTGCGGATGCCCTGAATGATGTTGCCCGGCAACGCACCGATATAGGTGCGGCGATGGCCGCGGATTTCCGCTTCGTCATGCACGCCGCCGAGGCTGACGCGCACAAACTTCCGATTCATCGCACGCGCGATCGATTGGCCCAGCGAGGTCTTGCCGACGCCGGGAGGACCAACGAAGCACAGGATCGGCGCCTTGCCCTGCGGGCTCAACTTGCGGACCGCCAGATATTCGATGATGCGTCGCTTGATCTTGTCGAGACCGTAATGGTCCTCGTCGAGAATCTTGCGCGCCTCGTTGATATCGATCGGTGTCTCTTCCGGTAGCGACCACGGCAGTTCCGTCATCCAGTCGAGATAGGTGCGCACCATGCCGTATTCGGCGGCGCTGTCCGGCATGCGCTGCAGGCGGCGCAATTCCTTGCGCGCCTGATCCTCAACCTCCTTCGGCATGCCGGCTTTGGCGATGTTCGTTTCGACCTCGGCGAGTTCAGCCGCCTTGCCTTCGTCGCCTTCGCCAAGCTGCTTCTGAATCGCAGCCATCTGCTCGCGCAGCAACACTTCGCGCTGTCGCTCATCGAGCGCCGCCTTGGTCTGCTTGCCGATTTCGGCCGACAGCCGCAGCACCTCGATCCGCTGCGCCAGAAGACGCGAGACCTTGTCCGTCCGTGCGGCGATATCGACGGTTTCCAGGATCTCCTGCTTTTCCTCCGCCTTGATGTCCATGTAAGCGGCGGTGAAGTCGGCGAGCGCGCCGGGCGAGTTGATCTCGTTGACCGCGGCAATCATTTCGCGCGGCGCTTGCGGCAGCAGTTCGAGCGCTTCGATCGCCTGCCCGCGCAAATGCAACAGCCGCGCTTCGACATCGGGCGAACGGCTATCGACTTCCGGCAGACGCAACACGCGCGCAACAAGGAACGGCCATCCGTTGAGGAATTCCAGGACCTGGAAGCGCTGCTCGCCCTGACAGACGAGATGCTGCGATCCATCCGGCGCAGTGAGATAGCGCACGACATTGGCGACCGTTCCCATGCGATGCATGTCGATCGGTGACGGTTCGTCCTCACCGGCGTCGCGCTGCATCAAGATGCCGACCTGCTGCTGTTCGCGCACAGCCTGCTGGGCTGCCGCAATCGAGCGCTGGCGGCCAAGCGTGATCGGCATGACCGTGCCAGGGAAAAGCACGAAGTTGCGAACAGGTACAATGATCATCGCATCTGCCGGCAACGGTGGCAGCGTCGTCGCGGTTGACGCCGACGCTTTCTCCCTCTCCGGCTCGCTGCCTGCAGCCTGCTCCAATGAGCGCATCATTTCGCTATCAGCCACGAGACACCCCCGCCTTTTCGAGCGTGATCAGGATGCAACCATGCACCTGCGACCGGCTCACATCGCGGTAGCGGCCCGCCGGTAACGGAATCCGCCGTTCGAAACGCCCTTGCGGCAACTCCATGCGATGGATCACTGCCGTCCGCAGTTCGGCCGGCAGGACACGGGCGCCACCGATGACGAGATCGGCGCCATCAATGACGGCCTCAACCCGGTCGGGATCAACGCCCGGCAATGCGACCAGGATCAGAACCTGCCGCTCGGTTTCGAGCATGTCGATCGGCGGCTGCCAGGCCGGCGCGCGCACGCCGGGGCCAGCGGGCCTGAAGAACTCGCGGTGCATCCGCTCGGCCCGGGTGAGCATGTCGCATGCCTCGGACCACATCCAGTTATGGGGGAAATCAGCCATGGAAGGTACCTCGTCTCGTCATTTGATAACGGGATCGGCAGAATTCAATGACGGGCAGCGGCGCTCGCCGGCCAAAAGGCACGCGCGAACAGGTATCGATATTTAGAACAAACAGGCGGTTGAGATTGGATCGGGAGCCTGGCGGGTGTTGGCGCATCGACAACACGGCCCCAAAAAGCATGCTACGGTTTCATCCGCCCAAGGCCGTCGAGCACGGAGATGCCGTCATTGTCGTGATAGGCCGGATCGCGCCAGCCATTCTCGTCATAATCGGCCATACAGGCGGCGGCCATCGCCTCCATCTCGTCGAGCGCGCCGGAGCCCTTGGCCTGCATCAAGGCCTGCATGCGGATGATCTCGTTGTTGCCGGCGTAATTCCGCTCGTAGAGTTCGTGACGCCCTCCGAATTCGGAGCCGATGGCATCCCAGAGCATTTTCATGATCTTGATGCGCTCCTTGTAATCGATGCCGTTGGAGCCGCGCGCAAAGCGCTCAAGATACCGGCTTGTCTCGGGGTTCTGCAGATCGCGTGCGCTGGAGGGCAGATAGATCAGGCCCGAGGCGACGATCTGCTGGATGATCGCACGCACCGCCGGATAGGCCTCTGTCGCAAAAATGCGATACGAGGTGCAGGCCTTGATATTCGGCAGGTGCCAGTCGCCGCTCCACCTGTCCGGCATGCCGGCCATCGCATCCGTCAGCGACCAGAACAGGTTGCGCCAGCCGATGATCTCACCGAGTTGCACCTGCACGCCCCGGAAATTCTCGGTCCCGCAAGCGCGCAAGGCCTTCTGAACAAGGCCGCAGAGGAAATCGAACTTCACCGCGAGGCGCGTGCAGCCCTGGAATGTGTAGCCGTTGAGAAAGCCCGATTGCGGATAGAACCGCTTCAGCATCGGGATGTCGCGATAGACGAAGACATTCTCCCAGGGGATGAAGGCATTGTCGAAGATGAAGATCGCGTCGTTCTCGTCGAACCGGCTGGTCAGCGGATAGTCGAACGGCGAGCCGGTGGCGGCCGCGGTCATTTCGTAGGACGGCCGGCAGATCAGCTTGATGCCAGGCGTATCCATCTGCACCATGAACATGCAGGCCAGACTGTCGTCATTGATCTCTGCGGCGAGGTTCTGACCCAGGAAATTGTAATGCGTCAGTGCCGATGAGGTCGCCACGACTTTGGCGCCGGAGACATAGATGCCGGCATCCGTTTCCTTCTGCACATTGACGTAGACGTCCTTGACGTCGTCGGCGGCCTTGTCGCGGTCGATCGGCGGATTGGCCAATGTATGATTGATGAAGGGCACCGCCTCCTGCACACGCTTGTACCAGGCGCGTGCATTGCCGGCGTACGTCCCGTAGAAATCCGCATTGGCGCCGAGCGTATTGGTAAAGCTCGCCTTGTAGTCGGGCGTACGGCCCATCCAGCCATAGGTCAGACGCGACCACGCTGCGATGGCATCGCGCTGCGCGATCAGTTCCTCCCGCGAGCGCGCGTATCGGAAGTATCGATGGGTATAGCCACCGGAGCCGGTGTCGGTCTCGGTGGTCAGCGTGTCTTTCAGCTTGTCGTCGTGAAGCGCATCATAGAGTTTCGACAGCGAAACAACCGAGTTGCGGAAGGCCTGATGCTTGGTGACATCCTTGACCCTTTCGCCGTAAATCCAGACCTCGCGGCCATCCCGTAACGACTCGATATATTCCGCGCCGTTGAACGGACGCTGCTTGCCTCTGACGATATCTTCCGGGTGGGTCTGCATCGATCAGGCGGCCTCTCTTTGTGGAAAAAACCGCCGCGCGACCCGCTCAGCCGAACACGTCCTGCAGCTCGCCGTCTTTCACCACCACCGTATTGTCGAGCGCGATGGTGGTGCGCATCACCGGCAGATCGAAGTGCCCTGCGGTGTAGCGGCCTGCGAATTCGTTGGCGCCGGTGGAGAACAGGAAATTGCCCGCCACCGCGCGGATCTCGGTGCCGTTGGTGTCGCGCTGGCCATACATCGACAGCGCCTCATAGCGCGCGTTACGATTCATGCCGAAGCCGACATGCGACACGGCATAAGCCTCGCGATCACCCCAGGCAGCGAGATATTTGCGGAACATCTCCGCATCAGCGCCACCGCCGATGATATCGGTGATGTAATCGTCCTTGAACTCGAGACGGATCGGCTCGGCCATGTAACGCTTGAACGTGAGGTTCACGTCGCCACGGTCGAGGATCAGCGTGCCGTTCACCGATTTACTCTTCGGGAAGCTGACCACGATGCCACCCGGCCAATGCGCCAGCGTGCCGGGCTTCTCGGTCCAGCCCCAGATGCCAACCGTCTGTGCGCCGACCATGTCAACATCGAGATCGGTGCCGTTCTCGGCCGTGACCCTCATGCGCTTGGTATTACGAAGCATGCGCGCCGCATTGCGCACCTGCGTCTCCAGCGCCGGATCGGGCCGCATGCGCTCAAGCGCTTCCGGATGCTCGTTGGAGATCACCATAATGCGCGCGCCTGCCTTCAGGATTTCAGGCGTCTCCGGCGCATGCATCAGACCTTCGAGCGTGCAATCGACCACGAAGCCGGCCTGCGCCAGCGCAGATACCACCGGCGCAAGCTTGCCGATGGCGATGCTGGCGCCGGTCGAGCGCACAGGCACGGGATATTCGTTGCGTGGCGTCGGCACCACGACATGGAACGGCCGTGCACCAAGTCGCAGCAACGCCAGTTCGACGAGATGCACGTTGAGCGCGCGCGACTGCGTTTCGGACAGAATGGCGGCAGTGTCGCCCTTCTTCACCGCGCATTTTTCGAACAGTTCGCAGAAGGCGTCGATCCACTTGGATTCGATACGATCAGCAAGCATCAGCTTTCCTCCGGGAAGCCGACCAACAACCGCGCACGCAACATGTTAAACGCCGCGTTCAGGATCAGGCCCAATGCGGAGATCGCAATAAGGGGCACGAACATATCCACGATCTGAAAGTTGCGTGCGGCCCGGACCAGGAGAAGCCCCAGCCCGTCAGTCGACGAGATCATTTCCGATAGAAAGACCACGATACAGGAAATGACAAGCCCGATCCGGCAACCGGTCAGGATCGAGGGCAAAGCGGCGGTGAGGACCACCGTGAACAGGCACTTGATCCGGCTCACGCCCATGGCACGGGCAGACCAGACCAGCTTCGGCTCGACCGCAAGCGCGCCCTGAAGGGTCGCAAGCAGGATCGGAAACATCGCATCCGCAAAGACCAATGCGATCTTCGACGCATGATCGAACCCGAGCGTCAGTATGAAGGCGGGATAGAGCGCAATCTTGGGCACTGGCGCCATCACCCGGATCACCGGACGCAACAGCGAACCGATCAGCGGGCTACCCGCCCCCGCAATGCCGAGCGAAACACCAACGATCACCGCAAGCCCGAACCCACAGAACAGACGATAAAGTGTGATGGCGGTATGTTCGAGGAAGTTCGGATCGCCCAGCAGATAGAAGAAGCGGGAGAAGACCGCACCGGGCGATGGCAGCAATGTCGGCGGCGCGATCTTGAAGACCGTGAGATATTCCCACAGGGCCAGCAGCGCCAGAATTGGAATGGCGCCGATCGCAAGTTCAACCAGCCGGCGATTGACGGTCATACCGAGCCCACCGCAATCTGATGAACCGGATCGGCCCACCCGACGACAATGCCGCGGGCCTTCTCGAAAATCAGATCAAGCACAAAGCCGAGTACGCCGACGATGACGATCGTGGCATAGACCGTTTCGTATTGCGCAAGGTCGAGCGAACTGAACAGGAGATTGCCGATGCCGGCCTGACGCACCATCATCTCGCTCGTCACCATGGTGATGAGCGCGAGCACAAGTCCGGTGCGGCAGCCAACCATGATTTCCGGCATCGCCGCCGGCAATACAATACGGAAGAGCTGTTGACGCGGCGTCATGCCCATCGCCGCACCCGACCAGAGCAGCTTCTCGCCGACGGCCTTGGACCCTTGATAGGTGTGATAGATCACCGGCAACGATACGCCGAGAAAGATCACCAGTGTCTTCGATGCATCGCCGATGCCGAGCCACAGCATGATGATCGGCATCAGCGCCGCCTTCGGCACCGGATAGATCATCATGAAAAACGGATTGAAGAAGGCCGCGACCTTGCGGTTGCGTCCCATCATCAATCCGATGGGAATGGCGAATGCGAGCGCCAGCACAAAGCCCGTCACCATCCGTCGCACCGACGACAGGATGTCCTGAAGTGAGCGCGGGTCGGTCAGAATCGAGGGAAGGCTCTTCAGTGTGTCCAAAGCCGTCGGCAGGGACTCCAAACCGATCAGCCGCGCCGCCATCTCCCATGCCAGCAGAAGGCAAAAGCACGCGATCAACGGCGGCACGCCCGGTATGGCCGTCAGGCTTTTCATCAATGCGCCGCCTCGTCGGCAGGATTCTCCATCATCTTCTCGATGTCGACGACGTAGTCCTGATACTTGCGATTGACCAGAAGCTCGGCCCGGTTGCGTGGACGCGGCAGGTCAATCGGGATGATCTCCTTGATGCGTCCGGGCGAGCGGGTCATCACCATCACGCGGTCGGACAGAAACACCGCCTCCTCGACGCTGTGCGTCACGAACAGCACGGTCTTGCGGTCGCGCTCCCAGATATCCAGCAGATCGTTCTGCAATCGGACGCGCGTATGCGCATCGAGCGCGCCGAACGGTTCATCCATCAGGAGAATTTTCGGCCGATATGCGAGCGTGCGACAGATCGCGACGCGCTGCTTCATGCCACCGGACAGTTCCTTGGGATAGAAATCGGCGTAGCGGGTCAGGTTCACCATCGCGAGCAACTCGCGCGCCCGCGCTTCGGCCGCCTTGCGGCTCTCGCCCTGCTCAAGCAGGCCGTACATGACGTTGCCCAGCACCGTTTTCCACGGAAACAATGCGAATTCCTGGAAAACAGGCCCACGGTCCGGGCCTGGACCCGTCACCGGCTTGCGGTCAACCAGCACCGCCCCCGTCGAGGGGACCACGAAACCGCCGACGATATACAACAGGGTCGATTTGCCACAGCCGGACGGTCCGAGGATCGAGACGAACTCGCCGTCCCCTACCTTCAGGTCGATGTCGGTAATTGCAAGATACGGACGGTTTCGCTGCGTATCGAAAGTTTTGGATAGGTCCTCAATCGAAATCATAAATGCAGCCGCAAACCGGTCATCGCCGATGCCGTCCCCTCTAAAGCGCAGGCACGATAGCGGGGCATGGCGGACGCGGCAAGCGCCCGGAATGGGCACCCCTGCGCGGCGAATGGGCAAAGCGGGCACCCCGCTGCAGCGCCAGCGCCCCCGAGATTCCCACATCACAATCCGCACCAGCGTCGACAGGATGGTGCTCGGAATCATGCGCGCGAATCCGTGGAAGCGAACCACGTGCTGTAAACGCGCAGGCACACCGCCAGCGTGTATGCGCGGGCCAAGAGCCGTCAACGACGTCGTCTGCGACGGCTATGCTCTGATGACGTTTGCGTTTTCAACGCAAGAGGATTGTGCTGATCAGTACGACCTTGGCATGCCGAGCACGTTCTGGCCGATATATGCCAGAATGAGGTTGGTGGAGATCGGCGCGATCGTTGAGATGCGAGCCTCGCGCCACTTGCGCTCGACGTCGAATTCGCGGGCCGCCGCAAAGCCGCCGTGCGTCTGCATGCAGGCCTCGGCGGCGTGCCAGGCCGCTTCGCTGGCGAGGAGCTTCGCCATATTGGCCTCTTCGCCGCAGGGCTTGCCGGCCTCGAACAGCGCGGCAGCAGCGCGGATCATCAGATCGGCCGCCTTCCACTCGGCGTAGCAGCGCGCGAGCGGAAACTGGATGCCCTGGTTCTGACCGATCGGACGGCCGAACACCTCGCGCTCCTTGGCGTAATTCACGGCCTTATTGATGAAGAAGCGGCAATCGCCCGACGATTGCGAGGCCGCGACGATGCGCTCCGAATTCATCCCGGTGAGGATATAACGGAATCCCTGCCCTTCCTCGCCGATCAGGTTTTCAACCGGCACTTCCAGATTGTCGAAGAACAGTTCGTTGGTCTGATGATTGACCATGGTGTCGATGCGCTGCATCGTCAGGCCCTTGCCGACGGCGTCCTTCATCTCCACCAGCAACACCGACAATCCTTCGGTCCGCTTCTTCACCTGATCGAGTGGCGTGGTGCGGACCAGCAAAGTCATCAGATCGGACTTGTGTGCGCGCGAGGTCCAGATCTTCTGGCCGTTCACGACGTATTTGTCGCCCTTGCGCTCGGCGCGCGTCTTCAGCTTGGTGGTGTCGGAGCCGGTTGTGGGCTCGGTGACGCCGAACGCCTGGAAGCGGATCTTTCCTTCGGCAATGCCCGGAAGATATTTCTGCTTCTGTGTCTCGTTGCCGTGACGCAGCAGCATGCCCATCATGTACATCTGCGCGTGACAAGCGCCGCCATGGCCGCCATTGGCATTGATCTCTTCGAGGATCGCGCAGCCGGCGCGCAGCGGCAGGCCCGAGCCGCCGTATTCCTCCGGGATCTGTGCGGCGAGATAACCCGCATCGCTCAACTCCTTGACGAATTCCTCGGCGTAATCGTCATTGTCCTCAAGCTTGCGCCAGTATTCCGACGGAAACTTCTTGCAGATGGCGCGCACGCCTTCGCGGATTTCCGGATAGTCTTCCCCCAGCGGGACCGAGACATTCAGCGCGTCTGTATTGATGGCGTCCATGGTTGTTGTCCTTCTTGTTACCCAAACGCTCAGCTTGCCGAACGCTGCGACGGACCTTGCGAAAACAGAAGATCGTTGTCTTCGGCCAGTGCCGGCGGATTCTTGCGGAAGTCGGGACGCTTGCCGTCGAACTGCAGCGGAAGGCCCATGAGCTGGAATTTTCCATCGGCCGATGTCTGCAGCATCTCAACGGCGGCAGTTTGCGGATGGTTCAGCACTTCATCAAGCGACTGTAGCGGCGCGCAAGGCACGGAGGCAGCGGCGAGTGCATCGATCCAGTGCTGGCGCGGCTTCGTCTTGATGACCTCTCCGACCAACGCATTGACGCGTTCGCGATTGCGCACGCGGTTCGAATTGGTGTTCATCTCCGGATCTTCGGCCCATTCCGGATGCCCGACGGTGTTCGCGAAGCGGCGAAACAGATTGTCGTTGGCCGCCGCAATCACCACCCAGCCATCGCTCGCTTCATACGCTTTGTATGGCGCCATGCCGCCATTCTCGGTGCCGCTACGGCGCGGCACGCGGCCGGACGCGAGATAGGCGGCGGTATGCATGCACATCCACGACAGCGCGGTTTCGAACAGCGAGGTATTCACCTCACAGCCCTCGCCCGTTTCATTGCGGCGCAGGAGCCCGGTGAGGATGCCGATCACCGCCCACATGCCCGACCCCTGATCGATGATCGACGGACCCGTGCGCACCGGCTCCGCCCCTTCATGGCCGGTGACGCTCATCAACCCGCCAAACGCCTGAAGCAGCGGATCGTAACCCGGCGTGCTCTTCATCGGCCCGTCGGCGCCGAAGGCAGTCAGATTGCAATAAACCAGCGATGGCTTGTCTTTCCGCAGCGACGCGGCATCGAGACCATAGCGCTCGACGAGACCCGGCCGCATATTCTGCACCACCACGTCGGCCTTCTCGATGATGTAGCGCCGCAGCGTTTCGCGCTGTGCATCGTCCTTCAGATCGGCCGCGACCGAGTGCTTGTTGCGGTTGATCGCCTGGAACATTCCGGCGGCCCCATGCAGGAACGGCGGGCCCCAATTGCGGGCATCGTCCCCGCCTTCGGGATTCTCGATCTTCACCACCGTGGCGCCGAGTTCGGCCAGGATCAGCCCGGCAATCGGCGCAGCAACGCTGTGGCCGAGTTCAACGACGACGAGATTTTCCAGCGGCAGGTTCATTTCACAGTTCCGGCACGGCACGCCCGATATGGCGGCGACGTAACGGCCGGTCTGTTGCTATGTCAACGCAGTGTTTGGTGGGCCAACAATGGCGGTGCAGCGCTACTTCGTTCCGTACATCCGGTCGCCGACATCGCCGACGCCGGGAACGATGTAACCGCTCTCGTCGAGATGCTCGTCGATCGCCGCGGTCCAGATGTGCACGTCGGGATGATGCGCCTGCACCTTGTCGACGCCTTGCGGCGTGGCAAGCAGGCAGACGATACGCAGCGATTTGGCCCCGGCCTCTTTCAAGCGGTCGAGCGCGGCAACCGCGGAATTTCCTGTGGCAAGCATCGGATGCAGCACCAGCACAAGACGTTCGGCAATGTCATCCGGCGCCTTGAAGAAGTATTCGACGGCCACGAGCGTGCGCGGATCGCGATAGAGGCCAATGTGTGCAACACGTGCCGATGGAACAAGATTGAGCATGCCTTCAAGAAATCCCATGCCGGCGCGCACGATCGGCGCCAGCACCAGCTTCTTGCCGGTCAGCATCGGCGATTGCATGGTCGCGAATGGTGTTTCGACCTCGGTCATCTCCAGCGGCAGATCGCGCGTGACCTCGTAGCAGAGCAGCGTGCCGATCTCGCTGAACAACTCGCGGAACCCCTTGGTTGATCGGTCTTTGTCACGCAGCAATGTCAACTTGTGCTGCACCAGGGGATGATCGACAATCGTAACGCCGCGCATGGCAACCCTCGAAATTGGCGATGTTCAATCAATAAACGTCAGAAGACCGTGCCATCGCTGATCACATGAATCGGCGGCGAACCGCCGGGTCGTTTCTCGTTGGCAAGCCGGCGCCCGGCCGCCCATGTGCCGCCTTCGAGCACGGCACCAAGTGGAAAGCGTGATGCATCGAGGCCAAGCTTATCACGAACCAGCGGTGCAATCCGGTCGAGCAACGCCACCGTCAGCGCACGCCATTCCACAACGAGTTCGGAACCGGGCTCATGTCCTCGCGTCATAGCAGCAGGATCGCGGAGCGCAATCACGCCGGCATCGACGAACAAGCCGCCGTTGCGATATTCGGCAAGACCCGTCAGCCCGTCGAGATCGGTTACCGTGACACTGGCATCCTGCAATGGCTCGACCAGCGAATAGGTCAGCCATTGCGACAGCTTGTGGAACGGGATCAGGCCATTGGTTTCATCATTGCGTTTGATGATGGGATGCCGCCAGGTGTCACCGAGCGACACCCCATCGAGCGAAATCCGTCCCGGCCAGATCGTTCCGAGATGATGCAAAACGCTGCGCAGGATCTGCGGGGCCGGCAGCGATGTGCCACCTGCAAACTGTGCAAGGTGATCGAACAGGCCGCCCGGCCGCGCGCGATCCTTCATGGCGAAAACACTAGGATTATCGAGCACTGCCTTCCCAAGTCGCGCAATGAGTGCCGCTCGCCCTTCAAGACCCATGAGCGGATTGGTTTCGTCGGCCTGAAAACCTATTCCTAGGTCGTTTGCGGTGAACGCAGCGAGACGCGTGGCATCCGCACGCAGCGGATCGCTTGCATCATCCGAAAATGCACCGGCTTCGAACATGCGCAGGCTCGCGAGCGCCAGGCCTTCCGAACGGCCGATGTGCAGACCCGTTGGGTCATCGCGATAGCGCCAGTCGGGCCCTGCCCCAGCATCGAGCAGCACCGACACGATGGCCAGATCGAACGCCGCGCGCGCACGCGCCGCGCTGTCCTGCCACGTCGTCTTGCTATCGATCGGCGCCCAGAGGTCATTGCCGACGAGTTTGAAATGCCGCCAGCGCGCATGCAGCGGTACCTGCAGCGTCGGGTAATTCTCCTCGATCACCTTGGCGACAAAAGCTGCCGTCGCATCGAGGCGATCGAGATGCAGCGTGAAATGCGCGAGTTGCCCCACTTCGGCGGCCGCCAGTATCTCGGCGCTGCGTTCCCGCACCGCATTCGCGGATAACAATGAATCGACGACCGGCGTCAGTGAAGACGACATGATGGTGCCAGCCCGATCAGAAATCGCGAAGCTTGCGGCCGACCGTCGCCTTCAGCTCTTCTGCCGTCGGCGCACCTTCCGGCGTGTAATAGCCGGCGGCCTTCTTTGCTTCCATCTCGACATTCGCGTCATCGGGGATGAGCCCGTCGGGGATCGGAATACGCTCGACGATCTCGATGCCAGAACCGACCATCGCATCGTATTTCATGTTCGACATCGACACGAAGCGGTCGATCCGCGTGATGCCGAGCCAGTGCAGCACATCCGGCATCAATTGCTGGAAGCGCGCATCCTGAACGCCGGCCACGCATTCGGTGCGTTCGAAATAGGTCGCCGCCTGATCGCCGCCCGGCTGACGCTTGCGCGCATTATAAACGAGGAATTTCGTTACCTCGCCGAGCGCACGGCCTTCCTTGCGGTTATAGACGATGAGACCCGCGCCGCCATTCTGCGCCTCGCGAATACATTCGGCGATGCCATGCACCAGATAAGGTCGGCAGGTGCAAATATCCGAGCCGAACACGTCGGAGCCGTTGCACTCGTCGTGCACGCGGCAAGCCAGCGTCTTCTTCGGATTGGCGAGATAGGCTGGGTCGCCGAAGATATACAGCGTGATCCCACCGATCGGCGGCAGAAACACCGAGATGTCGGGACGCGTCACCAGTTCCGGATACATGCCTCCGGTCTGCTCGAACAGCGTGCGACGCAGCTTGTCTTCGCTGATGCTGAAACGCTCGGCAATGCCCGGCAGATACCACACCGGATCGACCGCGGCTTTGGTCACGGCGACATCGCCGGACGGACGCACGATCTCGCCATCGATCTTCAAGAGCCCCTTGCCGACGACAGTGTCGAATTCCGGAACCGTCAGCCGCGCCTTGGTGATGGCGATGGTCGGGCGGATATCGATGCCCTCGGCGATTTCGGTCTTGAAATCCTCGGCAACGCGGTGGCCCCAGGGGTCGAGCGACACGATGCTCTTGGGCTCAGCCCACTGCGAAAATGGCCCGATATCGACCACAGGTGCGGTATCGTGCAGGTCCGGCCGCGCGA
>JAFAFP010000219.1 GCA_023423415.1 Pseudomonadota bacterium | reverse complement strand
AGATCCTCAGCTCGGAACGGCTTGCATAGGAACTCGAATGCGCCGTTCTTCATGGCGCGCACGCTCATGGGAACGTCCGCATAGGCCGTCAGGAATATGATGGGAAGGGATATGCCCAGTGACTTGGATTCGACTTGAAATTCAAGCCCGCCCCTTCCGGGGAGGCGAACGTCGAGAATAATACACCCCGCAATATCGGACCGATCTAAATCTAAAAATTCGTCGACCGTTCTAAATGGTCGAACGGGAATATCGACGGAGTTGAGCAAGTTGCAAATTGACTCGCTGACGGAAGCGTCATCGTCAATAACGAACGCCACTGACTGCATAGTCGCATGACCTTCATAAATGACTTGCGGCCAAATCCCATCACAGGATTGTATAATTGGCAAGGTGGCGTGCCAGGCTGCCTGGCGTCACTTTTAGTTGTTGCCACATTAACAAATTTGCAGAAATGGAACCTGAATTGAAATATGGCCGGCGCAAGCGGTGATCGCTGCCTTCGGGCGCAGCAGCTTTCGAACTAGGCGCCGGGGGAGTGACCATTGCCAACAATTACGGTGTAGGCAAGCCACGGTTTCCATGGTCGAGTGAGCAGGCGTGCGCGCCAAGTGCGACGTCTGATAACAATCACTTCGTCACGAATTTTATAGGTTGCAATAATCATATTCATCTCCGTAACGGAGACATCTAAAGCTCTGAGACTTTCATCTTTTTGCGGATTGTCAACTTGAGGTGTTGGCTACGTGAGCGACTATCAAGCTGCAAGGGGGATTGGAGAAATCCAAGATTCAAGACAGCAATGAACTTCAACGACTTTTTGGCTGGAGGGCAGCTCGCTCTGAGAGCGGCGATCGCCGGATCATTCGCTGTCGCTATCGCAAAACTATTGTCGTTCGATTACCCGATCTTCGCTTTCATTTCCGCCGTGCTTGTGACCGATCTTTCAGCCGCGGAAAGCAGAAGGCTAGGGCTGAATCGGCTTATCGCAACAGTCGTTGGAGCGACATGGGGCGCCGTACTCACGCCATTGATTCCCTCGGGTCCCATAGCGATCGGATTTGGTGTGTTTGCCGCAATGGCGACATGTCACATTTTGATAGGGAGAGGCGGCGCCAGAGTGGCTGCTTTCCTGTGCGGAATTATCGTTCTGGATAACAACTCAGACCCTTGGATCTATGCATTCCATCGATTTGTTGAGACAGTGCTTGGAGTAGGTGCGGCTTGGGCTGTCAGCTTTGTACCAAAGCTGTTTCGCTTCGAAGAGCCGGGGGACGCGCAATAATCTCGTGTTAGCGCGCTTCAGATACGTCCCCGCATGCCCGGAATGCGCCAACGAGAGCAGGAGGCACGACCACGGGTCTATCTCTTGGAAATCGAAGCTCCATGCGCTTGTTGTTCGCCGCCGACCGGCACGCCATGCGTCAGCCGCGTCACGGTCATATCCGCGTTATGCGAGAGGGTCAGTACAGAAGGACGGAGATGCAGTGCGCTGTGGCCTGGCCATTAGATTCGAACCGGCGACACATTCATAGATATTGGCAAATCAAACAGGACAGAGATCTCGTTCCGAAACAATCCTGTCGTGGTGCTCACTTTGGCTCCGAACGCAATAACGCGGCTCGTTGTGATCGCACGGCAATAAACGAACGATTTGATAAGGTCCGGGGGCGGCAGAACGCAGGGTGGACGGTAACAACTCTACCCACTCCGAGATCTTGAACCGGTGAAGCTGGTCGGACATCAGTTGCTCCCTCTACTCATCCGGAATGCGGATTTTCTAAACATTGTGTCCCGCAACAAAGCGGCACTTTGCCCCATCTGGAGCAGTCAATTGTCAGATCTTCCGCTACGGATAACGCCAAAAGCTCTGATCAAAATTATTCCTTCGGAAGCCGGTCGTTGATCCACTGCCTGCCCTGAACCTGGCGCGGGATGTCCAGTAGCCATCGGGCTGAATCTTCCTTGATCCATGCCTCCGCGTCAGTTTCGGTTCCGAAGCCGGTGATCGTCTCGGTGCGGCCGTCATTCCATTTCGCGGTGACTTTCCAGCCGAGTCCGACCGGATCATCAGCAATCGTGAAGTCATTTGGGCAAAATTGCGGGGGCACGCCGGCTTCAATTGACGAATTGGCGGTTCCGCCTAGCGGTTGAATATCAGAGCTATTTTCGGAAGACTGGCTCTTCTCCCGCGCAAGTCTGGCAGCACGAAGGCGTGCTGTGTTCGCGGCTCTGGCAGCAGTTTCTTCGTCGATTATCGCACGCGACACGCGTGTGGTCGTGTCGCTCTTGGCCTCGTTCCGCGTGAGTGGCGGCTTGAAAACGCCAGGATCTGGTATCCGCTTCACGTTGCTATCTCCGTGAAAAGAAAAAGGCCGGGACAAGCCCGACCTTCTCCAAATGCCTCAACAGTCAGTGCCAGTACATCCGTGGTCAAAGACCAGAAGCACCATGATTTAGGCGGCCTGCAGGTTTTCTGCCGCGTTCTTGCCGTTGCGACGGTCCTGCACGACATCGAAGTGAACCTTTTGGCCTTCGACCAGAGAGCTCATTCCGGCCCGTTCGACGGCGGAAATGTGGACGAACACGTCCGGCTGCCCGTTGTCTTGCGCGATAAAGCCAAAACCCTTGGTGGAATTGAAGAACTTGACGGTTCCAATAGACATGACGATTTCCTTTCAATCGGCATACAACATCGCCGCTTGGCTGGATGCCAAACGCCGCATTCTTCGAGATTGAAAAGGAAGATCGTTACGGGGCGCCGCAGCGCGGAACAACGTTCGTCAGCAAAATCGACTATGAACATATAGTTGTAATTCGTAATCTTCGCAAGGCTAATCATATGCGCGTCGCGATATCGGTTCGATCAAGCGCCTCAATGCGGCGATGAGATGTCACGGCGCCTCATTCGTCCGCTCTTCCCGGCACAGAATTTCATTTCATCCGCGCTGAAGCTTCCCTTGCGCCCTTCCTCAAAATTCGATCTCGGATGGAGTCAGCCGGCCGGACGTTCGAGAGATATCGCGCTTCTGATCCGGCAAGAGCTTCTAAGCTTTGGCTTTTTGCGGCATGACGCTCGGATGGGATTTCGTGATGTTTTCTCAAAGCGCGTTCAGTATCTCACCAGCAGTTCGTCATTTCACATTGTGCTGCTTATAATGCGACGTGACTGAGTGTTGCCGGATGAAGCCGCTATCTTAAGAAACTCTTTGACGACAAGCGTCGCGCGTCTTCGCCGCACTCTCTTGGCAGCTCCCCTCTTCCTAACGTCAGATCGGCGTCCTCTGCCTGATCGCGGCCGACAGCGTGCCCTCGTCGAGATAGTCGAGTTCGCCGCCGACCGGCACGCCATGCGCCAGCCGCGTCACCGTCACATCGGCATTGTGCAGAAGATCGGTGATGTAGTGCGCCGTGGTCTGGCCATCGACCGTGGCGTTGAGCGCCAAAATAACCTCCTTCACCGCCGGATCGTGTGCGCGCGACACCAGCGCATCGATCGTCAGGTCCTGCGGGCCGATGCCGTCGAGCGGCGACAGCGTGCCGCCGAGCACGTGATAGCGCGCATTCACCGCGCTGGCGCGCTCCAGCGCCCAGAGATCGGCGACATCGGCGACGACGACGATCACCGATGGATCACGCTTGGCGTCAGTGCAGACGGTGCAGGGATTTTGCGAATCGATGTTGCCGCAGGTGTTGCAGACCGTGATGCGATCGCGTGCGGTGCCGAGCGCCTCGGTCAGCGGCGTCATCAGTTGTTCGCGCTTCTTGATCAGATGAAGCGCCGCACGCCGCGCCGAGCGTGGCCCAAGACCCGGCAGCTTGGCCAGAAGCTGGATCAGGCGTTCGATTTCAGGTCCGGCAACGGCTTTGGGCATGGGCGGCGATTTTCGGCATTCGATAAAAAGGGACTCAAGCGAAGCCGCATATTGCGAGGCGCGAGCGCGAAATCAATGGGCGCGGTGTCATTGCCGGGCTTGCCCCGGCAATCCATCCCCTTCGAAGAAGCAGTTGTTGTTTCAACCGTCATTCCCGGGCGCATGCGCAGCATGCGGACCGGGAATCCAGTGACAAGCCTGCACTATTTCGCTGGATCCCGGGTCCGCGCGCATCCAAGTCGGCTGTTGCCGACTTGGATCATGATATATTCCGATCTCGGGTAAACCCGAGATCGGGCGCGCGTCCCGGAATGACGGTCGATTGTCCCGAACGAGCTACAGCTTCTCGATCGCGATCTGATAGCCGCGATGCAGTTCGCGATACTGCCCCGGATGCGCGGCGAGGAACCGGTCGACACCGAGTTTCGGACGCTCCTCCTCGCTGTCCATCAGCGGCCATTCGTAATCGTCGAACACCGCAATGCCGCCGCGGTCGAGCAGCGACCAGGCCATGACCGCATCGCGATAGACATCGGCGGCGATGTGGCTGCCATCGATATAGGCGACGTCGAACCGGCGACCCGCGGCGCCAAGGCGCGGCAGCACCTCGGCCGAACTGCCGACGATCTTCTCAACCCGCGCTTCATAGCCGGCCAGATTGTGATCGAACTGCTTTTCGCTCTTGCGCGCGAGATCGGCGAAATACGGATCTTCGTGATGCTCGACATTGCCAGCGAACGGATCGATGCAGACGATGGTCGAACGCGGCAGCACGTTGAGGAAGCACAGCGCCGAGCGGCCTTCCCACGATCCCACCTCGACGATGCGCACCTGTTTGTCGCGCAGGGGATGCAGCCATTCCGCCCAGTTGAAGAAGTGATGCGCGGCCCAATCGGTGTGGAAGGTGCGCCCCTCCTCCCATTTCAGGATCTGCTCCTTGGTTAGGTAGGCGTTTTCGGGCTTCTCAAGAAAGGCCCGGTCCTCGTGCGGAATGGTGCTCACGCAGACTCCTTTGCAAACTGCAGACGCATCATGACAATTCCGGCGCGGTAAGGCCAGAACATGGCGGCGGTATCCCGTATGGCGCTGCGCCACGGCGTTGCTATATTTTTCGGGAAGGATGAGCCTGAAACAGGACGTGCCCAACAGGAATAGCCCCCAGGAATAGCTGATGAGCCCGCTCGCCCGTCTCGCCACCCGCGTCGCCTATGGTGCGACCCAATTGCCGCGCCTCGCCTGGTATGCGGGTCACGGCTACGCGCTGCAACGGCTGGCGGCGGAAGCACGGCGGCGCGACGGCAAGGAGACACCACCGCGGAGCGAACGGCGGCGGCGCGGCGACAATCGCGCGCCGGCGCTGAGTGAAAGCCGGCTTTATCGCGACATGCTGGACTTGTTCGCCCGCGACCTCGCCTATGTCGAGGAGGGCCTTTATCCGCTGCCGGCCGATCACGACGGCTCGCTGCTGACGCGGATCACTCGCTCGCGGCTGTTTTTCGAGGATCTGCCGGATGTCTATCGCCGCCGCGAACAGCGCCTGCACGATGAAGTGCTGGACGACACCACGCGCGGCAAGAGGCCTGATTATTATCTGCAGAATTTCCACTACCAGTCCGGCGGCTGGATGACGGAAGACTCCGCGCAGCGTTACGACACGCAGGTCGAGGTGCTGTTCAAGGGCACGGCGAACGCGATGCGGCGCATGGCGCTGCCGGAACTGCACGAGATTTTCAAAGGTCGCGACCAGCGCAAACTGAGCCTCGCCGATATCGGTTGCGGCACCGGGCGCTTTCTCGATTTCGTCAAGCAGACCTGGCCGCGCTTGCCGGTTGTCGGCATCGATCTGTCCGAACCCTATATCCAGCACACCCGCAGGCATCTGCGACGCTGGTCGCGGGTCGGCGCGATCGTCGGCAACGCCGAAAGCCTGCCGCTGCCGGATGCGAGCCAGGATGCGGTGACCAACATCTTCATGATGCATGAATTGCCGCCGCAGGTGCGCCGCACCGTGATCGGCGAATGCGCCCGCGTGCTGAAACCCGGCGGCCGGCTGGTGATCGTCGATTCCTTGCAGCGCCGCGACGTGCCGGACTATGACGGCGTGCTGGAGCGGTTTCCGCAAAACTACCACGAGCCGTATTTCGAGAGTTACCTCGACGAGGACTTCGCGCATATCGCGCGCACGCACGGCCTCACCCATGTGCGCGACGAACCGGCCTTCGTGTCGAAGGTGATGGTGTTCGACAAGCCGGTATGACGGGAACAAAGCCCTTGTCAGAAATCGGGTGGCTCATTCGATCATATCGCCGATCATGTTCCGACATTCAGGGATCGACGACATGGCAATGGCAGCGAGAACACGTTCACACTCCGCGGATTGGCCGGACACCGCCGCAGCGCGGGTGGCGGCGATCGACTGGACGCGCGTCGCAGGGGCCTTGAATGATCGCGGCAGCGCGGTGCTGGAACGCCTGCTGACGCCGGACGAGTGCCGCGCCATTGCCTCCCTGTATGATGACGACAGCCATTTCCGCAGCACCATTGTCATGGTCCGGCATGGTTTCGGCCGCGGCGAGTACAAGTACTTTACCTATCCGCTGCCGGCTCTGATCGCCGCCTTGCGGCCGGCGTTGTATGCGCATCTCGCGCCAATCGCCAATGCCTGGAACGAGTCCATGGCGATCGCGGTCCGCTATCCGGGCGATCACGCAAGCTTCATCGCACGCTGCCACAAGGCCGGACAGAAACGCCCCACACCGTTGCTGCTCCGCTATCGCGAGGACGATTACAACTGCCTGCATCAGGATCTTTATGGTGAGCATGTCTTTCCGCTGCAGATCGTGATCCTGCTGTCTGAGCCCGAACGGGATTTTACCGGCGGCGAATTCGTGCTGACCGAACAGCGTCCACGCATGCAATCGCGCGCCGAGGTGATCGGCCTCAAGCAAGGCGATGCGGCAATCTTCGCGGTTCATCATCGTCCGGTTCAGGGCACGCGCGGCATCTATCGCGTGACCATGCGGCATGGCGTCAGCCGCCTGCGCTCCGGCGAGCGCTACACCACCGGCATCATCTTCCACGACGCCAAGTAGACCGGGCGATGCGCTATCCCGGCAGGAACGCGATCGCGCCGGTCCGATCGTCGCGCAGCGTCTGCACATTGGCGCGATACAGCGCTTCCAGATTCTCCACCGTCAGCACATCGGCCACCGGGCCTTCGGCGAGGCGCGTGCCGTCGCGCAGCAGGTAGGCCCGCGTCGCCGCGCGCATCGCGTGGTTGGGATCGTGGGTCGTGAACATCACGCCGAGTCCCGCATCGGCCAGCGCGCGGATCTGCCCCATCACCTTGCCCTGATTGCCGAAGTCGAGGCTCGCGGTCGGCTCATCGAGCACGATGAATCGCGGCTCCTGCGCCAGCGCGCGCGCCAACAGCACAAGCTGCCGTTCGCCGCCGGAGATTTCCGTATAGGCCCGCTGCGCCAGCGCCGCGATGCCGAACC
Source organism: Pseudomonadota bacterium (assembly GCA_023423415.1). Classification (GTDB taxonomy): domain Bacteria; phylum Pseudomonadota; class Alphaproteobacteria; order Rhizobiales; family Xanthobacteraceae; genus Pseudorhodoplanes. The sequence continues at coordinate 1,423 of JAFAFP010000219.1, read as the reverse complement.
GTTCCAGCATCGCCATGCTGATCTCGCGATCATGCGCGCTCGGCGCGGCAAACAGCGAGCCATGCGCGGTGCGCCCCATCAGCACCACGCTTTCGACCGTGAAGGCGAAGGTGCCCTGATGCACCTGCGGCACATAGCCGATCAGCCGCGCGCGTTCGGCGATCGGCAACTCGTGCAATGGCTTGTCCATGACGCGCACGTCGCCGCCGCGCGCGGGGATGAGACCGAGCAGCGTCTTCAGCAGCGTGGTCTTGCCGCCGCCATTGGGTCCGAGCAGCGCCAGCACCTCGCCTTCGCGCACGTACACATTGAGTCCGCTGCCGACCAGCCGGTCCGGATAGCCGATGGAGAGATCGTGGCCTTCGATGGTCATGTGTTCACGACCACGTCTTGCTCACGCTGGCCAGAAGCCAGATGAAGAATGGCGTGCCGATCACCGCCGTCAGAATGCCAAGCGGTACTTCCACCTGCGCCATGGTGCGCGCCAGCGTGTCGATGAACAGCAGGAATCCGCCGCCGAGAATGGCCGACACCGGCAACAGCCGCGCGAAATCGGGGCCGACCAGCGAGCGCGCCAGATGCGGCACCACTAACCCCACCCAGCCGATGATGCCGGCGGTGGCCACGCTCGCGGACGTCACCAGCGTTGCCGCCGCGACGATGGCGACACGCAGCCATCCGGTCGGCACGCCGAGTGCGCGCGCTTCTTCTTCCGGCAGCGACATCACGTTCATGCGGTGACGCAGCGCCAGCAGCACGAGACTGCCGATCAGCACAGGGCCCAGCAACGGAACAAGATCGCTGACGTTGGCGGCCGCAAGACTGCCGAGCAGCCAGAACGTCATCGCCGGCAACTGATTGTAGGGATCGGCGAGATACTTCACGAGGCCGACGCCGGCGCCCAGCAGCGAACCGATCACCACGCCCGCCAGTACCAGCACCAGCACCGGATCGCGCGTCCGGATCGCCGAGCCGATCAGATAGACGGCTGCCACGGCGACGAGTCCGCCGATGAACGCGAACAGTTGAATCGAAAGAACGCCGAGCGAGAAATAGATGCCGAGCACCGCGCCCAGCGCTGCACCGGACGACGCGCCGAGAATGTCCGGCGACACCAGCGGGTTGCGAAACAGTCCCTGAAACGCGGTGCCGGCAATCGCCAGCGCCGCGCCGACCAGAAACGCCGCGATCACGCGCGGCCCGCGCACCTGCAGGATCACGGCTTCGGTTGCCGGCGAAACGCCCGATGCGCCGCCGGCAATCTTGCTCCACACCACCGCTGCGATGTCGGCCAGCGACACCGGAAAGCGGCCGACCAGAAATGCCACGGCAAAGCCGGCAACGAGCACCGCGAGCGCGATCAGTGTGCCAGGGAATGTGGAGCGCATTGAATTCCTTATCCCTCCCCTTCAGGGGAGGGTGG
>JAFAFP010000193.1 GCA_023423415.1 Pseudomonadota bacterium | reverse complement strand
CGTTGGACGCCTCGATCTGCTCTGCCGTCTCTTGCGTCAACACATCGGTTTTGCTGACCGTCTGATAACGCCAGTCGCGGCAGAGGTTTTCAGCAGTCACGACATGCAGTGTCCCGCAGCCGCTCAGGAGCCCCAGGGCGGCGAGCATCAGCCCGCACCTTCTCATTCTTGGCATTGGCGACCTTCGCCTTCTCTCTCGAAGCTTCCACCACGGCCGCCGCCCCCTTCGAGCGCTGCACCGCATTGTTCACGCCCAACGCCACGAGACCAACCAACGCCCCCGCCACTAGCCGGCCCCACATCGAGCCGACAATCCAGTTCAGGACGATCATCATTCCGCCGTCCTCCGCTTGTTCCAATAAGTGAGACCAGCAACGGTGCCGCCGACCGCCCCCACGACCCAGATGTTCTCCCAGCCCCACATCGCCAGCGTCTGACCGGACGACACAATGGATTGCCATGCTGAGACTTGAGACACGGTTTCCGTCACCGCCGCCGGCGGCCCGGACAGCAATGCTGCGCCGCCAGTGGCTCCGACCGTCGCAATAGAGACCTTGGTGCTTTCGGCCATTGGCGTCTTCTCGAGGTCAGGCTTGCCCTTAACGCCCCAGATCGCCCAGGCCTTAGCAAACCACTGCTCCCGGTTCTTCATGCCCACCGGGGCGACGTTGGACGTCGCAGAGCCGACGTTGATTGCTCGAGACACCTTGATCAGGCTGTTCTCGTCAGCCCATTGATTGCAGCCGCTCTCAACCCATTCCAGACACGCGAACCGCAGAGTGGTCGGGATGTCATCGAGGATGTCCGATCGAGGCGTGATGCCGAGTGTCTTGCAATACTTCTCGACAGCGTACTTGCCGGTGGTCTGAAGAAATCCGCCACCCCGGTAGTTGTAGCCATCCCCCGACGCTGTGTTGCCCATGCGGCCGCGATACACCGCGTCACCGAGGGCGACCGGATTGCGCAGCAGGTGCGCCAGCTCGGCGTTGGACTTCGAGCGGAATCGCGCCGGCCAGACTTCCCGCAGCCGCTTTGCCGTGGTGTAGGTGAGGCTTTCCCGGATGACGGTGAAGCCGCCTGTTTCGGCTGCGCACTGGGCCAGGAAGTGCGATGTGCGCAGCTCGTTGTCCAGGATGCCGGCAGCCTCGAGGTGCTCGAGACCGTTGAGCAAGGCGTCGGCGTATTCCTTCCGGGCCTTCGGCGCGAAATTCTTGATGTCGTCGGCGGTGATCATGGCGCCACCAGCGTGTCAGCGTCACGGTTGTGAACACCTGTCATGCCGCCTCTCCTTGCTTTGTCTCGACATGGACACTCGCGAGTGCATGCCCTTCGATGAATGCAAGCCGCTGGTTGGCGTCATCAACCAAGGCGACGATTTCATGCAGTGCCGTCGCCAGCGTTCGGATTTGATCCTCGGCTTGGTCTATGCGGCCCGCGATATCCGGTGCCGGTAGCGCTAGGTGCTCCACACGGTCGGCCGACGACAACGCCGTCTCAAGCTGCGCAACCCGGTTGCTGATCTGGGCAATGCCGGCGCGCACGGCAGCGACCTGTGCCGTGGTTTCCGGCGCTACGCGCGCTGGCGTGATGATCTCCACAACGCCGCTTGATTTCTCAGTCTGGTGCCAGGTGTAGATCGCCTGCAGCATCTTCACGTGCTCTGCGGTCATGACGCCCGCTGAGGCCTCAGAAGCCGCAGGAATGCTGCCGATTGAGCCTTCCGGCCCTCGAAGTTCAACGCTTGTTTTGGTCGGGATACACCCCATCATCCGCTCCTATTGACAGCGGACGCAGTACTGATTCGCTGATTGATTCTGTTAGTCGAATTGACCTGTCATGTCGAAGGTCAAGGCCTAGTTGAAACGTCATATCTGCGTGCCTATCTCTGCGCTGCCACAGCAAGTACAGGAGTAGGCAATGTCAATTCAGATCACCCAAGGCGACCACACCAAACTCGATGCTTTACTTGAGGGCGTTCTTGACGCCGTCGCCAACGGTGAGGTCTCGAAAGATCAAGCCGTCGAAGCTCTAGGGCACGTGATTACAGCAGCGGCTATCGACAACACCGCCGAACTGCAGGACTGGATTGGTCCCGACCGAATTAACAAGTGGAAACAACTCTGTAAAAGCGGCGCCTAATTCCGCCGCGTCTGTGGAACGCCCAGACCTGACATCATCTGCTCCTCACCTGCCCGCAGTGCACGGCTGATCCAAAACAGGTTCTGGTACGGCAGCAGCCGGCGCATTGCCCGAACATCGCCCTGGGAAATGTCGCCGGTCGTTGCCCCGCCGAACGCCGTAACGAGATCCTGTCCGGCGCCGAAGGTTGGTCCGAGCATTGATCCCGTCACGTTCTGGGAAGCGAAGCGGCTGATCGGGCGATCTGACCCGAACAACAAGCGCGCGGCGGAGATATTCCCGCGCGTTGCCTTGTGCATCGTCTGATCCACGTCGGTGATCCAGCCCAACACGCCACCATTCGCCAACCCAGCATAGAGCCATTCGCCCATGTCCTTCGGCGGGCCTTTGTCTTCCTTGCCATGGACCAACATTTTCAATCGTTCGGACAGCATGCCGAGCGCGATCATCCCGGCGATACCGGCGAACACCGCGGCGTTGGATTCCTGCATGGCCGGGATCAGCGTGCGCTGGACCGTCACGAGTTGGAAGGTGCGGAACTGCGCCAACACGCTGCCATACGTTCCAGAGGTCCACAGCGGGCGCTCCTGGCCCGGCGTGACGATGGTGATGTCCGCTTCCTTCCGAACCGCCGCGCGCAGAGCGTTGGCGGCCCGCTGCGCCATATCGGTCTTGTCCCATTCGCCGGCGTTCGCCAGCCACAGCCTGCCGTGCATGCCGCCGTGCTTTTGATACTGGGCGGCGATCTCCTGAGCCATCTCAGGTGAGATGCCAGACTTCGCAAGCCGGGTGCTGTTCGCCTTGGAAATCCGGCCATTCGCCAGATCAACTGAGGCTCTCAACACCCTGCTTGCCGTCATCGATCCCGACAACTGCTTCAGCGTCGAGTTCCACTGGTCCATCATGGTCAGACGGCCGAACTTGCGCACGGCACCGTCCATCGCACGATCGAACTTCGAATGCCCGCCGAAGTCGTCGAACGCATCCCACAACTGACCGGCTCGTGACATGACGAGTTCCAGACCGGCACTCATCTCCTTGGCTTGGTTCATCGAAAGACGGGCGCCCTTGATGTTGGTCAGGAAGGTTGAGAACAGATCGAAGTTGTTGCGGAAGCCGTGCACCATCAGCAGCTTCATCGGGTCGGAAATGGATGCTGCGAGCACAGATCCCATCAATCTGAGGACGTTCAATTCCTTGACGCGCCGCGCTGTCCAGGGGCCCCAGTCACTCGGGTCTTGGCCGACGTTGTAGGTTCCCCGCAGGCGCTTCGTGATCGCAATGAGATCGTTCTGCGCGCGCCGCGCTTCGTCCTGGATAGACTTCGATTGTGGGCCGTCTGGCACATCAGCCGTCCGGTTATCGGCGTCCTCTTGGATCTGACGCAGCGTTTCCTTCAGGTTGATGTCGCCGAACTCTCGAGCAATCGCCACGTCAGGTGACATGGATCGCACGTAGGATGCTGAGATCCGTTCAATGTCGTCATCAAGGAAGTCTGCGAACGCGTGCCCCTTATCGGAGACGAACAGATCTGGGACCTTCAACGTGCGGGCCTGCAATGGTCCTGACTTACCTTCGAGGAAAATGCTGTCGAAGGGATTGATCATCCGGCCTGCCGGGGCTCCGGTTATCGTCGAAATGGTTTCGTTCGCAATGCCTTCCAGTTCCTGCCGGTCTGCATCAGCAAAGCGCTTCACGTCATCGATCTGCGCCAGGATTGACTGCATGTCGTCGGATGCTGAGCGTCCGGCTTTTTGAGATGCGGCTTCGACCTTACGCAGGAATTTCTCCAGCGCTTCGATCTGATCGTCGAAGGATTTCGCTGCGACTTCAGGAACCTCGACACCAAGAGCGCCGCCGATCTGGCGTGCCATGTTCCAGACATCGGGCGAGACGGAGGGGCCGCGCGAGGCGTCATCACCAGCACGGGCTGCAAACATGGGCTGGCCTTCCGACAGCACAGCACGCTTTACGGTTTCCGACAGTGGAAACAGTGAGAAACCGCGCCCGAGTTCTGTCTTACCCGACGGACTGTCGAGGGTGTCGATGCGCTCCGGACCGGGGCTCGCCTTGTCGATCTTCTGGAGAAGGTTGCGCAGGTTCTTCGGAACGATGCCTTGAATGGGCTTAGCTTCCATCGTCGGAGCGACGAAGCCGAACTCCTTTGTCGCGATATGCACGTAGTCACTGCCGTTGCTAAACCCCCACTCGTCGTCAGGGTCTTTGCCCGTTTTATCACGCAACCACGCCTTCGCAGCATCGACCGCCTCAGCGCTAACCGCGCGCTCGCCGCTGCCGTAAAAGCCGCGCATCCCCGCAGTGTCACCCGGATTGTACGAGAGCACAGTGTCTCCACTCGGGATCGCGATGTACTCCGCATCTGCCTCCGCTGCCTGCCGGATCGCGCGACGCAGCGTCGTGTTCACCCACTGGTCTGTGGTGTTGACGAGGGGGTTGCCGGGCGCAGATGCCTCTGCAGTCGAGAGCTCGGCCCGAAGCAAGTTGGCATCTTCAAAAGCCTTCTGGCGCTCAGGGTCGTCTGATGGGCGATCGCGAACCATCTGCCGCTTTGCTTCAGCGTCAGCATAGCGGCGCTTGAGATCGGCAATCTTAGCATCGTCCTTTGCGCCATCATCACGCAGCTTCTGCCCCCAGTCCGACTGGATCTGGTCGATCGTGTAGACCGGGCGTCCGCGATGCGTCGTCATAGACGTCATCATGTGGCCGATGATGTTGGGCTCGGAGAAGTGGCCGGAACGGAAAGTCTCTTGCTTGTTCTGGCGCAATGCTTCGCGACGCTGTTGAATGCGGGCGGCCACGTCATCATAGGCGGCAAGCTGCTCAGGCGATGCATTCGAGATGTCGCCGATGCCAGCTTCGATGTCGTCTCGCTCGTTGACGAGTCGGTTCAGTTCGGTGTCTAGCGCTTCAAAGCCTTCGCCGCGCTCCGGCAGATGCAGCACTGTCTCTCGATATGTCGGGTTGGAGGGGTCGAGGGAGTAGTCGCGCCACGACGGAGCCCCGGCATAGGGGTCGTGATCGTGCAACTCCTCCATCCTACCCCTGAGTTCGGCCAATTCCTCAACAATGCTGGCCGCTTCGTCGCTATCGTCGGCGAGGTTTCTTGTCTGCCTGTTGAGTTCGTTGATGCGCTCGCCCAATTCGCGCATCTCGCGTTGCATCGCGAGAGTTTCGGCATCGGCGGCTTCATTGGGCCTATTGACCTCGCTCAGCCCAACCCGGCTCGCTTCCAGATGCCCGACGACTTCCTCTTGCGTGACGGACTTCTTGCCGTCGAGGAATGCTTTGAGCCCCGTCGCTTCGATCTCCGCATCTTTCACGCCTGACTTCTTAAGCCACATCAGGGCTTGCTCTGGCGTGCCTTTCTTCTGGTTCCAGGATTTTGCAGCTTCAAGGGCTTGCGAGTAGTACCCGAGTGCATCGAGATCACGGCGCATGGATTGGCCGGTTTCGGCATCTTGTGCTGAAACACGCATGAGATCGTCAAAGCCGCCGGATTGCCGGAAGTTTCCGGGAGGGCCTTCGCCAGCGCCCAAGGCAAACATCGGTTGGCCTGTTCCCCGATGCACAACCTTGCCTTGCGAGAACACCGCCAGCGTCCCCGCCATACGCGGGCGATCTTGCGCGTTCCGGAACTCCTCCGTCATCCGAACGCCGTCGTATCCAAGTCGCTTCAGCTCAGAAACGATTCCCCGGCTTTCGAGAAGACCCCAGGTCTGAGCACCGGTTTCAACCGCCTGCCAGAAGTCTGCTGCATCGGGTTTAGAATTGATGAAGGGAGCTAGGCGCGCCAGATCGCTCATGTTTTCGATGTCGAAGTAGAACCCGCTCTTGAGCTCTAGAGGCATCGGCGTGCCGTAGCGTGACGCGAATTCTTTGTCAGGCGTGACAAACACGGTATCGACGCCGATGTCGCTGGCAGCTTCGCTGCGGCTTCTTGCGATCTCTCCGCTGTACTTCTCAAAACGCTCCGATGTGCCGTGATACACCATCATAGCCGGGTCGGCGGGTCGAGGCTCTTGTGCCGCTTTGGCGAGTTGATCGGCCAGCGCCGACTTGTCCAGGCCAGCAGCGAGGTTATCGACATCGCGACGCAAAGAGCGGACAGCATCGAGTGTGCTCTTGTGCTGATCTAGCAGTGGACGAAGCGCCTTCTCGCTTGCTGTTGCCCATTCTGCCGCCACTGCATCAATCATCGCTGCGGCGTTGAAACGGTATTTGTGAGCGTGCTCCATCACTTCGCTGGGAAGCGATTTTTGCAATTCGCTAAGCCGCTCCGCTCCTTCATCCAATAGCGCCCGTGCCCCATGGTCCGGCGTCGCAAAGCCGAGCTCTGTCCGTTCCACCGGTGGCAACGATTGGGTTTCGTCTGCTCGCATGGCGGACATGGCGCCATCTGATGCGCTCGCCGTGGTTTCTGCTGTGACGCGCGGCGCAACCTCTGCCCCCTCGCCCCGCAGCATCGCCAGATCATCAAGAACCGGCGATAATTCTTCATCGGTGAAAAACCGCACGTAGGCGAGTTCTTGCAGATGAGCCACAGCTTCTTGGTTTAGTCGGTCTTGTAAATCTGTCGCACCGCGATATCTGGTAGAATAGGCTTCACGCAGGGTGTCATTCGCTCCTGCGCCTTTCCAAGTCGGGTCATTGATCGCCCGAAGGAAGGTTCCAAGCTGCATATCGAGGACGCCGAGGACATCAGCATGAGCGACGAGCCGATCACGAATGACGGGGTCAAGTCCGCTCCATCGAGCATGGACGGCCTCATGGTAAACCCCACCGGCGATATGACCCTCGCCGACATGGCCGCCGCCCGAGACCTTGAACTCCGTTTGGCCGCGCGCAAGGCCGGGGAAAACAACGGCGTCGATGCTTCTGAGGTAAAGCGCCCGAGCGTTCGCGAGTTCACGGAAGAGGATGTCTTGGCTGAACTCCGTGCCATCGGCGAGACGGAAGATAGCGGCAACTGACTCTGCCTCCGTTGAGGGCTCGATCCGCGACAGAGCGCCTATCCGCGTCCTGGACGGCAACGCCCCAGTATACCGTGACGCCGCTGCGATCTGTTCATCAACAAGGTTATCTGGAACACGATAGGTCTCGCCAGAGGCCACGCGGCGGCCAATGGCATCTTTGTAGCCGCGTGGCAGAGCAGGACGGCGTTCGGTCAGTCCATTAAGTGCCGCCTGCACATCCCCAATCTGAGAGTTGATCTTGTCGATCTCGTCTTGGATCAACTTGCGTTCTTCGTCGGACGTAGCCCGAGAAAGCTGTTCATCCAGATCTGCCAAGCGCGCGCGGTCCTCGGCGAGGTCAGCACGCACGCCGCGCTCCAAAGCGCTCTGATCCCTCAACCATGCCGTGATGAGTTTATGCGCGTTGCGCTCTGATTGCGTTCCGAGGGCTCCGCTGGCTTCGAGATCGGCGCGGATTTGGGAGTCGACATCCATGCGGCGCATTAGATGCGCCTCGGCTTCTGGCAGTTCGAAGTTGAACGTAAAGCCCTGCTTCACTCCCTGGTCCGGCCAGTCAGGATTGTTAATCCGTTTGTCGCCCTCTGGGAGATCCAGATACCAAAGGCTTTTTCCTGCTGCCCCGTTGTCACGGTAGCCTTCGGCGTAAGCTCGATCCGTGGATATCCAGCGTTTTCCGTCCTGAGCAATTCCGCCATGCCACACGCGGACATGACCTGGAGCGACTGGGGGCTCTCCTTTTTGCACGGTGCGCCACGCCTCGGCATAGGCGTTCGCCTGCTCAGGATCGACAGCCCAGCGTGCCTTCAGGTCCTCGATCGCGCTCTTGAGCTTGCTGATCTCCGGGGCCGATGCTGCCGCTTCGCCCTGCTTGGCCCGCAGTTGGCTTTCCAGGTTCGCGAGTTCTCGTTGTGCTTTGGCCTGGCCCTTCTGCAACCAATCCACGAGGATGTCGCGGAACCGGGTGTGCTCGGTCAGGATCTTCGGCACGTCGTACCGGCGCATGACGTAACCGGCGAGAAAATCCACGTCCTTCGGGAACAAACCAAGTTTGATCGCCTCATCCTTGAAGTAGTTGAACACGTCCTTGCGGATGGCTTCGGCCGCCTCCTTCACTTCAGGGATGGGATGCTGAATGCCTCCGTCGGCAGTTTCCGAGCGCAGGGCCTTCGTCACCTCTTTCTTGAAATCGGCATAGCCCAGCTTCCCTGGCCCGTTGCCTTCAATCCAGGCGCGGGATCTCGAGAACCAGGCGTTCGGTTCTTGGAACCGGTGCTCCGAGAACGCCCGGTGCATGGTCTCCTGCATGCGATAAAGGGCGGTATCCCCGTCGATCTTGATGCGGGATTCAACCGAGCCGCCTTCTGGTCCTGTCGGGATGCCGGACTTGTTCTGCTCCAGCATCATCGGCATTTCGGCCATACGGGTTGCAGCGTCGCGCGCAGCGCGGTTTTCCGAGCCGATCATGCGAGAGAGAGGGTTGAATCGGCGGAAGGCCTTTTCCAGCCCGAAGGCTCCAGCAAGACGGTTTTCCTGAACCGTGCGGGATGCAGCAGCGCCGACATCGCCAGCAGTTGCCGGTCGACCGAACGGGATACCCTCTGGATCAAAACGCGGTGTAGGTGCATCAGCCTTCAATTGTCGGATCGTGGCCAGATCCGCGTCGATCTGACGGGACGCCTTCGCAAGCTGATGCGATTTGAAGGCTGATGCACCGGCGCCCAATAGACTGCCGAGCACAAACCCGCCGCCGACAGCCAACAGGCTCTCATTGAGCGTGCGGGTTTCCTGAGCGGAATGAAGGGCTAGTTCCTGCAGGCCGATGCCGCCGGCGGCCCATGCGCCGGTGCGCATCATGGTTTTGGCCATGGCGGGTCCAACCTGAAAGCCGCGCGCGACGGTTCCGAATGGCAAAAGCACCGTAGGGCTCAGAAGCCCAGCCGCCATCTGCGAGCCGATTCCAGCCCAGCCCGAAGCATCCAAAATGCGCCGATTGTCGAGCTCGCGGTCGATCCGAGATTTGATCGCCTCAGTTTCCGCACGGTTTCTCGAGGTCAGAAACCGATCGCGGTATTCTTCGGCAGGCGTTCCTTTGATCACATCGAGCGGATTGTGCTCGGGATCGGCGGGGCCGTAATCCGACGGCTCGATCATCCGGCGAGCAACGGCGTAGACGTCATTCTCCTGCTCGAAGGCAGAGCGCCACATCTCGCCCGACGTCGGCGTTTCCTTGTAGCCCATGGCGTCCGACTGCGGCGTGCCGCCTTCGCTGATCGGCGGAGACCACTCGTGACGGGTCACGGTCAGCCCTTGCGGATGGCCAACCGGTCTCATCCCGAGCGGCGACTGCTGCGCGGCGTAGTCTTCTTCAGAAATGAGGGGCATCAGTTATCCTGGAGCGGCCCGAATGAGCCCTGACGCGCACTATCAACACTGGGATCGACAAGCCGACGGGCGTTGTCGTTGGACGACTGAACGTCCTGCAGGCTGTTCGGAGCGGGATTGATCAGCTTCTGCCGACGGCGTTCCTGCCACTCCGCATCCGACACCCTGGCGGCATCTTCGACACCTGGAACCCACGGACGCGGGGCCATCTCTAACCGGCCATCCTGCCGCTGCCATGTGATCCAGTAGTTCGGTTTCCCGTCGCGGCCGAAACCGGCAAACTTCAGATCAACCGATTTCTCAACCGCATCAGGACCATAGGTTCCGACCACAGACTGGATGTCTTTCTTCATGTAGTCGTAGGAGCCAGCGACCGGCGGCCAGAAACTTTCCGGCGGGTAAGCCATGACGCGCTTGCCCAGAACCTCGGATACGCCGTGGCGCTTCTGGAAGTGCTGCGTGGCGAGCTTGATTGCCAGATCCTTGTCGCCGGTCAGCTCGTATTCGCGGCGCACCACGTCCTTGAACTCGCCGATCATGAGGGATTTCTGATCGTGCGATAGCGCCGTCTCTGGCCGGTTCCACCAATCTCCGAGGGTCCCGCGGGACATGGCAACCCGGATCGTGTCCTCGGTGATCTCATCCTTCACGAACTTGTTCGCATCGACTTCGTTGACCTTGCGGACGCGCGCCTTCTCCGGATCGTTGTCTTCGGCCATCCGCTTCAAGGCTTCGACCGGGCCGCCGTAGCGGTTCGAATAAAGCTGGAATTTCAGCGCATCACGCGTGATTTGTTCATGCCCCGGCGCTTGATCCAGCGCATTCGGCGATTGATGCAGCAGGTTGACGACTGCTGAATATCCTAACGCCATCTTGTTGTTATCGCCCGATTTAATCAGGCCGGTGATGCCTTCCGCGACCGGTGCCGGCGCATAGCGCAACCGTTGAGAAAGCGCGACGCCCTGCGTGGTAGCGGTGTAGTCACCACTAAATATCCGGTCGCTGATATTGCTCATCGCCAACGTGTCATCGAGCAGCTTGCGGCCTTCCTTCGACATCGGATTGAATTCTTCAGCGCCGCTCAGCCAACCATCCACGCGCTCTTGCGCGGCAATGGCGTTCATCTCTTTGAGACGTTCCTTCCATGCCGTTTGCGCCTGACCCCACAGGGTTTTGCGCTCCATGAGCGTGAGGTTTTTATATGCACGCGGAACCGGCGTTTCCGTCGAGGCCACAAGCTCTGGCGTCGGCACGCCAGTTCGACTGAGCTCGGCCAACAGCGGCGCGGCCAGATCCACCTCACTGCCGCGTGGTCCTACGGCGCCCCGATCCCCTTTTCGCGTTGGATCGTGCGGAAGTGAGAAGGCAACCCCCGGCAACGAACCGAATGTCTCGCGGATGATCTCGGCATGCCGCCCCCGTCCTTCCTCGCTGGAGAAGAAGTCCACGGCGCGCACGTCGTTGACGCTGAACGGCTCGGTGTGGATCGTATCGTTGCGCCCGCGCCCGTTCTGGCTGCGGGTCAGAACCTTTGGTTTTACGTTGGTCCCGAACTTCTCATTGTAGAGGTCGGCAATCCGTGCGGCGTAATCCTCTGCGGCCTGACGCTGTTGCGGTGTGGCATTGTCTGGAATGACCACCATGGGTTCAGTCGTCCGCCCGGCCGGCGCCCAGTTGGTGTCCAGATTGACGACGATGCCGCCTTCCGACGCGATCTTACGGCGCTCCGAGGCTGTCGGCGTGTCTTTGTCGAATACCCGCCATTTGACCGCCGGCGGCAGATCCTCCTGATCCAGCCGCAGCTCGCCGCGAAACGCCTCCATGTCCTCCGGCGTCTGAAGGCTGAGAATGCGCGAGGTCGCCTGGGTGCGATCCAGCTCCTTCTCGTACTTCTGCAACAGCCGATGCTTCGAGGCGGCCGGGATGCGTGACAGCTCAATCTGCTTACGGCCTTCGGCAGCCATTTCATCGCGGCGCGTCGGATTAGCACCGACAACATCCTTCAGCGTGCCAAGCTGGGTTTCCAATCCGTCGACATGCTCGCGGTCGCGCTCAGCAATCTCATAGCGCTGCGCGCGCTCGGCCATCGCAACTTCATGTTGCTTCAGCCAAAGTCCGACTTTGCCGCGCTGCGCGGCTGGGATGTTGGCATCGTCCTTGCCGACGAATTCCTTGGCCCGCTTGCGGAAGGTATCCTGCCAGCCGCCGGTGAAGCCCGCACCACCGGGGATCATGTTGCGGCTGGATTCCTCGAGTTCCATCTCCGTGGTCAGTTTGAAGTCAAGCAGCCTCTTTCGGGTATCGTAGTCATCCACCTCGTCCTGAGCCTGGACGACGGCTTCCAGCCCCTTCGCCGCGCGCGCCACGCCCTCTGCAATCGGGCTGAAGTCCGGCGCCCTAACCCGGATGCCCGGCGAGCTGGCTTGATATTGCCGGCGGTTGAGGTCGGTTGCGCTTGGAAGTTTCGCCATCAGCCGCCGTACCCCGTTCCTGCACTGCCGCCGCCGCTGCTGCCGTAGCGCATCGCCATCTTGCTTTTCTGATACCCGCCGTAGGCGTTGCCGACGCCGCCGAGGATCGTGCCGATCGCGCTGACCTTGCCGATCTTGGCGTTGCTGTCCGCTGTCCACCGATCAAGCGCCGCCTGATAGTTGATGCCATCCGCGCGCTGTTGCGACATCGCCTGGGCTACTCCAGCGTTGACGCGGCCTTCCTTCTCGATGTCGCCCCAGATGTTCATCACCGTCGGGTCAGATGCACCTGATCCCGATGCACCAGCCACAGCCATCAGTTTTGATTGTGCGTACTTGGCTTTGCGTTGTTCTTCGGCCGCGGCGCGCTGGCCGGCCGCCATTTCCTCATCTGCCTGACGGTCAGCCCACGCCTGCTGTGCTTTGGCCTGCGACTGCGCCGCATTCCCTTGCATAACGGTTGTTGCTGCCGTTGTTGCCGCGGTCGCCAACGTGGCGATGGCCATCATCTCCGGACCCATACCCGCAAGCCCCCCATAGTCTCATCCGTTGCTTCAAATCCGAGACGCTTGATCCACAGCTCCGATCCTTCAATGTCCGGATCGGCCAACGCATGCACCGCAACGCCCGCCTCTTTTGCTGAGCCGAGCAGTATTTTCCCGCACTGATGTGCTGTCTTGACCATGCCAATGCCGGGCCAGCGGGCGAACGTGATCCACCAGCGCCCGTCTACCGCGCCGTAAATGCCGCCAAGTCCGAACACGAGATGATCCGTCGCCGCCACGAGGCCGGACCAGATCTGCGGCGCTGGCGCGCTTGGGCCGAACATCGCCGCCCAATCGGCGTCCGTCGCGCGCCTAATCTTCGGCTGAGCCATCGCGCGTCTCAATGTCGATGACGATGCCCTGCAACGTGCAGGGACCTTCTGCCGAATCCACCTGCACATAAATGCGCGAATCAGGATTCCAGTCCGAGTTGATCGGCATGATGTCCTGATCGTAATGCTCGAAAAACTGGCTCGGCGTCCGCTCGGCGCCGTCGATGATGTCCGGCATCGGATCGAGATGTTCCGCGTCAGGACCGAGCCGAACACCGTCCAGGCAGGAATTGGCCAGCAGCAAGCCCGCTCCGTGCACGATCTTGGTCTGGCCGACTGCCGTTCCCAATTTTGCCGCGTAGGCCAACTTCACGGATTTGTAGATGCCAAAGTAACGCTTGCCGTAAACGACGCGGGAATACGTCCCGTCCAGGTCTGCATCCCCGTTGGCATCCAAGGTCACATCACCGCGGCGCGCGCCGTCTGCCCACATCTGCACCGTTTCATTGGCCAGATGTGTGGCTCCGGTGATCTGCGAAACTGACCCCGTGAGAACCTTGTGCCAATCGAGAAGGGAGCAGGTATCCGGGTGCCACTGCGCTGATTCCTTCGCAAACCGCGCGTGATAGCGGGCCCCGTCCTTGTTCACGATCAGGTAGATGTCGTCTTGATCGGTCTCAGGCAAAATCTCTATGTCTTCAACCAGGCCACCGGGAATCGCCATGGTGGTGATGGCTGCAACCTTATCCTCACGTTCCCAGGTCATCACCGCGAGCGCCCCGTCATCCAGGACGGCATAGCAGCGGGTATCGGGCTGCTGCTGCACGGCGATCCAGCGAATGCCGGGATGGTAGGCGGCTGGGTTTAAGCGGGAAATGTTCTGCGACGTGAAGCGCGATCCGCTCGACACCATCGACATCTCATAGAGCTTCTTTCTCGAGCGCTGGACGAAGAATATGCCATCGTCGTGCTCAGCCGCTGGGATGTCGGCGCAGCCACGCCGGCTCGGTTTGCGCACCGTGTAGTCCGTCGGCGTCAAAGGGCCGTCGAACTCGCTTGCCGCGATAACGGCCTCGAAGCCAGACGTTCCTACCAGCAAGCGCGCCTCGCTTACAGCCCAGACGACGCCTTCCTCGTTTCCGGCTCCGACCGAGCGCGTAAACGGTGCAGAGTCGCCAATCAGGCGATCATTCATGGATGTGTAATTGTCCGGCACCGATCCATAGTTAGTGTCTCGGCGATACCAGTGCAGGCGCGAGTCGTGGATGATCGGCGTGCGGGGCCATCCTCTGACGTTCGACCAGTCCGCAATCCGCCATTGACGGGTTGAAGTCGTGTTGCCGAAATTGTCGAGAACCTCGATCGAGACACTGGTGCCGCTGCTGAAACCTGTAATCCTGGACAATCCGACCTTGACGCCAGCGTCATAGCTGAGCGTTACAGTCACAGATCCCGAGGTGTAATCGCTGATGCGAAACCGATAATGCGCCGTCAGATTGTCCTGATCGTCGGCGACGGTCGTATTGAAGGATGCGGCCCCATCGACGTAGGTATTGACGATCGACCACGTGCTTGGGCTGCTCGGCTCAAACGAACGCTCCAACACCAATGTGCCGTCGAATGAGCTATTGACGCAGACGACCCCGAACCGTCTGCCGTTGCCGACACCAACCACCGTAATGTAGTCGGTGGCGAGATCGACCGCATCGAGCGTTGCCGACACCGTCTTGCCGGTCTGGGTCAGCTCAACCAAAGCGCCGACGTGACCCGCCTGGAAATAGGATTCCGAAGCTGTAAGCGTCGTGTTCCCCGTCGCCGCTCCCGGCGTCATGGTGATCTTGGGATTGCCGGAAGCAAATGGCCCGTTATTGGAACGAAACAGAGCCATGCCCCAGGATAGCGGCCCGCGGTGCTCTATCCGGCGTTGCTGCACCGATCCGTCTCCGGCAAACACCACGTCGATAGACTGCCATGTCCGCAGTGCTTCGACCTGAGCCCAGGTGCTCCACGGTGTTGGGATGACAAGATCCCCAGCCCCGCCAATCAGGGTCGATTCGAACTGGATGGATGAGACCGATCGTGTGACAGGATCATTCGATCGAACGTCGATGTAGATCGTGCCGGTCGTCGGCGTAACCGCGATCTTGTGTGTGCCGGTGTCGAGTTCAGCATCCACGTTGCCGGGCATCAGGTTGGCGCTGCCCGCCGTCGATCCGATGCGCAGATACACCGGACCTGCCGACACCACGATGCGCAGGACATTCGGCTTGTTCTGATCGCCGGAGGCTACCGTTACACTCTGGCGAAGCCGGGCGCTGGACGTGGC
>JAFAFP010000192.1 GCA_023423415.1 Pseudomonadota bacterium | reverse complement strand
CGCTTCTTCCGCGCGACGCGAACGGTCACGACGAAACTGATCGACACGATGGGTCAGATCGACATCGTTGCCGCCAAGGCCGCGCTCGGTGACGAGGACAGCGATGTTGGTGGCAAGCTCGCCCGCGCCTTCGCGCGCCGCATCGACCACCATGCGCGCCAGACGCGGCGGCAACGGCAACGCACGCAACGCGCGACCTTCATCGGTGATACGGCCGTCATCTTCCAATGCGGACAGCTCGGTGAGCAGCTTGCGCGCTTCGGCGTAGGCGGCCTGTGGCGGCGGATCGAGAAAGGCGAGCGTTGTCGGATCGCTCACGCCCCATTGCGCGAGATCGAGCGCAAAGGATGACAGATCGGCGCTGAGGATTTCCGGACGCGCATAGGCTTCGAGCGAAGCGGTCTCCGGCTCGCTCCACAACCGATAGCATACGCCGGGCTCGGTGCGGCCGGCGCGGCCACGCCGCTGATCGGCCGCCGCACGCGAGACCCGCACGGTCTCCAGCCGCGTCAGGCCGACGCCGGGCTCGAACCGCGGCACGCGCGCGAGCCCGGAGTCGATGACGACGCGCACGCCTTCGATGGTGAGCGAGGTTTCCGCGATCGAGGTCGCCAGAACGACCTTGCGGCGGCCGGGCGGCGACGGCGAAATGGCACGGTCCTGCACCTGCGCATCGAGTGCGCCGTACAATGCGACGACGTCGATGTTCTCGCCGGTGCTTGCGCCGAGCAACCGCTCTTTCACGAGCATTTCGGTGCGACGGATTTCCGCCTGACCGGGCAGGAAAACGAGGATCGAGCCGGGCTCGGCCCGCAGCGCCCGCATGATCGCATCGGCGACCTGCGGCTCGACATGCGCCCGAGCGTCACGGCCAAGGTATTGAGTTTCAACGGGAAATGCGCGGCCCTCGCTTTCGATCGAGGGCGCATCGCCGAGCAGTTTCGCCACGCGGGCACCATCGAGCGTCGCCGACATCACGAGAATCTTCAGATCCTCGCGCAATCCCTGCTGCGCATCGCGCGCCAACGCCAATCCGAGGTCCGCATCCAGCGACCGCTCATGAAATTCGTCAAATAAAACAGCAACTACGCCGGATAATTCCGGATCGTCGAGGATCATCCGGGTGAAGATACCCTCGGTGACGACCTCGATCCGCGTCGCCTTCGACACCTTGGAACCGAACCGCACCCGCAGCCCGACGGTCTCGCCGACCTGCTCGCCCAGCGTCTTCGCCATGCGGTCAGCGGCGGCGCGCGCAGCAAGGCGGCGTGGCTCGAGCACGATGATCTTGCCGTTCTGCGCCCAGGACTCGTCTTTCAGGACCAGCGGCACGCGTGTTGTTTTGCCGGCGCCGGGCGGCGCAACAAGAACGGCAGCGTCATGCGTGCTCAACGCTGCGGTGAGCGCAGGCAGTGCGTCGTCGATCGGCAGTTTCGTCGTGAATACGGGCATCCGCGGCTTTTTGATCTTCCGCGACGGCGGCAGGCAAGCCCCGTCCGACGCCTGTATACGCAAAACCGTGCCGGGTTACGTCCTCCGGTGGATAAATATTGCGAAGATCGACCACCACCGGACACGCCATCACCGTCTTCAGCACTGAAAAGTCGAGCGCGCGGAACTGCTCCCATTCGGTGACAATCACCAGCGCATCCGCGCCCTGCGCGCAATCATAGGCGTTGTCGGCATAGTCGACATCGAACAGCACCGCGCGGGCCTGCTGCATGCCTTCGGGATCATAGGCGCGGACGTGTGCGCCCATATCCTGCAGCGCCATGATCAGCGGGATCGACGGCGCCTCGCGCATATCGTCGGTATTCGGCTTGAAGGTGAGACCGAGCACGGCCACCGTCTTGTCGCGCAGGCTTCCGCCCACAGCCGACAGCACCTTGCGCGCCATGCCACGCTTGCGCTGATCGTTGACCGCGGCCACCGTCTCGACGAGTCGTAGCGGCGCCTCGTAGTCCTGCGCAGTCTTGATCAGCGCTACCGTGTCTTTCGGAAAGCACGAACCGCCGTAGCCGGGACCCGCATGCAGGAATTTGCTGCCGATGCGATTATCGAGCCCGATGCCGCGCGCCACCTCCTGCACATTGGCGCCGACTTTCTCGGCGAGATCGGCGATCTCGTTGATGAAGGTGATCTTGGTGGCGAGGAACGCATTCGCTGCGTACTTGATCAGTTCGGCCGTGCGGCGCTCGGTCACCATGATCGGCGCACGATTGAGATAAAGCGGACGATAGACCGCCTGCATCACCTCGCGCGCACGCTCATCGGTCGTACCGATGACAATCCGGTCAGGATGCTTGAAGTCCTGGATTGCTGCGCCCTCGCGCAGGAATTCCGGATTCGACACCACCGCAAAATCGGCATCGGGCCGTGCGCGGCGCATCACCCGTTCGACTTCATCGCCGGTGCCAACCGGAACGGTCGATTTCGTCACCACGACCGTGAAGCCATCCAGCGCTCCCACAACCTCGCGCGCCGCCGCGTAGACGTACGTGAGATCGGCGTGGCCGTCGCCACGGCGGGACGGTGTGCCGACGGCGATGAACACTGCATCGGCCTCGGCCACCGGCCCGTGCAAGTCGGAGGTAAAGGACAGCCGCTCCTGTCGCACATTACTTGCGACCAGATCGGCCAGACCGGGCTCATAGATCGGCATTTCGCCACGCAATAGTCGCTCGATCTTGCCTACGTCCTTGTCCACGCAGACTACGTCGTGCCCAAATTCAGCCAGACAGGCCCCGGACACGAGGCCGACATAGCCAGAGCCAATCATCGTGACGCGCATGCATAGCCCGACAAACGGAGCCCGGGCGGCCTTCCGTCCCCGGGCGAATCGACGGAAGCCATAGCCCGCTGGCGACGACGGCCCGATGACACGGCGATTATCCACCGACTCCGTTGCCATCGCGCACCGGACGGCCCACATTGCCGCCATGCCCACAGCCAAATCAGCCAAAACGCCGGCGAAAGCCGCTGCCGCCAACCCCGCCACGACGAAACAAGCGCCCGCCACAGCCGGTGCGTTGAAGAAGGACGATCACGTCTTTCTGGTCGACGGCTCGTCCTACATCTTCCGCGCCTATCACGCGCTGCCCCCGCTCAACCGCAAGTCGGACGGATTGCAGGTCAATGCCGTGCTCGGCTTCTGCAATATGCTGTGGAAGCTCTTGCGCGACATGAAGCCGGAAGAGCGGCCTACCCATCTCGCAGTCGTGTTCGACAAATCGGAAAAGACCTTCCGCACCGATTTCTATCCCGACTACAAGGCGCACCGCCCGGACGCGCCGGCCGATCTCATTCCGCAATTCCCATTGATCCGCGAAGCGGTGAAAGCCTTCGACCTGCCCTGTCTCGAACAGGCGGGCTATGAAGCCGACGATCTGATCGCAACCTACGCGCGGCTTGCCTGCGAAGTCGGCGCCAGCGCCACCATCGTCTCGTCGGACAAGGATCTGATGCAGCTCGTGACCGACTGCGTGATCATGTACGACACGATGAAGGACAAGAAAATCGGCGTTGCCGAAGTGATCGAGAAGTTCGGTGTTCCGCCGGAAAAGGTCATCGAGGTGCAATCGCTGATCGGCGACTCGACGGACAACGTGCCCGGTGTCCCGGGCATCGGCGTGAAGACGGCAGCGCAGCTCATCGGCGAATACGGCGATCTGGAAACGCTGCTCGCGCGTGCGAGCGAGATCAAGCAGGAGAAGCGGCGGCAGACGCTGATCGACAATGCCGAACAGGCGCGACTGTCGAAGCGGCTCGTCACACTGGATCAGAATGTTGATCTCGATGTACCGGTCGAGGATCTCGCCGTCCACGAGCCCGACTACAAAAATCTGATCGCCTTCCTCAAGGCGATGGAATTCACCACGCTGACGCGTCGCGTCGCCGAAGCGGCTGACATTGATGTGAGTCAGATCGAGCCGGATGCGCGGCTGGTGTCTGGCGCGCCGCCGCTTCCTCCTGTGCGACCGGAGGATGGTGCAGTCTCAGCTGTGCCGGGTGGGGCCACATCTGGCATGACCGCTGCGCGGACCACTCTCCCCCTTTCAGGGGGAGGGATGAACAACAAGAACAAGGCGGCAGGAGGCGCACCTGCGCAGGAAGTTTTCACTCCGGTCTCACTCGCCGAAGCACGTATCGCCAAGTTCAAGGCCATCCCGTTCGAACGCTCCAATTATGAAGTCGTGCGCGACCTGGCGCGCCTGAAAGCCTGGATCACACGCGCCATCGACGTCGGGCAGGTTTCGATCAACACGCAGACCAATTCGCTCGATCCGATGCAGGCCGGGCTCTGCGGTTTTTCGCTCGCGATGACGCCGAACGAGGCCTGCTACGTACCGGTCGCGCATCGCAACAGCGGTGAAGGACAGGGCCTGTTCGACGCAGGATTGGCCGAACACCAGATCGCAGAGAAAGATGCCATTGAAGCGATCAAGCCGCTGCTCGAAGATCCCGGCGTCCTCAAGATCGGCCACAACCTGAAATTCGATTGGCAGATCTTTGCCCAGCGCGGCGTGGATACAGCGCCTTACGACGACACCCTGCTGATGTCGTATGTTGTCGATGCCGGCCGTGCCGACCACTCGGTCAGTTCGCTGACGCATCGCTATTTCGGTCACACCGTGATCGACTTCAACGAGATCACCAAGTCAGGAAAGACCAGGGTCACATTCGATTGCATTTCGATCGAGAAGGCCGCCGAGTTTTCTGCCGAAGATGCCGACGCGACCTTGCGCCTGTGGCACGTGCTGAAAGCCCGTCTTGCCACCGATCGCATGGTCAATGTGTATGAGACGCTGGAACGGCCGCTGATCAGTGTTCTCGGACGCATGGAAGGACGCGGCATTGCCATTGACCGCCAAACGCTCGCGCGACTGTCGGGCGAGTTTGCGACTGAGAGTGCACGACTGGAAGAAGAAGCCCAAAAGATCGCCGGTCAGGCCTTCAACCTCGGCAGCCCGAAGCAAATCGGCGACGTGCTGTTCGGCTCGCTCGGCTTGCCCGGCGGCACCAAGACCAAGACCGGCGCGTGGTCGACATCTGCGTCCGTGCTGGAAGACCTCGCCGAGCAGGGCCACGAACTGCCGCAGAAAATTCTCGACTGGCGGCAAGTCTCGAAACTGCGCTCAACCTATACTGATGCGCTGCCGAACTATGTCGATCCGAAAACGCACCGCGTGCATACAAGCTACGCGCTTGCAGCGACGACCACCGGCCGGCTGTCGTCCTCCGAGCCCAACCTGCAGAATATTCCGATCCGTACCGAAGCCGGCCGGAAGATCCGCCGCGCCTTCATCGCGCAGCCAGGTCACAAGCTCGTTTCGGCGGACTATTCGCAGATCGAATTGCGGCTGTTGGCCGAAGTCGCGAATGTCCCGACGCTGCGGCAGGCGTTCAAGGACGGCACCGACATTCACGCGATGACAGCATCGGAAATGTTCGGCGTGCCGGTGAAGGACATGCCGGGCGAAATCCGTCGCCGCGCCAAGGCGATCAACTTCGGCATCATCTACGGCATTTCCGCTTTCGGTCTTGCCAATCAGCTCGGCATCGCCCGCGAGGAAGCCGGCGCTTACATCAAGAAATACTTCGAGCGCTTCCCAGGCATTCGTGACTACATGGACGAGACCCGCGACTTCTGTCGCGAGCACGGCTATGTCGTAACGCTGTTCGGACGCAAATGTCACTATCCGGACATCAAGGCGTCCAATCCATCGCTCCGCGCCTTCAACGAGCGCGCCGCGATCAATGCACGCCTGCAAGGCTCGGCGGCGGACATCATCCGCAGAGCCATGGCGCGCATGGATGATGCGCTGTTCGAAGCAAAGCTGTCAGCGAAGATGTTGCTGCAGGTGCATGACGAACTCGTCTTCGAAGTACCGGACAAGGATGTCGCAAAGACATTGTCTGTGGTGAAGCGCGTCATGGAAGATGCCCCGCACCCCGCCGTGCAGCTTCATGTGCCGCTGTCCGTCGAAGCGCGCGCCGCAGACAACTGGGACGAGGCGCATTGATTTTCGTCGTCATTCCGGGCGCCGCAAAGCGGCGACCCGGAATCCAGGGCTATGAACTCGACGCTTGCGGCTCTGGATTCCGGGTTCACTCGCCTTCACCCTTCGGGCTTGGCGAGCGCCCCGGAATGACCAGCACAATTCCTCACCTCATAAAAAGGCAATCTCTGGAATGTCCTCCCTCTCCTCCTTCCCCATCACCAAACGCTGGCCCGCAAAGCATCTCGACCGGTTGCAGCTCTATTCCTTTCCGACACCGAACGGCGTGAAGGTCTCGATCGCACTGGAAGAGATCGGCCTGCCGTATGAAGCGCACACGATCAACATCGGACAGAACGAGAGCTGGACGCCGGAATTCCTCTCGCTCAATCCGAACGGAAAGATCCCCGCGATCCTCGATCCGAACGGACCGGGCGGCAGCCCGATCGCCCTGTTCGAATCCGGCGCGATCCTGCTTTATCTTGCCGACAAGACCGGCAAGCTGGTGCCGGCCGATCCAATCCGCCGTTACGAAACCATCCAATGGGTGTTTTTCCAGATGGGCGGCATCGGCCCGATCTTCGGTCAGGTCGGCTTCTTCAACAAATTCGCCGGCCGCGAAATCGAGGACAAGCGCCCGCTGCACCGTTACCGCGATGAATCAAAGCGCCTGCTTGGCGTTCTTGAAACGCGTCTGCAAGGGCGCCAGTGGATCATGGACGACGACTACACCATCGCCGATATCTCGATGCTCGGCTGGGTGCGCAATCTCATCGGCTTCTATGAAGCGCGTGAACTTGTCGCGTTCGACACGCTCAAGGAAGTCCCGGCCTGGCTGGAGCGCGGACTTGCGAGGCCTGCGGTCCAGCGTGGTCTGGAGATTCCAAAGCGGCCGGGGTAAAACGGCCCCATGCCAACGACGACGCTCGCCGCCTTCGCACTGATCTCGCTCGGCATGGTGCTCACGCCCGGGCCGAACATGATCTATCTGATTTCGCGCTCGATCAGTCAGGGACGTGTAGCGGGATTGATCTCGCTCGGCGGCGTCGCGCTCGGCTTCGTGTTCTATATGCTATGCGCGGCGTTCGGCATTACGGCACTCGTCTTCGCAGTGCCTTATGCCTATGACGCGCTACGATTTGCCGGCGCGGCCTATCTGCTCTGGCTCGCCTGGCAGGCGGTGAAGCCTGGCGGCGCGTCACCGTTTCAGGTGCACAAGTTGCCGGCGGACAGCCCCCGCAAATTGTTCGCGATGGGCTTCCTCACCAATCTGCTGAACCCGAAAATCGCGATGCTTTATCTCTCGCTGTTGCCGCAGTTCATCGATCCGGCACAAGGCAGCGTACTCGCGCAATCGGTCGCGCTCGGCGCGACGCAGATCGCGGTCAGCGTCACGGTGAACGCGATGATCGCGATTGCGGCCGGGTCGATCGCACTGTTCCTTGCACGCCGGCCGGCCTGGCTTCATATCCAGCGCTGGCTGATGGGCAGCGTGCTCGCGGGCCTCGCTGTAAAAATGGCGCTGGAGCCACGGCGCTAATTATTTGACGCAGGCTCTGCGATCAGCGCTGCAATACGCGCGCCGAGTGCCATGTCCTCCCGCGCCAAAACCATGATGCCGGAGGATCCCGCGCCGGTCGATCAGGATATGCGTCGGCGTGCCGCGCATGCCGTAAGCCTGCATCGTCAGCGGAATGGGTCCGTCAGTGTCTGGCCGGTCGACCCCAATGGGAAATGTCAGCCGGTATTCATGAATGAAGGCCTCAAGCGACACCGGCGCCATGGCTGCATGATGCTCGAACACCGTGTGAAGACCGACGACCTGAAAATCGCTCGCCGCGAATATGCGGCACGCCCGTTCAGCCTGTGGCGTACCGTGCGATACGCAGCCGGGGCACAGCATCTGGAAGGCGTGCAGCAGCACAACACGCCCGCGCAGACCGGACAAGCTGATTGGCGCCGCCGTGTTGAACCAGCGATCGACAACAAGCTGCGGTGCGAGTGTCTCTGAACTGGTCACTTGCCCTCGACGATCTTGCCCGAGAGGTCGAGCGTGCCTGACGCGATATCAAAGACCTCGGTGACGCACAGCAGCGGCGCCTTGGCTTCCTTGTTGACCGTCAGCTTCGACGTCACCGCATCGAACCCGGCTCCAACCAGTGGCTTTCCATCGCGCAGCGCGCTGCTGACTGAAAGCTGCGAGCCCTTGATTAAGGGCGACGCTCCCGGACTATCAAGCATCAAGGGCAATCCCGGCGCAGTCGGCGGTACAGCCAGATCCTCTCCCGCCGAGATATCGCGCACCTTCAGGCCGGCCGGGCCGCAGGCCGGATCCTTGGCGAGCACGACCCAATGGCTGTGCCAGTTCGCGCCGTCGTTGTTCGGATCGCCATCGCCGTTTTCATCGATCAGCGGTGTGTCGTCGAAATCCGGATGCGCGGTAACGGCAAGCGCGAGGATGCCGGAGCCCTTGGAGAAGCCGGCGACTTCGGGATCCAACGTGGTCGGCCAGACATAGGCGTGGACGGAAGCGCCGGGGAGCTTCCCCGTCGGCTGCGGCTTGTCGGCTCCAGCGGTCCCGGCGACCGTCATGCTGAAGGTGACGATCTTGCCCTTGGCCTTTGCACCCGCCGAGAGAATGTCGAAACTTGCTGGAATATCGGCTTTTTTTGCCGATTTCAGATCATGGGCCAGGGCGTCAAATGACGGCGACAGGCTGATCGCTGCGACAGCGGCCAGGACAAACGGGCGGATCATGATGGGCCTCCATGGTATTGACTCGATACTATTCGATCGAATGCAGCTTGCAAGTAAAATATCGACTCGATACTATTTGGCATGACCACGCGTCGCGACGTCGAGCGCGCCCCCGGACAGATCGCAGAACTCGTCGATCGGCTCGCACGCCTCGTGCGCGCGGAAGGCCACGATGGCGCGCTCAATCCCGCACAATGGGACGCGCTGCGCTATTTGTCGCGCTGCAACCGCTTCTCAAATACGGCAGGCGCGCTCACCCGCTACCTCGGGGCCACCAAGGGCACGATCTCGCAAACCTTGAATGCGCTGGAGCGTAAAGGACTCGTCACGCGCGAACCCGACCGGAATTCCGGCCGCGTGGTGCGGCTGTCAATCACACGTAGCGGACGTTCCGTGCTCGCCAGCGACCCGCTGCTGCTGCTCGCCAAAGCTGCGAATACTTTGCCACCCGACACGGCGCAGCGCACCGCCGACGGACTCATGGCGACTTTGTCGGCGCTGCAAACCGCCAATCACCAGCAACCCTTTGGCGTGTGCTGTACCTGCCGGCATTTCCGCAAGGATGCACCGGCAGGCGCGCCGCATTTCTGCGCCTTGCTGGACGAGCGGTTGAGCGAGCAGGACAGCACGCGGATTTGCGCCGAACATCAGCCGCTGGCGGCCTGAGCAAAAGGCCGCTCGCCAGGGGCTGCGAGTTTTGCAGTCAGATCCACACGCTCACTTCATCCAGCGCCTTCTTGGTGATCTGGGGCACCTTGCAATCTTCCGCCGGGTAGCCCGCCACCAAGAGGATATACGCCTTCTCACTGTCCGGCCGGCCGCAGATTTCGTTGAGAAAGCCCATCGGCGACGGCGTATGCGTGAGCGTCGCAAGACCCGCATTGTGAAGCGCCGCGATCAGGAAGCCCGAGGCGATACCGACCGATTCGGGCACGTAATAATGCTTCACCTTCTCGCCGTCCGGTCCCGAGCCATAGCGTTGACCGAAGATCGCAATCAGCCATGGCGCGGTTTCCAGGAACGGTTTTTCCCAATCGGTTCCCAGATGGCGCAACGCACCGAGCCATTCCTCGCCGGCGCGACCGCTGTAGAAGGACTTTTCTTCCTCTTCTGCTGCAACACGGATTTGCGACTTGACCGCCGGATCGGAGATGCACACGAATGTCCAAGGCTGCTGATTGGCGCCGGACGGAGCCAACGCCGCCGTTCGCACCGCATTGGCGATGATCTCCCGCGGGACCGGCCGGTCGCTGTAATCGCGCACAGTACGGCGCCTCGCCATCATGGCGAGGAAGTCGCGGGAGCATTCTTCCATCTGCTGCGGCGGCGCCTCCCGGAATTGGAGCGGCTGGTAGGCAGGTTCTTGCATTCGCTTTTGCATCATTGCATCCCGGCTGGTAACGCCTGCGTTCACTGGGGAAAATGGCCCCGTATGCCAGCCCCCAAATAGCGGGACCGGCGCAATGGTGATAGTCCCAGAGCGAAATTGCAGCGATATAGGATCCCGATGCCGGCTTCAGACTCCCGCGCCCGCCTTCGCGACATCATCCACAAGCGGTCGTTCGGCCGCGGCGCAATCACGCTCGCCTCGGGGCGCAAGAGCGATTTCTACTTCAACCTGAAGCCGACCATGCTCGATGCCGAAGGCGCGGCACTCCTCGCCGAACTGACGCTGGATGCCCTGCAGGGCGAGAATATTGACTATGTCGGCGGGCTGGAAATGGGCGCGGTACCGCTCGCCGGCGCGATCGCCCAACTCAGCTTCATGCGCGGCAAGCCGATCCAGGCCTTCTTCGTCCGCAAGAAACCGAAGGAGCACGGGGCGCGCCTGTCGGTCGAAGGTCTTGCTTCCGGCGAGACGCTGGCTGGCAAGCGGATCGTCATTGTCGAGGATGTCACCACCACCGGCGGCTCGGCGATCAAGGCCGCCGAAGCCGTGCGCGACGCCGGCGGGGATATCGTCATGGTCTTCACCATGGTCGATCGCCAGGAGGGCGCGACGGAAGCCTTTCACGACGCGAAGCTGACCTTCCGGTCGCTGTTCACGGCGGACGAATTCCTCAAAATTTGACGGACCGAGCTCATTCGAGCGGTTTCGGTCATTCCGCGTTTACAGACCATCTGTAGCGTTCAACCTTCAGTGAAACACGGCCCATGGATCACGGCTGAATCTGGCGACCCGGTCGAACGCAACCAATTTTATGGTTTGCGCGTTGCGTGAGTGCGGTCGTCACACAGTGAAGGGGGCCCACGTGGGTCAGACTGAGATACTCAAGCGTTCTCCGTGGTTTGCTGGCGCAATTCTCGTAAGTGCAGTTGTCGTCGGTTCGCCGTCGTCCGCTTCCGCTCAAAGTATCTTTGATTTCTTCTTTGGCGGCGGCATGCGCCGCGCCATGACCTCTTCTTACGCCGATCCGAATCACGACCGTCAGAGTGAGCGCCGCTCGCGCGGCGGGCATATTGGCGGCGGCGTGGCCTATTGCGTGCGGCTGTGCGACGGACGCCATTTCCCGATCAGCAATCGTGGCGGCAACGCAGCCGAGGTTTGCAAATCGTTCTGCCCGGCGTCACCGACCAAGGTGTTTTCCGGCGGAGGCATCGAGAACGCCTATTCATCCGACGGGAAGCGCTACTCTGATATCCCGAATGCCTTCGTCTATCGCGCCAAGCTCGTGCCTGACTGCACCTGCGACGGCAAAAGCCCAACCGGGCTCGCCCGGATCGATGCCAACGATGACGAAACGTTGCGGCAGGGCGATATCGTGGCCACGGATAACGGCCTGATGACGTACCGGGGTGAGAGCCGCCACGCTGCACAATTTTCGCCGGTCAATAACGCGTCGGGCCTCTCACCGGCGATGCGCAAGCAACTGCTGGCGACTCGCGTGACCCCCGATCGCACGCCGGAAGAAATGAAGGGCGCGGATGAAGCAGCCGTGGTTTCCCGCAATGTCGATCAACGCAGTCAGGCTGCAAGATAAGAGACTGTCTCTTCCGCCAGCGACAACGACGACGTCAATCCTGGCGATTCAATTCCGAACAGATTGACGAGGCCCGGCAGGCCATGATCGGCCGGCCCTTCGATCATGAAGTCGGCGGCAGGTTCTCCCGGTCCCGTCAGTTTCGGACGAACGCCGGCATAATCGGGGACGAGCGAGCCTTCCGGCAACCCCGGCCAGTAAGTCCGGATCCGCGCATAGAATGACGCCGCGCGCGCGACATCGACTTCGTAATTTTCACGATCGATCCATTCGACGTCGGGGCCGAATCGCATCCGTCCAGCAAGATCGAGCGTGACATGCACACCGAGTCCGCCATCAACCGGCGTCGGATAGATCAGCCGCGTGAAGGCCGGGCGGCCGGCGAATCCAAAGTAATTGCCCTTGGCCAGAACCTGCTTGGGAATTCGCGTGAGCGGATAACCCTCGATACTCCGGGCCACTGCCTGCGCCGAAAGACCTGCAGAGTTGATCACCGCATCGACGTCCAGCGTACCCGGCTCAGCCCCACCAAATTGCACACGCCATCCATGCAGCACCGGCGTCATCTTCTCGACCGGCGTCTCGAACGCGATCATACCGCCATGCGCCTCAAGATCACCCTGCAAGGCCAGCATGTAGGCGTGACCGTCGATGATCCCGGTCGATGGCGACACCAGCGCCGCGATGCACGACAACTCCGCTTCGAGATCGCGCGCCGCATTGCCACCGATCATTTCAAGCCCTTCGACACCGTTGGCGATGCCCTGTGCATGGATGGCTTCGAGGCGCGACCGTTCGGCCTCGTTGGTGGCGACGATCAGTTTGCCGCAGCGACGATGCGGAACGCCATACGTCGCGCAAAATTCATACAGCATCCGGTTGCCGCGCGGACAGTGCTTCGCGCGGCGCGATCCGCTTGGATAATACATGCCGGCATGGATCACCTCGCTGTTGCGAGAGGAAATGCCGGTGCCGATGGCATCGGCCGCTTCGGCGACGATGACATCGTGTCCTGTGCGCGCCGCTTCACGCGCGACCGCGAGTCCAATCACACCCGCGCCGATGACTAAAATCTGCATGTGCTTCAAAGAAACTCGCTCAATCCCGTCATCAATACAGGTTTCGCAACGTCCGGAGAACCGGGTCCGCTGCCCAGCAAGCCCGCGGCACTAAGCCCCCGATATCCATGGAACATTAATGCCATCCAACCTCTTTCCGTTCAGGGGGAGTATCTGACCGGGGATCTTAGCCGATGTTTCGGACCGTTATTCCGATTGCGCTTTCTGCATTCCTCAGCCTAGCGGCAACCCCGGCCTCCGCCAACGAGCCGCAAGACCACTCTCACGAAACTGCTCTGGACCACACCTGCGATGGTTCGGCCATTGCGACCGACTTCTCTGCGCGAAAGGGCAATGGAGGAGGTGGCGGTGGCCGAGCAGCACGAGGCGGCGGTGGTGGCGGCGGAAAGAGCATGCGCGGTGGCGGAGGTGGCGGCCGGCACTTCGGTGGTGGCCGCGGAGGTGGCGGCCAAAAATTCGGTCGCGGCGGAGGTGGCGGACATAAGTTCGGTCGCGGCGGAGGTGGCGGCGGACACAAGTTCGGCAGGGGTGGAGACCGCCCCAGAGCTGCGCGCCACGGCGGTGGCCAGCGCGGCGAGCGTGGACGCGGTCGAGGGCCGCGGATCGAGCGTGCACAACGCCGCGACATGATCCGGCGCGAACGGGTCGGACAAGGTTTCGTCGGACAGGAACGTGCCCATCGCGAACGACGACAGGAGCGCGTGGACGAGCGTAATCGTGACCGCGGCCAATTGCGTGAACTGCAATCGCGACAACGCCAACAACTGAGAGATTCGAAGCTGGACCGCGCCGGACGCGAAAATCTGCGTGCGCAGCAACGGCAAGAGCGCAATGATTTACTCTCCCGTCAGAGAGATGAGCGTCGTCAGCAGGCGCAGGATCGCGATCGTCGAAGAGAGCAACTCAACGAACACCAGCGCGCAAGGCGCGATGAGGCCCGCAAGCAACGTGCAGACCGTCGCGAACAGCGCCTGCGTGAACGCGAACTGGCGCGCGAACAACGCGTCCAGCGACGCGAGCGTCAGGGGATCAGCGACGATGAAGCCCGTCGCGCGCGCTTTGTGAATCGCGATCGCGATGGGCGCCGCGGGCGTGATTTCTCGCGGCGGGCATGGCGGCATGGACACCGCGCAGCCTTCGTGGCCTGGAGTGGCCCATTGTTCCTACCCTACATCTACTCGGATTTGTTCGACTACACATTCTTCCCTTATGCGTATGATCCTTATTACTGGGGCTACGCCTATGATGACTTCTTCGACAGCATGTTCTGGGGCTACGGCAGCCCCTATTCCGATCCCGGCTTTGCCGCGCCACTGTCACGTGGCACGAGTCGTGCGCAAGTTACTCCGCGAACCCGCAGCGACATCGCGCAAGCATGCGCGCCGGACAAAGGCCTGACAGCATGGCCGTTCAAGCGCATCGACAGCGCAGTCAAGCCGAATGAGGATCAGCGGAAGTTGCTGGATGCGGCACGCAATGCATCGACCGAAGCGGCAGACGCATTCAAGGAATCCTGCAGAACCGACTTTGCCATGACGCCGCCCGGCCGCGTCAGCGCAATGATCAACCGTCTCGAGGCAACATCGGAAGCGCTGCGAATTGTCCGGCCTCCGCTTGAAGCCTTCTACACTTCGCTGACAGACGAACAGAAAGAGCGCTTCAATCAGATCGGCCCGGATATCGGCCGCAGCGACGCAGAGGCTGCGCGCCAACGCGGCACGCCGGAGGAAAATCTGCAAGCCTGCAAGGAAGCAAAGACCGGACTCGCAGTCGCCCCGATCGACCGTATCGAAGATGCGGTGCAGCCCACAGAGGCGCAGCGCGGGACATTCCAGAAGCTCAGTGACGCCAGCCAGGCGGCCATCGCAACGCTGCAGGCAGCCTGTCCGGATGCTATCCCACTCACACCGACGGGACGGCTCGAGGCGATGCAAACACGCATCGAAGCCATGCTCGACGCCGCCGAAATCATGCAACCGGCGATCGAAGAGTTTTACGCGACGCTGTCGAACGAACAGAAAGCGCGCTTCAACGTGCTCGGCCGCGATGCAAAGCGGCGAACTGACTGAACTCTTCGTCCGCCATCAGCGTCGACCGGTGAAAAGCAATCGTCAGAAACAATCATGGCCGGGCAGAGCCCGGCCATGATGAAACGATAGACCACAATCAGACGACTAGCGGTTACTCCGCCGCCAATTGCACTTCCGGCGCAGCCTTGCGGACTTCGGCATCGACCTTGTCCTCGAACTTGGTGAAGTTGTCCTGGAACATCTTCACCAGAGCACGCGCGGTCTCGTCGAACTCTTTTTTGTTCTGCCAGGTCTTCATCGGATACAGCAGATGCGGCTCGATGCCCGGCACCGATGTCGGCACCGAGAAGCCGAAATACGGATCGGTGCGATACGAGGCATTCTTCAGCGAACCGTCGAGCGCCGCAGTGACGAGCGCACGCGTTGCCTTGATCGGCATGCGACGGCCAACGCCGTACTTGCCACCGGTCCAACCCGAGTTAACCAGCCAGCAATCGACATTGTGCTTGGCAATATAGTCGCGCAGCAGGTTGCCGTATTCAGCCGGCGGACGCGGCAGGAACGGCGCGCCGAAGCAGGTCGAGAATTCCGGCTGCACGCCGACCAGACCCTTTTCAGTGCCGGCGACCTTCGCGGTGTAGCCCGACAGGAAGTGATACATCGCCTGCGCCGGCGTCAGCTTGGCGATCGGCGGCATCACGCCGTAAGCGTCGGCGGTCAGGAAGATGATGTTCTTCGGATGACCGGCGCAGCCCGTGCGCGACGCATTCGGGATCGAGTCGAGCGGATAGGCCGAACGCGTATTCTCGGTCTTGGAGATGTCGGTATAGTCGGGCACCCGCGTGACCGGATCGAACCCGACGTTCTCGAGCACCGCGCCGAAACGATTGGTCGCGTCCCAGATCAGCGGCTCTTTCTCGTAGGTCAGATCGACGGTCTTGGCGTAGCAGCCGCCTTCGAAATTGAAGATGCCATCCGGCCCCCAGCCGGTTTCATCATCGCCGATCAATGTTCGAGCGGGATCGGCCGACAGCGTGGTCTTGCCGGTGCCCGAAAGACCGAAGAACAGCGCGCTGTCGCCATCGGGGCCGACATTGGCGGAGCAATGCATCGGCATCACGCCTTGCGCCGGCAGATAGAAGTTCAGCGTCGTGAACACCGACTTCTTCATCTCGCCTGCATAGGACGAACCACAGATCAGCACGATCTTGCGGGTGAAATCGATCGCCACCATCGTGTCGGAGCCTTCGCGGCCGCCGTGCCGCGCAGCGTCCGGACGGAACGACGGCAGGTCGATGATGGTCATCTCCGGCACGAAACCGGCGAGGTCGGCGAGCTCAGGACGAATGAGCAGCGTGCGGATGAACAGCGAATGCCAGGCGAGTTCGGTGAAGACGCGCACCTTGATGCGATAGGTCTTGTCGGCGCCGCCATAAAGGTCCTGCGCGAACATGGTCTTGCCTTTGCAGTGGGCAAGGAAGTCCGCATACAGATTATCGAAATGCTCTTTCGAGAGCTTGCGGTTGCCATCCCACCACACGCTGTCGCGTGTCAGGTCGTCGACGACCGTGTGCTTGTCCTTCGGCGAACGGCCGGTGTGATGTCCGGTCTCGGCACAGAGCGCACCGCCGGCCACGACATTGGCTTCGCCCTTAGCGATGGCGTGCTCGTACAGCGGCGCATCGGTCAAATTCCAATGCACGGCCTGAAGATCCTTCAGACCGAATTTATCCGCTCCGTAAGCTTGGTTCCTTACGCCCGTTTCCTGCACGGAATGCCTCCGAAAAACGCTTCACCTGCCCTTTCGGGCCAAATACTCTCACGCCGCTGTCGGTGTGGGACATTGAGAAAGATCAATAGGCCCGCCCGGGGCCGCACGCGGGTTTATTAGTGCCGCACCGGGCCGATGCCAAGCGTTTTGAAGTCGCAATTCTCTAGAGGATGTCGTTGCAGCGCAATAAAACCCGGCTTTACAAGGGCAAACAACGCATTAAGGATGCTTGTGCTCTGATACCGCGCCCACGCTGACAACAAAAAAACGGCCGGTCGGGCCGCCATCTTTATCATGATGCAGCAGGCTGGTGCGGCGGACTTATTGCGTTGCGTTCACGACCTCGACGCGGCGGTTCTGGTCCGCAAGCGGCCGGTCGGCGAACTTCAGCCGCTCCTTGCCAAAGCCCGCAACGAGAAGCGTATCCGGCGCGATCTTGTAAGTCTCAATCAGATACCGGCGTACCGATTGGGCGCGACGATGCGAAAGCGCAAGATTGTATTCGGCGCCGCCGGCCGCGTCGGTATGTCCATTGAGGACGAATGTGCCGCCCTTGAGACCGGGCTTGATCAGCGCTTCGCCGAGCGCATTCACGGCCGCGATGGCTTTCGGCCCGATCGCATCGGAGTTGTAGTCGAAATAGATTTCGAGATCGATCTTCGGCTTGCCTTTGACGATTTCGGCGATCTGTTCGCGCTCTTCCTTCGCGGCCGGCTGCACCGCTTCGATGGAGATCGCCCGCGTGCGGGCGCGGTCGAGCACCTGACGCTCCGCCGCCGCTTGGGGATCACTGGCGATCGAACGAGTAACGCCCAGGCTCCGCGTCACAGGCTTGTTCGGATCGGCTTTGGGTTTGAGCGCCTCTTCGATCTGGTTCGCCGATTGCGCCATCACGGTCGTCGCGATCATCAATTGTGAAAACATGGCTGCAATCACAAGCATTGCGAAGCGCGGCATGGACCTTCTCATCCGATCGGGCAGTCACTGACCATAACACGGGGTGAGCCTTCACACAGATCGCGTTCAATCCAAATCCGCGTGACCCGGCTCCTGGATGGGTCGCACCGGAAACACCTCCGGTTCAATCACCGCGTTTCAGATTGCTCTGGCTTGCTCCGCCATCTTGACCAGCACCGCGCGCAACGGGCCGGCGCCGTTGACCCGCTGCGGAAATGGCAGTCGCAACGCCACGCGGCCGTTCTGCAATTCCAGACCCTCAGGATCGAAGCCGACGCACCGCCACTCGCCGTCGGGCGCACCCAGGAGACGTGTGGCGTAAAGCCGGCAGGCATCAGCGTGGTCTTCGTTCATGTGCGCGGAGGCCCCCTCCTCCGCTGCCAGCAGTTCATCCGCATCAGACAAATCGACCAGAACGTCCTGCGGCTTGAGGTCGACGATCCGGCCAAAGCCGGCGACCAGATGCGCGGCGGTGATCGCCACCTTGTAGAAGGCGAAATCGCCGAAGCCGGCGAACATCTCCGCTTCCGGCTGACGGGCCAGGTAGCGGCGGCGATCATTCGGGTCGGTCGTGACTTCGGCCCGGCCCGTCAGCATCACCCGTGCGCCTTCCAGCGGATCGCCCTCCTTCCGCTCGTCCAGCATCAGGGACACGCGGCTGTCGGCCAGGATATTTTTCGTGTGAATCGCAAGCCTTGAGATCAAAAGTAGCGGCGCGCCGTCGGCGGAACTCGCAATATTGACCAGCGAGCAAAAAGGATCGCCTGACCCAGGCATCAGAGTCGCCAATGCTCCCGTCCGCGCCTCACGCATCAGCTTCTTGGCTGCGATCTTCGGGTTGAAATCAGGTTGCGGCTGCATACGTCGCCCACGCTGCACGGTTAACCATTGTGGCAGACACGGTGGCTCCAGGAACAAAAGCGGTTTATGATCGTCATATCATAGAGTTGTTGCCGAATAGTCACATTTCGGCCCAGCTTTCCGGGCTTCAAGCCCGCTGGGATTTTTTACCGTCACGAACACAAAGAGGCGTCATGCCGACCATCGCTCTCGTCGACGACGATCGCAACATCCTTACGTCCGTTTCCATCGCCCTTGAGGCCGAGGGTTACCGGATCATGACCTATACGGATGGTGCGTCCGCGCTCGACGGCTTCAAGTCCTCGCCGCCGGATCTTGCCATTCTGGATATCAAGATGCCGCGCATGGACGGCATGGAGTTGCTGCGGCGTGTGCGCCAGAAAACCGACATGCCGGTGATTTTTCTCACCTCCAAGGACGAGGAAATCGACGAGCTGTTCGGGCTCAAGATGGGTGCCGACGATTTCATCCGGAAGCCATTCTCGCAGCGCCTCCTGGTCGAGCGTGTGAAGGCGGTGCTTCGCCGTGGTGCGCCCAAGGACGGCACAGCGCCGAAAGAGGTCGATACCGCCAAGGTGCTGGAACGCGGTCTGCTGCGGATGGATCCCGAACGCCACACCTGCACCTGGAAGGGCGAGCCTGTCACGCTCACCGTCACCGAATTCCTGATCCTGCAGGCGCTTGCCAGCCGTCCCGGCGTGGTGAAGAGCCGCAATGCGTTGATGGATGCCGCTTATGACGATCAGGTCTATGTCGATGACCGCACCATCGACAGCCACATCAAGCGGCTACGCAAGAAATTCAAGGTGGTCGACGACGATTTCGACATGATCGAGACCCTGTACGGCGTCGGTTACCGTTTCAAGGAAGCCTGATTCCGCTTATCTGACACCGGCAGGACGTTGGACTAGAATGGGGCCTAGCAGGCTTCATTCTGCCAAAGTGCAGGACAAGCCGGAATTTTCAGCCAAGGCGGACGACGCAGCGTGCTCGATCGGACCAAGGACGTCGCAAAGCAGAGCTCGGCCGCCGATCGCGCGGGCACCGAGCCCTTTGGACTCTCGAAGAAGCGCGGCCTGCTTCAACGGATGCGCGCCTATTGGCACTATTTCATCAGCCAAGGCTCTTCGAGCCTCACCCGGCGTATCGTCTTCCTCAATGTCGCCGGCCTGTTCGCGCTGTTCGTTGGCATTCTCTATCTGTCGCAATCGCGCGCCTTCTTCATCGAGGCGCGGATTCGCAGCCTTCAGGTCCAGGCTGAAATCATTGCCGGCGCAATCGCGGCCTCGGCGACGGTCGAGACCGACTCGATCACCATCGATCCGGATCGCCTGCTCGAGTTGCAGCTTGGCGAAACCTATGGTCCCGAGGACAGCGCGTCGGCGCTTGAATTTCCGATCAATCCCGAGCGCGTCGCACCGGTCCTTCGTCGCCTGATCTCGCCGACCAATACCCGCGCACGCATCTATGATCGCGAGGGCGTGTTGCTGCTCGACAGCCGTAATCTGTATGGCCGCGGCGATGTCTTGCGTTATGATCTGCCGTCGCAGGTCGAGAAGCCTGGCTTCTTCGAGAAGCAACTGAACTCCGTTCGCAAATGGCTCGCGAAGGGGGACCTGCCGATCTATCACGAACTCGGCCCCGAAAACGGCAAGGGTTATCCGGAAGTCGCCGGCGCACTGAACGGCAACACCAATTCGATCGTGCGCATCAATCAGCGCGGTGAAGTGATCATATCGGTCGCAACGCCGGTGCAGCGTTTTCGCGCCATTCGCGGCGTGCTGCTGTTGTCAACTCAAGGCGCCGATATCGAGCAGAGCGTCGCCGCCGAACGACTCGCCATCTTCAAGGTGTTCCTGGTGGCCGCTGTCATCATGACGGTGCTGTCCATGCTGCTCGCGCGCACCATTGCCGGCCCAGTGCGCCGACTGGCGGATGCTGCCGAGCGGGTGCGCCGACGCGTCCGCACCCGCGTCGAGATTCCCGACTTCACCAAACGCCGCGACGAGATCGGCGACTTGTCCGGCGCACTGCGCGAAATGACCAATGTGCTCTACAGCCGCATCGAGGCGATCGAAAGCTTCGCCGCCGACGTCGCGCACGAATTGAAGAACCCGCTGACGTCGATGCGTTCGGCGGTCGAGACTCTTCCGCTTGCAAAGACGCGCGAAAGTCAGGAGCGGCTGATGGCGGTGATTCAACACGACATTCGCCGGCTTGACCGGTTGATCTCCGACATCTCCGATGCCAGCCGCCTCGACGCCGAGTTGCAGCGGCAGGAATCCGTCCCGGTCAATCTCAATACGCTACTGACGACGGTGGTCTCTGTCGCCAATCAGGTCAAACAGAAGGACGGCATTCAGGTCGGCCTGAGTTTCGAAGGCGGCGGACCAAATGCCTTCACCGTCTCAGGTCACGATTCGCGGATCGGCCAGGTGATCGACAATCTGATCGCCAACGCGCGCTCGTTCTCGAGCCCGGGCGGCAGCGTGCGCGTGACCGCGCGGCGGATGAAGAACTTTGTCGAGATCATCGTTGATGATGATGGTCCCGGTATCGGACCCGAGGCTTTCGAGAAAATCTTCGAGCGTTTTTACACCGACCGTCCGCACCAGGGATTCGGCAACAATTCCGGTCTTGGCCTGTCGATCTCCAAGCAGATCATCGAAGCGCATGGCGGAAAGATCTGGGCGGAGAACCGATGCGGTGTACCGACCCATGATGGCGCCGACCCGCTGGTGCTTGGCGCGCGCTTCATCGTCCGGCTGCCGGCGGCCTGATCGAAGCGCATAGGGGGCAGGGTCGCGATGGAACCCACCATTCATGCCTCAGCCGTCCTGCTCGGCCACCGCGGCATCCTCATTCGCGGCCCATCCGGCTCCGGGAAATCACACCTCGCCTGGTCGCTCCTGCATTCGACGGACCTGGGCTTTGCCCGCCTCGTTGGCGACGACCGGATCCACCTTGAACCGGCCCATGGCCGGCTGCTGATGCGGCCGGCCAAAGCGCTTGAAGGCCTCATTGAAGTCCGGGGCGTCGGCATCGTCCGGCTGCCGTATGAGCCGGTGGCCGTTGTGTCTCTGGTGGTAGACCTTGGAACGGCTGGTGCCTTGCGTCTTCCACAGGAAACTGACCTTGCCACGGAGGTCCGCGGAATCTCCCTTGCGCGGCTTCCGGTCGCACCCGGCGTTGACGAAGGTTCGAAGATTTTTGCCTTTCTTGCTGCCAATTCCGGTATTTAACGCCCGAAACATTCAGCAGCCATTCTGCGCATCCTCTCGTAAACCGGTGATGGCTTTCTTATTTACCGCGTCGCAACATACTTCCGTAAATACCCGGGCGGGCCTTGCAATGGGTTTTCGGATGGTCAAGATGAGCGCCCTTTCGTGCGGCGCCCGCGTAGCAAATTGCGCCCGCCGGAGTTCTTGATGATCGGCCTTGTTCTTGTCACCCACGGTCGCCTTGCCGTGGAATTCCGCTCGGCGCTTGAGCATGTGGTCGGTCCGCAGAAGCAGATCGAAGCCATAACCATCGGCCCCGACGATGATGTCGAGCAGCGACGCAAAGACATTATCGAAGCGGTGAAGCGTGTCGATGATGGCAACGGTGTTGCGATCCTGACCGACATGTTCGGCGGCACGCCGTCGAATCTCGCCATTTCCTGCATGAGCCAACCCAAAGTGGAGGTTGTTGCGGGGATCAACCTGCCTATGCTGGTGAAGCTCGCCAAAGTGCGCAGCGACCTGCCCCTGCCGGAGGCCGTGTCCGCCGCGCAGGATGCCGGACGCAAATACGTCACGATCGCCAGCAGGGTGCTTGCCGGAAAATGAGCAGCGACGGGGCAATCATCCGCGAGCTGTCCATCTGTAACAAGAAGGGCCTGCATGCGCGCGCTTCGGCCAAATTCGTGCAAACGGTTGAACGGTTCGACGCCGACGTGACGGTCACCCGTGGCGGCGAAACCGTCGGCGGCACTTCGATCATGGGCCTGATGATGCTGGCGGCCGGGCCCGGCTCGACCATCACCGTGGAGGCACGCGGCAAAGAAGCCGCGGAGGTCGTCGATGCCATCGAGAGCCTGATCGGCGGCCGCTTCGACGAAGACGATTGAGCAACGCTTGTCGCCCCGACGAAGCAAGCCTCGCCATCACGCGTAAGCCACCCAGCCGCGCCACGTGAACGCCGCATAGAACAGGCTGACATCTGAAAACCCGGCATCGCGCAGGACGGTCGCATCCTGTTCGGGTGCAAGCAGATGCAGATGCGCCTCGACCGCCGCACGCATCTTTCCCACGTTGTCCGGATTGGCGCCCGAAGCAACCGCGAACGCGGCATAGCGCGAGAGCCAAAGGCCCTTTTCGTCTTCTTCCTGCGGAAAGCTGGAATGCGCGACGACGAAGGGCGCGCCAGGCTTGAGACGCCGGTGGATTTCTATCACCGTGCGACGCCTTTCGTCTGCGGGAAGAAAGTGCAGCGTCAGAAGACAGACCGCAGCATCGAAAGGCCCTTCCGGCGCAATATCGATAAGGCCTTCATGCAGTGTCGCACGCGATGCGCTGGGCCCAAGCGTATGTCGCGCCAGCTTCAACATTTCGGGTGCAGGATCGACGCCATCGAATGTCCAGCCGGCGTGAGCTTCGGCAAACGCTTTCAACTCCAGTCCACCGCCCGCGCCGAGAACCAGGACGCGAGCATCCCGCGGCGCGCGTTCCGCGAGCAGGATAGCAGCCATCCGGTGCAGGTCGGAGAAACCTGGAACGAAGCGCGGTGGTCCCTCGGCGTAGCGGGCAACAACCTTGGGATCGGCGAACGGAGCCAGCAGGTCATTCATGACGTCTTGCGCTCCAGCGCATGCGATTCAGCGCGGGCCGCGAGGCGCTTGTGGAAGTCCGCGCTGAGTGCGGCCAGCGTGACGTCTCCAAGGCGCGATAGCAGCAACGCCTCCGCGTCGTGAAAGGCCTGACCGAGCGATGCGTTGACCGCCTGCTCGACGAGACAGGCCGGGGTCTTCGTGCGATGACCGATGGCAAGAAGGGAAGGACGGCCCAGCGCCGTGTAGATGTCGCGCAATGTCACCTGCGACAGGTCGCAAGCCAGCGTCCAGCCGCCGCCATGCCCTTTCTCGGAGCGGACGTATCCCTTCTCCCGGAGGCCGGCCATGATTCGCCGCACCACGACCGGGTTGGTGTCCATCATCTTGGCCAATGTTTCGGAGGTGGTTGAACCGTTCATCTCTGCCATGTGCAAAAGCACATGCAGGACGCCCGACAATCGGCTGTCGTATTTCATGTAACTGTGTATGTTACATGTCTGTCCGCATGACAAGTCCCTCCGCATGACAAGTCCCATGGCGTAGCGCAGACATAAAGAAATCTTTATATGGTCATTGTCTGACCGGGCCAGCCCTGCTATAGGCTGCCCCCGACGGCGGCGCCCCATCGGTGCGCCGCGATCATTTCCGCCAATCGTTACCGACCGCTAGCGTCAAGGGAGCGTCATGACCGCAGCTACCGCCAAGAAGCCCGGCTTTTCCGACTACATCGTTGCCGATATCGGCCTCGCCGATTTCGGCCGAAAGGAACTCTCGCTGGCCGAGACCGAAATGCCCGGCCTGATGGCCACCCGCGAGGAATACGGCCCGAAGCAGCCGCTGAAGGGCGCACGCATCGCCGGCTCGCTGCACATGACCATTCAGACCGGCGTGCTGATCGAGACGCTCGCGGCGCTCGGCGCCGACATCCGCTGGGTCTCCTGCAACATCTATTCGACTCAGGATCACGCCGCTGCCGCCATTGCCGCTGCCGGCATTCCGGTGTTTGCCGTGAAGGGCGAGACGCTGAAGGATTACTGGGACTACACCGCCAAGCTGTTCGACTGGCACGGCGCAAAGCCTGGTGAATCCTTGCATCCGAACATGATCCTCGATGACGGCGGCGACGCGACCATGTACGTCCACCTCGGCCTGCGCGCCGAGAAGGGCGACACCGCGTTCCTCGACAAGCCGGGTTCGGAAGAAGAGGAAGTGTTCTTCGCGCTGCTCAAGAAGCAGCTCAAGGAAAAGCCGAAGGGCTACTTCCAGGCGATCGCCGACTCGATCAAGGGCGTGTCGGAAGAGACCACCACCGGCGTGCATCGCCTCTACGACATGCAGAAGGCCGGCACGCTGCTGTGGCCTGCCATCAACGTCAACGACTCGGTCACCAAGTCGAAGTTCGACAACCTCTATGGCTGCCGTGAATCGCTGGTCGACGGCATCCGCCGCGGCACCGACGTGATGATGTCGGGCAAGGTCGCAATGGTCGCCGGCTTCGGCGACGTCGGCAAGGGCTCAGCCGCTTCGCTGCGCCAGGCCGGCTGCCGCGTGATGGTTTCCGAAATCGATCCGATCTGCGCATTGCAGGCGGCGATGGAAGGCTATCAGGTCGTGACGATGGAAGAGGCCGCTCCAATTGCCGACATCTTCGTCACCGCGACCGGCAACAAGGACATTATCACGATCGAGCACATGCGCGCGATGAAGGATCGCGCCATCGTCTGCAACATCGGCCACTTCGACAACGAGATCCAGATCGCCTCGCTGAAGAACCTGAAGTGGACCAACATCAAGCCGCAAGTGGACGAGATCGAATTCCCGGACGGTCACCGCATCATCATGTTGTCCGAAGGTCGCCTCGTGAACCTCGGCAACGCGATGGGCCATCCGTCCTTCGTGATGTCGGCGTCGTTCACCACCCAGACCCTGGCGCAGATCGAACTCTACGCCAACAACAAGGACGGCAAGTACAAGAAGGAAGTCTACGTGCTGCCGAAGTCGCTCGACGAAAAGGTCGCGCGGCTGCATCTCGCCAAGATCGGCGTGAAGCTCACCGAGCTGCGCAAGGATCAGGCCGACTATATCGGCGTGAAGCAGGAAGGCCCCTACAAGCCGGAGCATTACCGGTATTGATCGACAAATCGATCTCGTCGCAATGCAAATGGCCGGGCAATCGCCCGGCCATTTTTGTTTTGCCTGACGCACAAGCTTCCAGCGCTTATCCGGGGCACGCTCGCACATTGGTCATGGACGATAGCGGCGATCTACGGAGAAGCTGGTGCAATCGGAAAGCTAGCAAACGCACTCAGCCTTGCCATCAACGTTCAAGATAATGCGAGCAGCGTTCAGTTGTGAGGATTATATGCGGGTGGAACAGCTATCACCAAAAACTAATGACAGGACGCGGTTCGCTTGGTCGCACCATGTAACTGTGCCTGATAAACTAGGATGTTACGCTCTGGTTACCTACAACGGGGATGTCTTGTATGTCGGCCTAGCAACCAAGAGTGTACGAAATCGTATGGGAGACCACTTGGATACGGAAGGAAAGCGACGAGGGACCGAATTCGGCGTACCATTTTGGTTTGATTATCTTATTGATGATCCTGCAAAGGTTGCCGCGATTGAGCGCGGCTGGATGAATCAGTCTAGACTTTTGGACGGTCAAATGCCTGCACTTAACAAGGCTTACAGCCCGCTTTGAATACCTATCAGTAAAGTGGGGTGGAACGCTGATGCAGTCAGCGCTTACCCAACCATCGCCCCACCTGCAAGAGTGAGGAAGAAATCTCACAGCATCAACTGCACCAGCACCAGATCCAGCCGCTTGCCGAATTTCTCGCCGACGCCGGGCATGCGGCCGGTTTCCTCGAAGCCCATGGTCTCGTGCAGGGCGAGCGAGGTGTAATTGCTGGCGTCGATCGCCCCGACCATCACCCGCTTGCCCATGTGCCGCGCCTCCTCGATCAGCGCTTTGAGCAGCATTTTGCCCACCCCGCGGCCCTGCGCCTGCTCCAGCACATAGACCGAGTGCTCGACCGTCATCCGATAGCCCTCGAACGGCCGGAATTCGCCGAAGCTGCCATAGCCGAGAACCTGCCCGTGCGAGTGCCCGTCATCGGCCACCAGCACCGGAAAACCGGCGCCGCGCCGGGTCGCGAACCAGGCCTGCCGGTTTTCCAGATCGGCCGGCGCCTCGTTCCAGATCGCCGTGGTCTTCATCACGGCGT
Source organism: Pseudomonadota bacterium (assembly GCA_023423415.1). GTDB lineage: Bacteria > Pseudomonadota > Alphaproteobacteria > Rhizobiales > Xanthobacteraceae > Pseudorhodoplanes. Next base: position 3,770 of record JAFAFP010000192.1, on the reverse strand, counting down.
CATTGTAGATCGCAAGAATTGCGGGCAGGTCGGCCTCCACGGCGGGCCGGATTCTCAGCATCGGCGGTTCCTCGACATTCTTGTTTTTGGCCCCTGTTTCGGCCCCGCTTTTACGGTGCCGTACTCGTTCCTTGTAGGGCTTTTCGCGCAATGCTATCCCGCCGCCCATGACAGCGGCAACCATCGACAACATTCGCAACTTTTCCATCGTCGCGCACATCGACCACGGGAAATCCACCCTGGCCGACCGGCTGATCCAGCTCACCGGCGGCCTCGACGCGCGCGAGATGGCCGGCAAGGAGCAGGTCCTCGACTCGATGGATATCGAGCGCGAACGCGGCATCACCATCAAGGCGCAGACCGTGCGCCTGGCCTACAAGGCGGCCGATGGCAAGACCTACATCCTCAACCTGATCGACACGCCCGGTCACGTCGACTTTGCCTATGAGGTGAACCGCTCGCTCGCCGCCTGCGAGGGCTCGCTGCTGGTGGTCGATGCCTCGCAGGGCGTCGAAGCGCAGACGCTCGCCAACGTGTATCAGGCGATCGACAACAACCATGAAATCGTGCCGGTCCTGAACAAGGTCGATCTGCCCGCCGCCGAACCGGAAAAGGTCAAGCAGCAGATCGAGGACGTGATCGGCATCGACGCGTCGGACGCGATCCCGATTTCCGCCAAGACCGGCATCGGCATCCCCGACGTGCTGGAAGCGATCGTCAACCGGCTGCCGGCGCCGAAGGGCGACCGCAACGCGACGCTGAAGGCGCTGCTCGTGGACTCCTGGTACGACGTCTATCTCGGCGTCATCGTGCTGGTGCGGATCGTCGACGGCACGCTGAAGGAAGGCGACACCATCAAGATGATGGGTACGGGCGCGACCTATGACGTGGACCGCGTCGGCGTGTTCACACCGAAGAAGGTCGAAGTCGACCAACTGGGGCCGGGCGAGATCGGCTTCTTCACCGCCTCGATCAAGGAAGTAGCCGACACCCGCGTCGGCGACACCATCACCGATTCGCGCAAGCCCGTGACCGAACCGCTGCCCGGCTTCAAGCCGGCGATCCCGGTGGTGTTCTGCGGCCTGTTCCCGGTCGATGCCGCCGCGTTCGAGGAATTGCGCGCGGCGATGGGTAAGCTGCGCCTGAACGACGCCAGTTTCTCGTTCGAAATGGAAACCTCAGCCGCGCTCGGCTTCGGCTTCCGCTGCGGATTCTTGGGCCTGCTGCATCTCGAAATCATCCAGGAGCGGCTGGAGCGCGAATTCAATCTCGACCTGATCGCGACCGCACCGAGCGTCATCTACAAGATGACAATGACCGACGGCTCGCAGATCGAGATTCACAACCCGGTCGATATGCCGGACGTGGTGAAGATCGAGGAGATTCAGGAGCCCTGGATCGAAGCCACGATCATGACCCCGGACGAATATCTCGGCTCGGTGCTGAAGCTGTGTCAGGACCGCCGCGGCATCCAGAAAGAGCTGACCTATGTCGGCAACCGCGCGATGGCGAAATACGATCTGCCGCTCAACGAAGTGGTGTTCGATTTCTACGACCGCCTGAAATCGATCTCAAAGGGCTATGCGTCGTTCGACTATCACCTGACCGACTACAAGCCGGCGGATCTTGTGAAGATGCAGATCCTGGTCAATGCCGAGCCGGTCGATGCGCTGGCGATGCTGGTGCACCGGACGCGCGCCGAAGGCCGTGGCCGCGCCATGGTCGAGAAGATGAAGGAGTTGATCCCGCCGCACATGTTCCAGATCCCGATCCAGGCCGCCATCGGCGGCAAGGTGATCGCCCGCGAAACCGTGCGCGCGCTGCGCAAGGACGTGACCGCGAAATGCTACGGCGGCGACGCCACGCGTAAGCGCAAACTTCTGGAGAAGCAGAAGGAAGGCAAGAAGAAGATGCGCCAGTACGGGAAGGTCGATATCCCGCAGGAGGCGTTCATTGCTGCGTTGAAGGTGGATGTGTAACTAGCACTACTTCGGCAACACTCTTCTAATTGCGGCCTTAACTCTGTCGACACTCTCTCGCTTGGCGGCTGATAATCCGCCGTCAGCGGTTGCCATAGTTGCTAGCCACCGCGGAAACGCTTCACGAGCCGCAGGATTTTCGCATAGCGAACGCGCGGCGCGCGTAAGCAAGTTCTGGCTTAATTCAATAACGAAAAGTTCGGCCAGTATTTGATGCTCGACTTCATCACTGACGTCGAGACCTAATCTTTCTTTCGTTGCTCTGACGATTGAGGTCAGAATATCGACCTCTTCTGCAGCCATTGACTGATCTGCTCTCGCTATTTCAAGAAGCAAAATGGCCGTTGGCCTCACCTCCCTCAATAACGCATCTTTTATTGGCGAATTGGTGTAGCTGTTCACGTTTTCTGTGACTCGCCTGCTACGACGCGGCAATGGCCCATCAGGCAACGGAGGCGGCTCTCTGAAGTTGGCCGGCATAATCGGCAATCCAATGTCGGCAAGCTTTGCGAATGGCTGAATATGCTTCCTCGGAACTTGATGGAGCCAAAGATACGCCATCAATGCCAACCAGGCATCCTCAAGGGCACCATGCCGCTTTCCAACTCTACTCAATCCCATCTCTGCACAAACGGCGTTAAGTGAGGCTCGCCCCTGTCTCACGCTCCTATAACCATTCATCGTACAATAAGAGCGCACGCCGGGCTCTTTTTGTCCTAGCGCACGATATTCCTTGGCGATGAACTCTAAATCGAAGCTCGCATTGTGCGCGACAACGATGTCCCCACTCGCGATAAAGTCGCTTACTGTTTGCGCATGTTTGGAAAACGGATCTTGGTGCCGCAAGACCCAATCGGAGTATCCGTGAACTTCTTCAGCCCTGGGATGGCTTTTCTTTCCGGGATCGACAATGATGTGCAAGCACTCAACTGCTAGCTCACCGTTCACAAAATTTTCCGCTCTTACACGGCATGCACCCAAACTCACTATACGATCACTTGAATAAAATCCCGTGGTTTCAACATCAACGGCAACTATCGATACAGGCAGTTTTGACATGACGCCCCCAACGCCTTCGGCAATCAGCACAAATATAATATCTAAATTGGGCGGCGTTACTCCGCCGCGTCTCCCACCGGCCGCAGTTCGCCCGCGTCTTTCATCTCGTCGTGCAACGCCATCGGGTCCCAATCATAGCCATTGGGCCAGGTCAGCACGCCGTCTTCGACGAACACGCGCTTGAAATAAGCCGGCTCTTTCAGAGGCTCCAGCATCGGTCCGGTCTCATTCTTGATGAAGGAAAAGTCGCGCTCCCCCATCATGTCATCGGAGAATTCGATGGCGAGCCGATAGTCACCCAGAACCTTTGCCTTGCGCACTTTAATCAGCATTGTCGTCCGGTCCCGCAATTCGCTCGAGCGCTTCGTGTTTCCTTGCGCGCTCCCAGTTTGCGAACAAGTCATCCCGGCGCAGCGTGACCCATCGTCGAATAATCAGCATGACGGTTGGTGGCAGTTTGCCACGCAATACGCGCGCGTCATCGATCGCAATCAGCGCCTCATAGCCTTGGTAGATAACATGAATATGCGGTGGATTGTGGTCGCGATAATACATCGCAATCGCAATTCCGAGAAAATAAGCAATTGTCGGCATGTGGCCGCCCTGAAAAGCGCAACCCTAGCAAGCGTATCGGCGAAGCATAGCATCTCGCATATTGACTTTATTCCTATTTCCGGCTAACAGCCATTCTCGTTGATGGAGCGCCGGGAGGCGCTGGGCCCTACCTTACTG
>JAFAFP010000119.1 GCA_023423415.1 Pseudomonadota bacterium | reverse complement strand
CCGTATACACGCTTTCCAAGCGTGCGCCTTCAGCCACTCGGCCACCTCTCCAGCGCGGGTCTTTTGACTGCATCTGCTGGATTTATCAAGAGAAACGGCGGTGATGCACAGACGATTAATGGTGCGGGCGGGATCGGTCAGTTGACCAGGCGGATCTGGCCGCAGACCGACAGATCGTAGCCGCCAAGTTCTGCCGCCCGCTGGCGGAAACGATCCGACCGAACAAAGCCGAACAAGGCCGATGGACCGGGCAGAAAATAGTCGCGCTGGCGCAGAACGAGATCGAACCGCTCCCAGATCAGCGGCACAAAACCCATCCCGGCGGCTTGCGCGACCGATCGCGTGGCGATGCCGCAATCGGCCTGACCGCGCCTGATCCGGTCGGCGATGTCGGTCCCGGTCACGCAATCCGGCCGAACGAAAGCAAGTGTACCCGGATCAATCCCGGCACCTGCCAGCACTGACAGCAGCAGCAATTGAGCGCCCGCGCCGTCCTGGCGACGGGCGATCCGCAACCCGGAATGGGCTAATTGCGCGATATCCTGGATGCCGAGCGGATTGCCGGGTTCGACCACAAGCCCTTGTTCGCGCAAGGAAAATCCGATCACCACGGCATCGTGCAAGCCTGGCGCGTCGGCGACGGCATCGATATTGGCGCGGTCGTGGTCGCCGTGCAGCGGATGTAGGTGGATGGCTGCCGCGATCACCTCGCGCCGCGCAAGGCGGAGCAGCCCGGCTTCCGAGCCCTCCGGCAGGCTGGCGAGGCCGCAACCGCTTTCCCGTAATGCCCATTCCAACAGCGGGTCGTGGCTGCCGCCGACAATGGGCGGCGCCGGATTGTCCAGCGATTTCAAACCGGAAGCCATCCCCGACGCGACCCAGCGGTCGAGCGCGGCCTTCGGAAACAGCCAGCGGCCGGTGACCTTGCTGCAGGGGATCGTGCCGGCTGCGACCAGTTCGTAGAGCTTGCGCTCGCTGAGCCGCAAATAGACGGCCGCCTCGTCGGTATTGAGCAATTCCGGCATGAACAAACCTGCGCAAACATGAACCTGCTCCGAAAATTGACCCATCCATCTACCAATGCAACAAAAATCCTGTGCCGACAGACACTTCAGCCCTTGATCTGATCCTGCGGGCAGACCCGGCGTTGCTCGCGATCGTGAAGCTGTCGCTGATCGTCAGTCTGTCCGCGGTCGCCTGCGCCGCCCTGATCGGGATACCGTTCGGGGCCTTGATTGCATTGACGAAATTCCGCGGCCGCAATGCCGTTATCGTCATTCTGAACGCGTTGATGGGCCTTCCTCCGGTGGTGGTCGGCCTTCTCGTCTATCTTCTTCTGTCGCGTTCTGGGCCGCTCGGCGCGCTTGGCATTCTGTTCACACCCACCGCGATGATCATCGCGCAGACCATTCTGGTCGCGCCGATCATCGCAGCTTTGGCGCGGCAAACCATCGAGGATCTCTATGCGGAGTATCGCGACGAACTCGACGCGATGAATGTCGGACCGTTGCAACGGGTAGTGACCTTGATTCGCGACGGCCGCTACAGCTTGGTGACGGCGCTGCTCGCGGGCTTCGGACGGGCGGCGGCGGAGGTCGGCGCCGTCATTATTGTCGGCGGCAATATCGACGGCTTCACCCGCGTCATGACCACGGCGATCGCGCTTGAAACGTCGAAAGGCGACCTTCCGCTGGCCATTGGTCTTGGCATTATTCTGCTGACATTGGTGATGATCGTGAATGCTCTGGCCTGGGCGATGCGCCGGGCCGGCGAGCGCTACGCCGGGTGATGAGCATGCGCGCGCCGCCCACCGATCTCCCTGTCATGCTCGAAGACGTCTCGTTGCTCGCGCGCGAGGTGACGATCCTCGACAACGTCACGCTCATGCTCGGAACCGGTGCTCCGACGGTGCTCGTCGGACCGAACGGTTCCGGCAAAACCAGCCTGATGCGCGTCGCGATGGGTCTTGTTCCGCCGACGCGTGGCCGTGTCACCTTCGGCGGTCGGAGCGACGTGCCGCCGCTGCGCCGCGCGATCGTGTTTCAACGGCCGGTGATGTTGCGGCGCTCGGCGCTCGGCAATCTGCGCTACGCACTGGCCGCAGCGGACGTGCCGCGCGCGGAGCGAAACGAGCGCGCCGAGAAACTGCTGGCGCTTGTTGGTCTGACCGGCCGCGGCGATCGTCCGGCGCGCCGCATGTCCGGCGGCGAGCAGCAGCGGCTGGCGATCGCGCGTGCGCTCGCAAAGGAGCCGGAGATCCTGTTTCTCGATGAGCCGACCGCGAGTCTCGATCCTGCGGCGACCAAGGCGACCGAAGACATCATTCAGAACATTGCGGCGCGCGGCATCAAGATCGTCATGTCGACGCACGATCTTGGCGAGGCGCGACGGCTCGGCGGCGACATCGTCCTGATGAACAGAGGACGCATCGTCGAAATCGCAGACACCCAGACTTTCTTCACCTCGCCGAAGACGGACGCTGCACGTCGTTTCGTCGCCGGTGAACTGCTTGTTTGAGAAATCAATCCGGAGGACCACCATGATCTCACGTCGCAACATCATCGCGCTTGGCGCGGCCGCGCTGATTGCACTCGGCTCACCCGCTTTCGCGCAGGACAAATCGATTGTCGTCTCGTCGACGACATCGACGACCGATTCCGGTCTGTTCGGTCATCTGCTGCCGCTGTTCAAGAAGAAGACCGGCATCGACGTGAAGGTTGTTTCGCAAGGCACCGGCCAGGCGCTCGATACCGGCCGGCGCGGCGACGCCGACGTGGTGTTCGTCCATGCCAAGGGACAGGAAGAAAAATTCGTCTCGGAAGGCCACGGCGTGAAGCGCAATCCGGTCATGTATAACGACTTCGTTCTGATCGGACCGAAGAACGATCCCGCCGGCGTCAAGGGATCGAAGGACATCGTCGCAGCGCTGAAGACGATCAAGAGCAAGCAGGCGCCATTCATCTCGCGCGGCGACAAGTCCGGCACGCATGTTGCCGAGCTTAATCTCTGGAAAGCCGCGGGCATCGATGTCGCCGGCGCCGACAAGGGCACGAAAGATTTGGGCCCCTGGTACAAGGAGATCGGGCAGGGGATGGGCGCTGCGCTCAACACCGCTTCGGGATCGAACGCCTATGTGCTGTCCGATCGCGGCACCTGGCTCAACTTCAAGAACCGCGGCGACCTCGACATCGTCGTCGAAGGCGACAACAAGCTGTTCAACCAATATGGCGTCATTCTGGTCAATCCGGAGAAGCATCCGAATGTGAAGAAGGCCGAAGGCCAGGCGTTCATCGACTGGCTGATTTCACCGGAAGGCCAAAAGGCGATCGCCGATTACAAGATCAACGGCCAGCAACTGTTCTTCCCGAACGCCACCGCGCAGGGCGTGTGAGGTTTTCTTTTCTCTCCCCGCTTTCTGCTTTCTTCCCTCTCCCCGCTTTAGCGGGGAGAGGGTGCCTCGCGAGACTTGTCGAGCGAGGCGGGTGAGGGGCTTGTCAGCTATTTGAACAAGTGCCCCTCACCCGGCTCGCATCTTCGATGCTCACCACCCTCTCCCCGTAAGTACGGGGAGAGGGAAGAAAAGCCGCAAGCTCTTATCAGGTTGCCCGATGCGCAGGCTATTTTCCTCAATCGCGATATTGATCATTGCAATGTCCACTCCCACCCGCGCCTCAGACACCGTCCTCCTCCACGCCGCGGGAAGTCTGCGCGGTGCACTCACTGATGTTTCGACTGCATACGAAAAATCGTCGGGCATGAAAGTGCAGGCGAAGTATGGTCCGTCCGGCTTGCTGCGTGACGAGATTGCAAACGGAGCAAAGGCCGAAGTGTTCGCGTCCGCTAATATGGAACACCCGGCGGCGCTGGCGAAAGCCGGCAAGGCCGGGCCGGTGCAGTTGTTCACGCGCAACCGGCTTTGCGCGCTGGTGAAGCCGGGTCTTATTGTGACGCCTGCGAATCTGCTTGAGCGCATGCTCGATCCTGCGATCAAGCTTGGCACCTCAACGCCGAAGGCCGATCCGTCCGGCGACTATGCGTTCGAGGTGTTCAAGCGGGCCGATGCCTTGAAACCGGGTGCGAACGATGCTCTTGTTGCCAAGGCGCTGCAATTGACCGGTGGGCCAAATTCGCCAGCGCCGACCCCTGACCGGAATTTGTATGGGATTCTGGTCGCGGCCGACGAGGCCGATATCTTCCTCACCTATTGCACCGGCGCGCTTGTGGCGCAGCGGGAGAATCCGGGACAGCAGATGGTTGCGCTGCCGGATGAACTCGCAGTCGGTGCGGATTATGGACTGACCGTCGTTAATGGTGCGTCGGCGAATGCGGAAAAGTTGGCCGCATTCATATTGTCGTCCGAAGGGCAGGGCATTTTGGCGAAATATGGGTTTGCTGGTGTGAAATAAACCGCCCGCTCATTCCCGCGAATGCGGGAATCCAGTTCTTAGCTCTGGGTGCCCGCC
>JAFAFP010000101.1 GCA_023423415.1 Pseudomonadota bacterium | reverse complement strand
CCCCCGACTAAACCCCCGGGCGGGGGCCGGCGGGCGCGCGCGCCGGTCTCGTCGGCCGCAACGGCACCGGCAAGACCACGCTGTTCAACGTGCTGACCGGCCAGCTCGCCGCCGAGAGCGGCACCATCACCGTGCGCCAGCGCGCCAAGGTCGGCCGCCTGTTACAGGAAGCGCCCTCCGGCCCGGACAGCCTGCTCGACGTGGTGCTGAGCGCCGATACCGAGCGCAAGGCCCTGTTCGACGAAGCGGAACACGCCACCGACCCGCAGCGCATCGCCGATATCCAGATGCGGCTGGTCGATATCGACGCCCACTCCGCGCCCGCCCGCGCGGCGGCGATCCTCTCCGGCCTCGGATTCTCGACGGAGGATCAGGCGCGCGCGATCTCGGAATTCTCCGGCGGCTGGCGGATGCGCGTCGCGCTGGCCGCGGTGCTGTTCACGCAGCCGGACCTTTTGCTGCTCGACGAGCCGACCAACTATCTCGACCTCGAAGGCACGCTCTGGCTCGAGGATCACCTCGCCCGTTATCCGCACACCGTCATCGTCATCAGTCACGATCGCGACCTGCTCGACAATGCGGTGGATTCCATCCTGCATCTGGAGAACGGCAAGCTCTCCTTCTATCGCGGCGGCTATTCATCGTTCGAACGGCAACGCCGCGAGAAGCAGATGCAGGATGCCAAGTTCGCCAAGAAGCAGGAGGCGCAGCGCAAGCATCTGCAGGCCTTCGTCGATCGCTTCCGCGCCAAGGCATCGAAAGCGCGTCAGGCGCAGTCGCGCCTGAAGATGCTGGCCAAGCTTGAGCCGACCAGCGCATCGATCTCAGATGACGTGCGGCCGATCATCCTGCCGTCTCCGGACAAGCTGTTGTCGCCGCCGATCATCGCGCTGGATGGCGTGTCGGTCGGCTACGAACCCGGCAAGCCGATCCTGCGCAATCTCTCGCTGCGTATCGACAATGACGATCGCATTGCTCTGCTCGGCGCCAACGGCAACGGCAAGTCCACGCTGGTGAAGCTGCTGGCGGAGCGCCTCGCACCGATGGGCGGCGACATTACCCGCGCCGACAAGTTGCGCGTGGCCTATTTCGCGCAGCATCAGCTCGACGAACTGCATGAAGACCAGAGCGTCTACGATCACGTGCGCCGGCTGATGCGGGACGATCCGGAAGCGAAGGTCCGCGCCAAGGCGGGCGCCATCGGCTTCTCCGGACCACGCGCCGACAGTCTGGTCGCTACCTTGTCCGGTGGCGAGAAAGCGCGATTGATGCTTGGCCTCGCCACCTTCTACAATCCGCACCTCGTCATTCTCGACGAACCGACCAACCATCTCGATATCGACAGCCGCGCTGCATTGATCGAAGCGATCAACGATTATCCCGGCGCAGTGATCCTCGTTTCGCACGATCGCTTCCTGCTGGAAGCCTGCGTCGATCGTCTCTGGATCGTGCGCGACGGCAAGGTTGGCGCCTATGAAGGCGACCTCGACGATTATCGTGGTCTGATCCTGTCAGGAAACGGCAGCGATGCGCGCAAGAATGCCAACGGCAAGGCGGCCGCCAAACCGGCATCGAACAAGTCAACACCGGAAAAGCGTACCGAACTGGCGGCTCTGCGCAAGCGCATTGCCACCGCGGAAGATCGCGTCAAACGCCTCACCGCCGAAATCGAAAAGCTCGATGCTTCGCTGACGACACTGTTCACGACCGACCCGGTCAAGGCCGCGCAAGCCTCGAAGGCCCGCGCGGACGCCGCAAGCAAGCTCGAACAGGCCGAAGAGGAATGGCTCGGCGCCAGCGCAGAACTGGAAGAAGCGTCGGCTTAGCGCACGTTTACAATTATCCGCTCGTCCCGGCGAAAGCGGGGACCTGCAGTTGGTCATTCCGGGACGCGCATCACGCGAACCCGGAATCCGCTCAAGTCTTTCAATGCTGTTGCAGGATTCCGGGTTCGCGGGCCTTAACCCGCGCCCCGGAATGAGCCGGAGAACGCTTTCGGAGCGCTCGCTTAACAGGGCGAGCGGACCAATTCATTCAATTGGTCCGCATTCGAACGGCCCTGATTATTTCTCGATCTTCGCGTCCTTGATCGCCTTGGCCCACATGTCGAGTTCGCTCTTGATGCGCTCGGCCGTTTGTTCGGGAGTCGTTCCCATGGGAGAAAAACCGAGCCCATCCAGCTTTTGCACGACATCAGGCATTGCAACGATCTTGCTGATCTCCCGCGACAGCCGATCGACGATCTCCTTCGGCGTCCCTTTCGGCGCAAGCGCAAGCAGAATGGTCTCCGCTTCCTGCCCTGGCAAACCCGCTTCGGTCATGGTCGGCACATCCGGCAACGCAGAAACCCGTTTGGGTCCAATGATCGCGAGTGCACGCAACTCACCGCCCTTCACCAACGGAATGGCGGGCGCGAGTGCGGCAATGACGATCGGCGTGTGCCCGCCAACTGCGGATTGCAACGCGGGAGCGCCACCGGGGAAAGGCACATGTACCATGTCAAGACCATAGGCCTGCTTGAACATCTCGCCCTGCAGGTGCGGCGTCGAACCAACACCGGCAGAGGCATAGCTGTGCTTGCCCGGCTCTTTCTTCACTGCGTCGATCAGCTCTTTCACGCTTTTGGACGATTGGCCCGGATGGATGGCCAGAATGCTCGGCGAAGCGCTGAGGACACTGATCGGCGCAAAGCCCTCGATCGGCTTGTAAGGCACCTTCTGCAGTCCCGGATTGATCAGGAAACTCGAGCTGGTGATCATCAGCGTATAGCCATCCGGCGTCGCGTCCTGCACCACTGTGGCTCCAATATTGCCACTGGCCCCGCCGCGATTCTCGATGACGAAACTCTGGCCGAGACTCTCGGACAATTTTTGCGCGACCAATCGCCCGACGACATCCGCTACGCCACCAGGCGGAAACGGCAGCACGATTTTGACAGATCGGTTGGGATAGCCGTTGCTCTGACTCCATGCATGATCAGCACCGGCAAGCAACATCACTGACAGTACAACTACGGCACGCAAAAATTTCTTCATCCTAGGGATCCTCCGTCAGGCACGTTTTATTACGCGCATACAAACCGTACGCTGAGAGAAAAAGCAAATCTCAAACCATTCGCGCCTTTTCGCCAAGGAACGGCGCCGCAAACGATGTCCGTTCAAAACGACGACGTCATTCGCGCCACTGCAAAATCGAAAAACATGAGAGTTTGCCGAGAAGACGTGCGTAAGCGTCACGCATGCTGCAAGTTGCAGAAGATGCGGAAACAATAGCAACGTGAAGCCGCAACGAAGGAGGCTTGTTGCCTCTGGTCTGGAAAAAATCGGCCTAGCGCGTTGCCAAGCGAAAGGGTTCGCGTGACAAAAAAAAGCAGCAAGCAAAGCCGGATCCCGGGCTTTATTCCATCAAAGCCGGGAAAGCTGGAGGTTTTGCCGTTACTGCTGCGAGCCGCGGATCGGCGGCTGCGACGACTTCCTTGTCTTCGAGGATTTCGCCGGCTTTGCGGGTGCAGGCACGTCGATGCGCTCGACCGACACCAAACGGCCGCCGCGGAAGCGGTAGAGTCCCGGCTGATAACCCTGCGTCACCGTCATGGTCACGACGCGGCTGGTCCCTTCTGCGCCGATATCGATACGATCGGGAGCCCCCGTGCGCTGCACGACCTGGCACTCGGTCATCGCCAGCCCGATGCCGCCCTGCACCGTCGGCAACGCACTCTGCCCCGCCAAAGCATCGCTTGTTGTTTCGGGTGTGTTCGCCCCCTCCGTCGCGGCCTGCGCTGTGACGACATCGGGAGCGGCTGCGCAGCGACCATCCGCGCTGACGAGATCGTCAGGGGTGATCGCCCGTTGAGCCGTCGGCTTTGAGTTGGAGAACTTCGCCCAGTCGGGTGTGGCGAACACGTCCGAAAGTTTGCCTGTTCCCTGCGTGGTGTCAGGCGCAGCGCAATTCGCGAGCAACCCCAATGCGACGCAAAGCACGCCCGCACGCGACATCGTTCTCGTGAACACGCAATCCAACACGCAACTTCCCTGACTTGGCGATTGCCCGTAACAGCCCAGACAGCCGAATTCTTAGTCAGCAACATGGCGGCGATCAACGCCATCGCGCACGAATCGCGCTGACTCGTTAACGCAGCGGCTGCACCCCTACCCCGCGTCCCTGTTTGCCGCCCTGCTTGCATGGGCGCGAAAAACTGGCCGCCCGCACACCCTTTTTGCGATCTAACGAATTGATATCTAAGCCTAAATTTCACGACGAGAGACGGTGTCCAGCCACAAATCGAATTGCCCGGCCGACATGCTGGTCTGCACGATGCCCCGTTCCTCCTGCTCGTCGCTCTGGGTTGTATGAGACCCCACACCACGCGCGATGCGTGATGGATCGCTCAGTCCCTCAGGCCTTCTGGACCCATCGGCCGTTCTCGTCCGGCTGCCAGTAGCTGGCTTCGTAGCCGCGCGCCTTGGCTTGCGACCAGCGCTCGCGCGCAACGGCAACCGCATCGTCGTCGTTGCCGTCAAAAATCAGGACAAGCCGCTCGTAGTTTGCGTCTTCTTCAGGCAGCGGGGCGCCGTCGATCAGAAAACGCACATTCGCGCTATTTGGATTGCCGTCGCTGGCGGTGAGCAGAACCGGCTGATCCGACGCATCGGGACTGTGCGACGTGCCATGCGGCAGGAAGCTGTCATCGCGATAGGTCCACAGATGCGCATCGAGCGCTTCGACGCGCTCGTCCGACGCGACCTGCACGACAACGCGCCAGCCGCGCTGCAGCGAAACTTCCAGAAGTTGCGGCAAAACGCGTTCCAGCCGCTGCTCGATCAGGTGGTAGAAGCGGACTTCGGTCACGGCGTCCCCATGATCGTGGCAACGAACGTTTCGGCGTCTTTCCGGAACGCGGCGCGCGATTCATCCCGGCTGTAGAACATGTGTCCGCCCCGATAATTGCGCTGTACGACCCGGCCGCCGAAGTCGGGCAGTTGATTGAGGATCAGCGTGCTTTCGAAATACGGCGTCTGCAAATCGGAATATCCGTGCACGACCAGCACGCGCAATGCGGAATCGAGTGCCAGCATCTTGCGCAGGGCCGTGACCGATTCCGGCAAACCATGATCGGCATTCCACTGCCATTGATCGAACACGGTCTCATTCGCGACGACATAAGCGCGCTGTGGCCCGTCGGTCGTGGTCTTGAGGAGATCCCACATCGCAATGGTGAGCGGCGCTTTCAACGTGGCCAGAAACGGATCGGCATAATCCGGACGCGGTGACGCCGGATCGGGATCATCGTTGGCAACGCTCGGATCGTATGACGATGCCACCTTTCCTTTCGGCCGTGCAAATTCGCGGGCGAACAGCTTTTCGTCGATCTTGCCATGCGCCGCGGATACGATGTTGGCCGGCAGGCCGGTGATCGCGATGACGCGTTCGATCAGACGCGACTGCGCCTGCGCATCCTTGGCTCCGCGCAGATAGTCCTCGAGAAAAGCTGACCGCGCATAATCCTCGACGGCGCTCAGTTTGTGAGGATCGAACGAGCCCTCGCTTTCCATCCGCGCGGCTGCGAAGGACGGCAGCAATGTCGCAAACGACAACGGCGATGTACGCGCATGATAGCGCCAGCCATAATCGAGCACGGGCGATGCCAGGATCAAACCTTTCAGCGCGACGCCATGCCGGCCGTGCAGCGCCTCGGCGATCCGCGGTGCGCGAAACCCGCCATAGCTCTGCCCGAGCAGCAGTTTCGGCGCCGACAATCGGTCGTGATTGCGGAGCCACAGCGCGATCGTGTCCGACAACAGATCGATATCGCCATCGACCGACCACACGCGCTCTTTGGCTTTTGCATCCTGTTGCAGCAAAGCGCCTTGGCCCGTGCCGGGCGGATCGATGAAAACGAGGTCCGTGAAATCCAGCCACGTAGCCGCATTCGGCATTAACTGTCGCACGACCGAGGGCGCGCCCTTGAAGGCTATGCGCCAGGGACCGAGCGCGCCGAGATTGAGATAGGCGGACGATGTCCCCGGCCCGCCGCCGATGACGAATGTGACGGGACGCGGTTGTGCTCCGTCGCCTCGCAGAAACGCGATGACGCCGGTTTCGGCATCCACGCGGTCGTCGTCATCCTTCACCGATACACGCTCGGCGATGACGCGGACCGCCAAGGCGCGGCCCGGCAGATCGACCAAGATCGCATTCTCGGCCGCAGTCTTGTTGCTAGCCTGCGCGTTCGCGGGCAACGGCGCGACGACGAGGCCCATCAGCAGCAGGAGAACACCGCTGCCGAAAATGCGTCGTCCCGTCATCGCGTCGCCATCCGCATCGCGTTACTTCTCGTAGTTGTCGGCCACCAGCCGGTCGAGCAGACGCACGCCGAACCCCGAGCCCCAGCTCCTGTTGATGTCGGACTGCGGCGAGCCCATGCCGGTGCCGGCGATGTCGAGATGCGCCCACGGAGTCTTGTCGACAAAGCGCTGCAGGAATTGCGCCGCGGTGATCGCTCCGCCCATGCGTCCGCCGGTGTTCTTCATGTCGGCGAACTTGGAGTCGATCTGCTTGTCGTATTCAGGCCCGAGCGGCATTCTCCAGACACGCTCGGAGCTGAGGTTCCCGGCTTCTACGAGCCTTTCCGCGAGCTTGTCGTTGTTGGAGAACAGGCCCGCATATTCATGGCCGAGCGAGACGATGATCGCGCCCGTCAGCGTTGCAAGATCGATCATGAATTCCGGTTTGTAGGTCTTGGCGACGTACCAGAGCACGTCCGCCAGAACCAGCCGACCTTCGGCATCTGTATTAATGATTTCAATGGTTTGGCCGGACATCGAGGTGACGATATCCCCGGGCCGCTGGGCGTTGCCGTCCGGCATGTTCTCGACCAGGCCGATCGCGCCGACCGCGTTTACCTTGGCCTTGCGGGCGGCCAGGGCGTGCATCAAACCGACCACGCAGGCCGCACCGGCCATATCGCCCTTCATGTCCTCCATGCCGGCCGCCGGTTTGATGGAAATGCCGCCGGTATCGAAGCACACGCCTTTTCCTATGAATGCCAAAGGCTTAGCGCCCTTCTTGCCGCCATTCCAGCGCATCACGACGACGCGGCTCTCCCGCACGGAGCCCTGACCGACGCCCAGGAGTGCATTCATCTTCAGCTTGGTGAGCGCCTTCTTGTCGAGGATCTCGACGCTGACGCCGACCTTCTTCAACTGCGCCGCCCGGCGCGCAAACTCTTCAGGATAAAGGACATTTGCCGGCTCATTGACGAGGTCGCGGGCAATAACGATGCCATCAGCAATAGCCTCCCGGCTGGCCCAGGCCTTGCGGGCCTTGTCGGGCTCTGCCGCTCCGATCGTCAGCTTGCGCTGCTTCGGCGCCTCGTCATCCTCCTTGCGGCTGGTCTTGTAGCGATCGAAAGCATAGGTGCGCATCATCGCGCCGAGCGCGAGGTCGGCGATCTGATCCGCGCTCATGGGGCCGCTCGGTAGTTCGCCGATCATCGTGATCTCGTCCGCGTTCTTCGGCACGCGTCCAACGGCACCACCGCCAAGTTTCACGACGTCCTCGGATTTTCCGTCCGGTGCATTCCCAAGGCCGACTACAATCAAGCGCGAGGCTTTGAGCCCCTGCGGGGCGATCAGGTCGAGGGCGCTGCCGCTCTTACCCTTGAAACCGTCCGCCTCGGCGGCCCTGGACACCAGATCCTGGACAGGGGTCAGCATTTTCTTGGTCGCGGGACCGAAAGCCAGACCCGGGCCCGCAAATACTACCAGAACGCCCCTGCCCGGCGCCGCGAATGATGAAAATCCGAGTTTGGGAGCGCCTGACATAAGCCTGCTTTCCTGTGTTTGTCCGGGAACCGCCACCTTTACGGGGTGGCGTCCCGGGGAGCAAAACGATTCGACACTTCCAAGGAGCTGATGACTCCCGGAGCGGCTTTTCGAAGCCTCTTGGATAGCCTGTTAACCATAACGGAACCTTGGCCCACCGGACCGTGTTCCACCGGCCACAGCGTCGTGAATCTTGCCGCCGGGTTAACTTTTTTCGATGCATTTTCAACAGCTTTGCCTTGGCTGGGCCACTTTGTGAATCGATTATGAACGCAGTACCGAGATGGCTTTTGGGGAAGTCACTTTCGGGGGCAACCGAGGGTCCATCCGGGCCGCGGGCGAATGCGGGGAACTCGCGGCGTATGGGTCCGATAAGATTGGGTCCGATCAACATTGGGGCGATCAGGCTGGGCTCGATCCTGCCTGCCTCTTTTGGCGTCGACTCGTTCCTCAGGTCATTCGGGCCGAGCGCGATCGCGCGCTATATCTTCACCACAACCTTCAGCGCGTTTGCGATCGTATTGTTTAGCCTGACATCCGTCATCTGGATCACCCAGGCGTTGCGCGACATCGACTTGATGACCAGCCGCGGGCAGACCGTGCTGGTCTTTCTGGGAATTACCGGCCTGATCATCCCGATGCTGGTCATGGTCATCGCCCCCATCGCACTGATGATCGCCGTAATGCATGCGATCGGCCGGTTGTCGAACGATTCCGAACTGATCGTGATGAACGCGGCCGGCATGTCGCCGTGGGTGCTGTTCCGACCATTTCTGTATATGGCGGTGTTTGTCTCGCTGGTCATGACGGTGATCGGTTCATGGCTTGGACCGCTTGGCCTGCAAACGCTGAACGCCTGGGCCAACGACGTCCGCGCCGATCTCGTCACCAACATCGTGCAGCCGGGACGTTTCAACGGCTTCGAACGGGGCCTTACCTTCCACGTGCGTGAGCGGCTTCCCAATGGGCAGCTGCTCGGTGTGTTTGTGGATGACCGGCGCAACGCAAGAGAGCGCGCGACCTTCCTCGCCGAAACCGGAACGATCGTGAAGGATGAACGCGGCACATTTCTTGTGCTTGAGACCGGCAGTCTCCAGCGTCTTGAGATCACACAGCAGCCGAAGAAGGAAAAAGCCCAGAAGACGGCGGCCGGCCTGAACAATCAAAAGAGCCCGGCCGAGCCTGTGAAACACAAGGATCCGACGATCGTTAAATTCGAGCGCTACGCTCTCGATTTGGCCCAGGCTCCAAACGATAGCGGACCACAGCGCAACTCGGCACGAGATCGATATATCTGGGATCTGATCAACAACGATCCGAAGGTTTCAAAGCTGCAGGACGGTCAAGTCCGTGCCGAGCTGCATGATCGCATCTTTGCGCCGATCTACCCGATCGTCTTCACGATCATCACCTTCGCCTATCTTGGTGCACCACGGACCACGCGCCAGGGTCGTGCCATGTCGGTGGCAGGTGCAGCAATCGCCATTTCGGTTATCCGGCTGATCGGCTTTGTCGTGATCGTGTTGTGTGTCCGCTATCCATTTGTCCTAGCATTCCACTATGCGCTTCTTGCGGCCGCGTCTGTTCTCGGATTGATCGCTGTTCATCGCGGCCTCGTCATTGAAGCTCCCGCCTTTGTGACCCAAACGATGGACGCCATCAGCGCGCGCCTGGCGCGCCTGCGGCCGGCTCCGGCAGCAACGTAAGGGGCCGAGCGTGCGCGTATCGCTGACCCTTGGGCGCTACTTCGGGCTGAAGTTCCTGACGACCGCGCTCGCCGTCTTCGGTGGCGTGGTTTTCCTGGTCATTCTGCTCGATTCGGTTGAACTCATGCGTCGGACGGCGAGCAACGAGAACGCCACCGTATTCATGGTGATGAAGCTCTCGTTCTTCCGCGTCCCCATGATGGCCGAACGCATTCTACCGTTCTGCATCCTGGTGGGGGCGATGTCCTGTTATCTTGGGCTCTCGCGCCGAAACGAGCTGGTGGTGGCGCGAGCTGCCGGCGTCTCAGCTTGGGAATTCACAGCTCCTGCCGTCATCGTCGCACTCTTTCTCGGTGCGCTCGCGACCCTCGTCTACAACCCGGTTGCGGCCAACCTTCAGGAGCGCGCCAAACGCACCGAGGCCTTGATTTTCGGCCAACGGAGCTTTGGAGAGCAGGAGGCAGGTTTCTGGGTTCGCCAGCGCAGTAGCGAGGGCCAATCGATCATCAACGCCCGCGACAGCCGGCGACAAGGTATGCGCCTCGTCGGCGTGACCGTGTTCACATTTGATCCTCAGGGACGTTACCAGGATCGAATCGAAGCCGATTCGGCCACGCTCAAAGACGGCTTTTGGGAGCTTACCAACGCGCGTGTCTATCCAACCGATCAACCTCCCAGCGTTCATCCGACCTATGCGCTGAAAACGAATATTTCGCGTGAGCAGGTGCAGGAAAACTTCGCGACTCCTGAAACGCTCACCCTGTGGGAGCTGCCGGACTACATCCGCATGGCTGAAAATGCAGGTCTCGCCGCCGCAGGGTACCGTCTTCAATACCACAAGTTGATATCCCGGCCATTTCTGCTCGCAGCGATGGTATTGCTGGCCGCAGCCTTCAGCCTCCGTTTTGCTCGCATGGGCGGCGTCCAAAAGATGGTTCTTGGTGGCGTCTTGTCCGGATTTTTGCTTTATGTTCTTTCGAAAATCACCGAAGACATGAGCAAGACTGAGCTGCTGTCTCCCGTGACGGCCGCTTGGGCTCCTGTTCTTGTTGGGGGGCTAACGGGGTTTTTGGTGTTACTTTATCAGGAAGACGGGTGATGGCGTTGCGTTTACTTCCCCGTCCCGGATCAATCGGCCGTGCGCTATCCGCCGCGGCCTTGGCATGCAGTGCCGCCGCTCTTATCGAGCTGGCGACGATGTCATATGCGTCGGCCCAGACCGACTTCTTCCGGTTCGAACAGCGCCCATCCAAGCCGAAGCCCGCTCCGGGCCAGACTTCTGCGCGCGGCGACAAGCAGATGATGGTTCAGGCGACGGAGGTCCAATACGACCACGTCAATGAACGGGTGAATGCTGTCGGCAACGTGCAGATCTATTACGACGGCTCGACTGTCGAAGCCGACAAGGTCACCTATAACCAGAGAACCAAGCGGCTTCGCGCGGAAGGCAATGTCCGCCTGACGGAACCCAACGGTAACATCACCTACGGCGAGATCCTCGAACTCAACGACGACTACCGTGATGGCTTCGTCGATTCTCTGCGGGTCGAAACGGCCGACGCGACACGATTCGCGGCCGCGCGCGTTGACCGCAGCGAGGGCCGCTATTCGGTGCTCCAGAGCGGCGTCTATACCGCTTGTGAAGCCTGTAAGGAGGATCCCAAGAAGCCGCCGCTCTGGCAGGTCAAGGGCGCGCGGATCATCCACGATGAACAGGAGAAGATGATCTACTTCGAGCAGGCCCAGCTCGAGTTCTTCGGCATGCCGGTCGCCTACTTCCCCTATTTCTCGGCGCCCGACCCCACAGTGAAGCGCAAGAGCGGTTTCCTGATGCCGATTTTCGGCTCCGATACGAAATACGGTCTTCGCGCCGAGGTTCCCTATTTCTGGGCGCTTGCGCCCAACTATGACCTGACATTGACGCCGACGATCACGACCAAACAGGGCCCCATGATGCAGGCCGAGTTCAGGCATCGGCTCATGAACGGCGCCTATGCCATCCGCGCGGCTGGAATCCGCCAGTTCGACAAGGACGAATTCATTCGCAGCGACGGATCGACGACGCCCGGTTATCGCGACTGGCGTGGCGCGATCGAGTCCAACGGTCAGTTTGCTCTGAACCAGAAATGGGTCTGGGGGTGGGACGCGCTGCTGATCTCGGACAAGACTTTTTATCAAGACTACAACCTGCGGAGCTTCACCAACAGGGCGAACGATCCGTTCCAGAGCGGTCAGATGGAGGGCGTCTCCCAGATGTATCTGACGGGTCGCGGCAACCGGTCCTATTTCGATGCCCGCGCGATCCACTATTACGGTTTCTCGGAATTCGACGATCAGAACCAATTGCCGATCGTTCATCCGGTGATCGACTACACCTATGTGGTCGGCCAACCGGTGCTGGGCGGCGAACTGGGTTTCCGCTTCAATCTGACGAGCCTCTCCCGCAACACAGCGTCGTTCGATCCGATCACGACCTTTGCAGAGCAGAATGACGCCTGCGGTCTCAACACGGCCGACCCTGCAGTCAAGAACACCAAGAACTGCCTGCTGCGCGGTGCCCCGGGGAGCTACACGCGATTTTCGGCCGAAGCGAATTGGCGCAAATCTTTCACTGATCCGTACGGACAGATCTTCACGCCGTTCTTCTCGCTGCGGGCCGACGTGGCCTCCGTCAATCTGACGAACCAGCCAGGCGTTGCTAACTTCATCGAAACGAGTGACTCGGCGTTGTTCCGCGGGATGCCGGTGGCCGGTCTCGAATATCGCTACCCACTGGTGAATGTGCAGTCCTGGGGTACCAACATCATCGAACCGATCGCGCAGGTCATCGCGCGTCCGAATGAAACGCAAATCGGAAAGCTGCCCAACGAAGATGCGCAAAGCTTCGTCTTCGATGACGGCAATCTGTTTCGTGTCGACAAGTTCTCGGGTTGGGACCGCGTGGAAGGCGGCGGCCGGTTGAATTACGGCGTCCAGTACACCGCGCAATTCAATCAGGGCGGTTACATCAACGCGCTGTTCGGACAATCCTATCAGCTGTTTGGTGTGAACTCATTCGCCACGGGTGATGCGACCAATACCGGACTGAATAGCGGTCTCGACACGCGCAAGTCGGATTACGTCGCCCGCCTCGCCTATCAGCCGGACAGGATCTTCACCTTCACCACGCGCTACCGCTTCGGCGAGGAGAATTTCGAGGTCAACCGCTTTGAGCTCGAGGGCAAGGCCAACTTCGATCGGCTGTCGCTCCAGGCGCTGTACGGCAACTATGCCGCACAACCGGAACTCGGCTTCCTGACCCGGCGCGAGGGCATTCTCGGCGGCGTCTCGTATAAGGTCACGCAGAACTGGGCCGTTCTTGCTGCTGCCCGGTACGACCTCGATGCTGACACCTTCGACCAGACCCGGTTCGGCGTCGGCTATGTCGACGATTGCCTTATCTTGGCCTTGAATTACATCACCAGCTACACGTACAGCGGCAACCCGACGAAAGATCATCGTGTCATGCTGCAATTTGGCCTGCGCACGCTTGGGACGACCCAGACATCGACCGGCGTGAGCTCCATTGGCGGCGGCCTGTAAGCCGTCGCCGGATACACACGCCCCGTCCATGACGGTGGCTTCAAATGATGGCAGCATCCATGACGCGTGATCCGATGCGACCAATTTTTGTCAGACTGTGCTCTGCGCTGAGCGCGCTTGCTGTCTCCGCTCTGCTGGTGACGGCAGCCAGCTCCGCCGCGAACGCCCAGATTGTTCTGTACGTCACCGGTCAGCCAGTCACCGCCTATGACATCGAGCAACGGGGTAAGCTCATCGCTCTGAGCGGCAAGCCGAAATCGCGCCAGGAGGTGATCAACGAGCTGATCGACGACAAACTAAAAATTATGGCCGGAAAGCGCTTCAACTTCGAACTGAGCGATGCCGAGGTTGACAACTCTTTCGCCACGATTGCGCGCAATGCCGGTGCCACTCCGGACCAATTCGCCAAACAGCTTGAGCGATCCGGCGTCAACCCCAACACCCTCAAAGCCCGTCTGCGCGCCGATTTGACATGGGGTCAGATCGTGCGCGGCCGCTACGCGACGCAACTGCAGGTCGGCGAGAAAGACATTTTCGAAGCTGAGACCAAGAGCGGCGATCAGCGAGACATCGGCATCGACTACACACTGCATCCCATTACTTTTGTCGTGCCGCGCGGAGCCGGTGCAAATGTGCTGGAGGCCCGCAAGCGCGAGGCCGATGCTTTGCGCGGACGCTTCCAGGACTGCGCCACCGGCCTTCCGTTCGCGCGAGCGCTGAAGGGGGTCGTGGTACGTCCCCCCGTCCGGCGTAACTCTGCGGACCTGTCGCCGGCTCTTCGCGAGATTCTCGCAAAGGTCGAAATCGGCAAGCTCACGCCGCCGGAAACGACAGGCGGTGGCATCGAGACGTTCGCCTTGTGCGGCAAGAAAGAGACCACGGCGGATTCGCCGACCAGACGCAAATTGCGCGATGAGATGTTCCAGGAGCGCTTTCAGAAGCAGGCCGATCGCTATCTGAAGGAGCTGCGGGCAGGCGCAATGATTGAATACAAGCAATAACGAACCATGCTGGCACAGCCGCAATTGCCTCTTGCGCTCACGATCGGTGAGCCTGCAGGGATCGGCTGCGACATCGCCCTTTCCGCCTGGCTTCAGCGCCGGGAGTTCGACCTGCCAGCATTTTATCTGATATCCGACCCCGAACATGTCGCCGAACGCGCGCATCGGCTCGGGCTGAATATCCCAATTGATGCAGTAGCTCCGGAACAGGTTTGCGCAGCCTTCCCTGCCGCGCTTCCCATCGTCGCCCTTGAGCAGCGCGCGACCGCGCAGCCCGGACGTCCGGACGACAGCAGCGCCGGCGTAGCGCTTGCCTCGATACGGCGCGCTGTGCGTGACGTGATCGATCGTCGCGCGGGCGCGGTCGTCACCAATCCGATCTCAAAGGCCGTGCTCTATCGCAAGGGATTTACCGATCCTGGTCATACCGAATATCTCGCACGCCTCGCGAAGGAGATGCTCGGTGTCGATGCAATGCCGGTGATGATGTTGTGGTGCGAGGCGCTGGCAGTCGTTCCTGTCACGATCCATGTGGCTCTGAGCACCATTCCGCGATTGCTCACCACCGATCTGATTGTCGAGACCGGGCGCATCGTCGCACACGATCTGACCGAGCGTTTTGGCATCGCCAATCCACGTCTTGTCGTGGCCGGCCTTAACCCGCATGCTGGCGAAGAAGGATCGATCGGCGACGAGGAAGCGCGGATTGTCAGGCCGGCCGTCGAACAGCTCGATGCGCTTGGCATCGCCGTGCGTGGCCCCTTGCCCGCCGACACGCTGTTTCATCCCGCAGCAAGGCAAACTTACGATACAGCCTTGTGCATGTATCATGATCAGGCGCTGATCCCGATCAAGACCATCGCTTTTGACGACGCAGTCAACGTCACGCTCGGCCTGCCCTTCGTGCGCACCTCGCCGGATCACGGGACTGCCTTCGACATTGCCGGCACAGGCAAGGCCAATCCGTCGAGCCTGATGGCCTCTCTGCGTCTGGCCGCGCGCATGGCTGCAAGAGAGCGGGCACCCGCGCCAGCCGCATGAGCACGGCTCATGACGGACTTCCGCCGCTGCGCGACGTCATCCGCAAGCACGATCTGATTGCCCGCAAATCGCTCGGGCAGAACTTCCTGCTGGATCTCAATCTGACCGGGCGCATCGCCCGCGCTGGCGGCCCCTTGAAAGATGCGACGGTGATCGAGGTCGGGCCAGGTCCCGGCGGATTGACGCGTGCATTGCTGTCCGAAGGCGCCAAGCGTGTCATCGCGGTCGAGCGGGACCATCGCGCGATCGCAGTTCTGCAGGAGGTCGCGGAGCATTATCCTGATCGCCTCACGGTGATCGAAGGCGATGCGTTGGGTTTCGATCCGGCCCCCTATCTCGAGGACGGGCCCGTCAGGATCGTCGCTAACCTGCCCTACAACATCGCAACGCCACTACTGATCGGCTGGCTGGAAGCGGAGCCGTGGCCGCCGTTTTATGATCGTCTCGTCCTGATGTTCCAACGCGAAGTCGCCGAACGCATCGTCGCCAAGCAGAACACCAAAGACTACGGACGGCTGTCGGTCCTCGCGCAATGGCGGACACAGCCGAAAATCCTGTTCGACATTGCGCCGTCCGCATTCGTGCCTCCACCGAAGGTCACATCCTCTGTGGTGGAGTTCGTACCGCGACCATCGCTGGATCCATGCGACAGGCGCATTCTTGGAAGAGTGGCAGAAGCTGCCTTCGGACAAAGACGCAAGATGCTGCGTCAAAGCCTGAAGTCACTCTTGCCGGATCCTGTGCCCCTGCTCGAAGCCGCAGGCATCGCGCCAACAGATCGCGCCGAAGACATTCCAGTCGAAGGTTTTGTGCGTCTTGCTCGCGCGTTTGCGGCGATGAACCGGACTTAAGTCCGGTCAGGTGTCAGGGTCTTCAGGTCGGACAGAAGGTTGTCGACGAAATCCTGGATATCGTCCGGATGCACGCGCTTCAGGCGCTCCGCTGTGAGGATGCCACGAAGCCGCGCGAAACTCTTGTCGAGATCGCGGTTGACCAGCACGTAATCGTATTCCTGCCAATGCGGAATTTCTTCCGCTGCGTTCTTTAGCCTTCGCGCGATGATCTCGGGCGTATCTTCAGCGCGACGTTCAAGCCGGGCCTTGAGCTCCTCGGCGGTCGGCGGCAACACGAAGACACTGACCACATCCGAACGCATGGTCTGATAAAGCTGCTGCGTGCCCTGCCAGTCTATGTCGAACAGCACATCGCGCCCTTCCGCGAGAGCGGTCTCAACCGGCTCGCGCGGAGTGCCATAATAATTCTCATGCACTTCGGCCCATTCGAGCAATTCCCCTCCATCTCGCATCAACTCGAATTGGCGCCGGCTCAGAAACTTGTAGTGCACACCGTCGATTTCGCTGGTACGCCGCGCGCGCGTCGTGACCGAAATCGACAGGCTGACATTCTCCTCTTCCTTGAGAAGATTGCGCGTCAATGTCGTCTTCCCCGCACCTGAGGGCGACGACACGATCAGCATGATGCCGCGGCGGGCAATTTCGATATTCGGACTCATTCGAGGTTTTGCACCTGCTCGCGAAACTGTTCGACCACGCTTTTCAGCTCAAGACCGATATTGGTCAGTTCGACGTCGTTCGATTTCGCACACAACGTATTGGTTTCGCGGTTCAATTCCTGCGACAGGAAATCGAGCCGCCGGCCGATGGCGCCGCCCCCAGCCATCAGCTTGCGCGCCTGCGCAATATGCGCGGCGAGACGATCCAGTTCTTCACGGATATCGGCCTTGCCGGCGAGCAGGATCGCTTCCTGATGCAGACGGTCAGGATCGAACCGGCTGGACGCTTCCAGCAGAACCGCGATCTGATCGGCGAGCTTTTTCTTTACCGCCTCCGGCTGCCGACCGGGCGCCTTGTCGGCGCGATCGGCCAAGGCGGCCATCTCGTCCAGGCGCACCGACAGGATCTTGCCGATGGCCTCACCTTCGTGCCGGCGCATCTCCGTCAGGCCCTTGAGCGCCTGGATGAAGCCCTCAACGACGGCCGATTCAGCGGCAGACTTTGCTTCTTCTGTTTCCTCATCCTCACTGAGGTCGATGACACCTTTGAGGGCGAGCAAACCGTCGAGTCTCGGCCTCTCCGCATCCACACGGCCCGACAGATTGCCGATGGCATTGATCATCGCGTTCAGCACCGGTTCGTTGATACGAACAACCGGCGCCACACCTTCGCGGGAAACAGTCAACGTCGCATAGACATTACCGCGCGAGAGCATTTCTGCGGCTTTCCCGCGCACAGCCACCTCAACGGCATCGAACCCCGGAGGCAGCCGCAGTCGAATATCCAGCCCCTTGGCATTGACCGATTTGACTTCCCACGACCAGGCATAGCTCCCGCTTGCGCCGTGGCTGCGGGCAAAGCCGGTCATACTCGATAGCGTCATCAAACGTCCGCTGGGTAAAAGGAATCGAAAACCGGCCGGACCATAGCGCAGGATCTGGCGACGTAAAATCGCGCTCCCAAGCCGTATCCGGCAGTGAACCCTGAATCGACGCTATTGCGTCCGCTCGTTGCTGGCGGGGGGTTGGGTACGAGCGCCCTGCTTTTGCTGACTGCGCGACGCTGGACGTGCTGCCGGCGCCGGTGCCGCTGGTGGCTTCTCTCCGGTCGTTGCCGATGGCGTTTGCGGCGTGGCAGGTGCTGCACCAGCGGCAGCCGCAGCTTCGGCAGCCTCCTTCTCGATTCCGCGCAATTTGGTGACCGACTTCTGGTGCTGGTCGTAGGACTCGGAGAATGTGTGGCCGCCCGTGCCGTCCGCGACGAAATAAAGCTCACGAGTGCGGGCGGGATTGGCCGCCGCTTCGATCGATGCGCGGCCCGGATTTGCGATCGGCCCCGGCGGCAGGCCTTCGATCACGTAGGTATTGTATGGCGTCGGCTGTGTGATCTCGCTTTTCAGGATACCGCGACCAAGCGAGCCCTTTCCGCCGACAAGTCCATAGATGATGGTCGGATCTGATTGCAGTTTCATCTTCGTCTTAAGACGATTGACGAACACTGCGGCAACGCGTGTCCGCTCATCCGGCTTGCCGGTTTCCTTCTCGATGATCGAGGCCAGAACAAGCAACTGGTCTGGCGTCTTGACCGGAAGGTCCTGGGCACGACGGTCCCATGCTTCTTTCAGCACGCGTTGCTGTGCTGCCTGCATGCGTTTGACGATCTCATCGCGCGGTGTGCCACGGGTGAAGCGATAAGATTCCGGCAGCAACGATCCCTCGCGCGGAACTTCCCGCAGGCTTCCCGTCAGCTTGTCGTTTTCCAACAACCTTGCGACGATCTGTTCGGACGTCAGGCCTTCAGCGACGGTGAACTGGTGCTGCACCACCTTGCCGTCGATCAGTGTCTCGGCAACAGCGCGCGGGCTCGCGCCTTTTGCGAATTGATACTCGCCAAACTTCAGATCTTCGCCACGCATCTTCAGCGCGAAAGCGCCGCCGACGAAAACCCAAGGATCGGCAATCACGCCCTCACGGGCCAGAAGGTCACCAATATCGCGAATGCCCAATCCGCGAGGAACATTGACCACCTTGTCGTCAGGCAGCGGTCCCGGCTCTTCGAACTTCTGCTTGCCCCAATACACCCCGACGCCGGCAACCACTGCCACCAGAAGCACGATGGTGAAAATCGCATTGCCAGCGATCACGATGGGATTGCGGGCGCCTTGAGACCGGCGCTTCTTGGGTGTCGCCACGCGCTGCGGTTCGAGCGCAGCACGGGGAGAGCGCGGTGTTATCGTGTTCTGATCCATTGCAGCAGCCGAATTCCTGATAGTCCGCCGTCAGTCCGCACAAACGCAGCTACGCTTGGTGCGGACGCCTTCTGTCCGGCTTCGGAAGATAACAATGCACGCAAACGACCCCGCGAGCATGGCAACGTTACCCCAATCCCGGCATCCAGTCGCTCGTCATCGAGTCGCAACACTATTTCGTGTCCGGATGGTCGAAGAGGAGGCCGAATTTAGGGTGATTCGATAGCAGGCAGGTATGGCACCGCTGTGGCATGAACGATGTCGGGGATATGGAGATAAGAGCGATGCCAGATTCGACATCACGCGGTTTTCCGACTGACGTTCGCCGGTGCCTCGTCCGCACCAGGTATTGAACGAGTCAAATCAGCTCGGACGCACCGGCACTCAGACCGCGCGCATCACCAGCGTGGCGTTGGTGCCGCCGAACCCGAACGAGTTCGATAACACCACCTTGATCTCGCGTTCGCGGGCCTTGTGCGGCACGAGATCAATCGGCGTTTCAACCGAGGGGTTGTCGAGATTGATCGTCGGCGGCGCGACCTGATCGCGAATCGCAAGAATCGAGAAGATCGCTTCGACCGCACCGGCGGCGCCAAGCAGATGCCCGATCGACGACTTGGTCGAGGACATCGAGATCTTGGCAGCCGCGTTTCCGACCACGCGTTCAACCGCTGCAAGCTCGATCGTATCGGCCATCGTCGATGTGCCGTGCGCATTGATGTAATCGATGTCGCCGGCCGAAATACCGGCGCGCTTGATCGCAGCGGTCATGCAGCGGAACGCACCCTCGCCATCCGGTGTCGGTGCGGTGATGTGATAGGCATCGCCCGACATGCCGTAGCCGATCACTTCGGCATAGATCTTCGCGCCGCGCTTCTTGGCGTGCTCGTATTCTTCAAGCACGACAGCGCCTGCGCCCTCGCCCATGACGAAGCCGTCGCGATCCTTGTCATAGGGCCGCGACGCCTTTTCTGGCGTGTCGTTATAGGATGTGGACAACGCGCGGCAGGCTGCGAAGCCAGCCATCGACAGCCGGTCGATCGGCGATTCCGCGCCGCCCGCCACCATCACGTCGGCATCGCCGAGCATGATCATGCGCGACGCATCGCCGATGGCATGCGTGCCGGTCGAACAGGCGGTGACCACCGCCGAGTTCGGACCCTTCAGGCCGAATTCGATCGAAACATAACCGGACGCGAGATTGATGATGCGGCCGGGAATGAAGAACGGCGACAGCTTTCGCGGCCCGCGCTCCTTCACGAGAAGCGCGCCTTCGGCAATGCCGCCGACGCCGCCGATTCCCGAGCCGATCATTACGCCAGTCGCGTATTGCTCATCCGGCGTGCTCGGCTTCCAGTTGGCGTCATCCAGAGCCTGGCGCGCTGCGCTCATCGCATAGACAATGAACGGATCGACCTTGCGCTGCTCCTTCGGCTCCATCCACTGATCGGGATTGAAGGTCCCATCAGTACCGTCACCACGCGGAATGGAACAGGCGATCCTGCACGGCAGATCGGACGTTTCGAACGTGTCGATCTGGCGCGCGCCGCTACGGCCTTCGAGAATACGCTTCCACGTGGTCTCGACGCCGCAACCGAGCGGCGAAACCATTCCCACGCCTGTAACGACAACACGCCTCATAACCCGGCTCCGCCACATCCGGCACGCCCTGCACAACACATCATGTCGCGCAGGCGCCCGGACGATCGCGATCAGCTTATCTTTCGATCAGCTCTTGGCGTTCTTTTCGAGGAACTTCACCGCGTCGCCGACGGTGAGAATCGTCTCGGCCGCGTCGTCCGGAATCTCGCATCCGAATTCTTCTTCGAACGCCATCACGAGCTCGACCGTATCCAGGGAGTCCGCGCCGAGATCATCGATAAAGCTCGCCTGTTCGGTGACTTTATCCGGCTCGACACCGAGGTGCTCCACAACAATCTTCTTCACTCGCTCGGAGATGTCACTCATCTGTTCGAACCTCTGCTTTCAGTGATGGGCTCAATCGGCGGCGCGATCGAAGCTGTCGTTGCACGGCCATTGATACGGTCCAAGCAGCAAGAATACTCCGATTGAGTAATCCATGCGACCTGACCCGGAACGGACGGCCGTTCCAGAACCGTGATGACGGCGGCGTGTATTGTGTCGCAGACATGGCGTCAAGCCCGCGCCCCACACGCTTTCCCCAGCCCGGCTCAAAAATCGCTACCATACTTCAAAACCATTGGCCAGCAGCAGCGGCGGGCTGTTGCACCGCCGTCATCCATGGCCAAAATCGCCTCAAATCATGGCCATTCCGCCGTTCACGTGCAGCGTCTGCCCCGTGACATAGGCGGCTTCGTCGGAGGCCAGATACACCACCGCAGCGGCAATGTCGTCGCCGGTCCCGAGGCGGCCGGACGGCACCATTTGCAGCACGGCCTCACGCTGCTTTTCATTCAGTTTGTCGGTCATCGGCGTTGCGATAAAGCCTGGCGCCACGCAATTGGCGGTGACGCCACGGCGCGCGTATTCCTTGCCGATCGATTTCATCATCCCGATCATGCCGGCTTTCGCTGCCGTGTAGTTGCCCTGCCCCGGATTGCCGGTCACACCGACGACCGAAGTGATGCCGATGATACGACCATGGCGGCGACGCATCATCGTTTTCATGGCCGCACGCGACAGACGGAACGTCGCCGTGAGATTGATGTCGATGACCGTGTCCCAATCTTCATCGCGCAACTGGACGAAAAGATTGTCCTTGGTGACGCCGGCATTGGCGACGAGGATATCGAGCTTGCCCATCACCTCTTCAGCCTTCGGCACCAGCGCCTCGACCTGATCCTTGTCCGACAGATCGCATGGCAACACATGCACGCGGTCCTTGAGCTCGGAGGCGAGTTGCTCGAGTACCTCCTTGCGGGTGCCGGAAATCGCGACGGTTGCGCCTTGTTTGTGCAGGGCACGCGCGATTGCGCCGCCGATTCCACCGGTCGCGCCGGTTACAAGCGCAGTCTTGCCGGTCAGGTCGAACATCTTGTTTTCCTTTCAATCAAACGCGCGCAGCCGCCTTGAACGCGGCGATATCGTCGGGCGTTCCGATCGCGGAACCGGTCGCGCCATCGACAATCCGCTTCAGCAATCCGGTGAGAACCTTGCCGCTGCCGACTTCATAGAATTGCGTGACACCCGCGCCCGCCATCGTCTCAACACACTCGCGCCAGCGCACCGTGCCGGTCACCTGCTCGACGAGGCGCCGCACGATTTCCTGTGGATCGTCGATCGGCTGAGCCAGCACATTCGCGACCACCGGGACGGCGGGCTTGTTCACAATCGTTTTCGCAAGCGCTTCCGCCATTGCGTCGGCGGCGGGCTGCATCAGCGCGCAATGGAACGGTGCGGAGACCTGCAGAAGCATGGCGCGCTTGGCACCCTTGCCTTTGGCGATTTCGACTGCGCGTTCCACCGCGGCCTTATTACCGGAGACGACCACCTGGCCGCCGCCATTGTCATTGGCAGCCTGACAGACCTGGCCCTGAGCCGCTTCCTCGGCGCTTGCAACCGCGTCTTCAAACGACAGGCCGAGCAATGCGGCCATCGCCCCTTCACCGACCGGCACGGCCTTCTGCATGGCATTGCCGCGGATACGCAGCAGCCGGGCGGCGTCACCGATCGAAAAGGCCCCGGCCGCAGCAAGGGCGGAATATTCGCCGAGCGAATGGCCCGCGACGAACTTGGCGTCGCGCTTCAGATCGAGGCCCGCTTCCGCCTCGAGAACCCGCATTGCCGCGAGCGACACCGCCATCAGGGCCGGCTGGGTATTCTCGGTCAGGGTCAGCCGATCGGCCGGGCCGTCCCACATCACCGCAGAGAGCTTCTCCCCGAGCGCCGAATCGACCTCGTCAAACACGGCTTTGGCCACCGGAAATGCCTCTGCCAGCGCCTTGCCCATGCCTACGGCCTGGCTACCTTGTCCGGGAAATACAAATGCCGCCGCCACTCTGGTCGCCCCTCCTGCACTGCGGATCCCCCGATCCGCCCGAAATCCGGGCCGAAAAACAACGCGGTCCCGGGCGTGTCAAGCGTAAGCCAGTTCCTGAACTTCCTCGAATGGCAACACGCGCGGCGTTGGCCTGGGATTGGAGTGACAACGCGATCGGTATTTCGGTAAGCATGATATTCGCACTGGTATAAGCGCACCTGCTCAGTCTCGCCGCTGATCGCCGCCATCAGGCCATTCCGCCTTGCCTTCCGTTCAAATACCCCTATAAACCCTGCTTCCGCTCGTCCCGGCCGGGGGCTGAACGGACGGCTGCAGGCCTTTCTCTTGGGGCTTTGCGGCAGGACCAGTCGGTTCGTCGTCCCGTGTCCCCGCCATCAGAGCATCGAGCCTTTCCGAAGGTCTCGTTGGGCTTCGCGCCGGACAGCGCCACTGAGAGAAGGAAGGCACATGCCGTTATACGAGCACGTTTTTCTGGCGCGCCAGGACGCGACCTCGCAGCAGGTCGACGAATTGACCGCGCAGTTCAAGGGTATTGTCGAAGGTATGGGCGGCACGGTCGCCAAGACCGAATACTGGGGCGTTAAGTCCCTGACCTACCGCATGAACAAGAACCGCAAAGCGCACTTCACGCTGATGAATCTGGACGCCCCGGCGGCCGCCATCAGCGAGATCGAGCGCCAGGAACGTCTCAGCGAAGACGTCCTTCGCTACATGACGATCCGCGTCGAGGAACTCGAAGAAGGCCCGTCCGCGATGATGCGCAAGGCCGAACGCGATGACCGTGAACGCGAAGGCCGTGGATTTGGCGGCGGCTTCGGTGGCGGATTTGGTGGCGGCGGGCGCTTCGGCGACCGTGATCGCGGCCCGCGCCGTGACCGCGACGATCGTCCGCGTGAAGATGCTGGCGCCTCGAGCAACGCTGGCGGTGAGGAATAATCATGTCGATGCAATCTGCTGGCGGTGGACGCCGCCCCTTCTTCCGTCGTCGCAAGACCTGCCCGTTCTCGGGCGCCAATGCGCCCAAGATCGACTACAAGGACGTGAAGCTGCTGCAGCGTTACGTCTCCGAGCGCGGCAAGATCGTGCCGAGCCGCATCACGGCTGTGTCGGCCAAGAAGCAGCGTGAACTCGCTCAGGCGATCAAGCGCGCGCGCTTCCTCGGCCTGCTGCCCTACGTGATCAAGTAAGTTCGCTTACGAATAACTTCCGCGATCCGGTACGCCGGATCGCGCCTTAACGAGGCCTCCGGATTAAATCCGGGCGCCGATGGTTGGGGCGGACGAGATCCGCCTCTAACCGCTGGCAAGCGGGACAGCTCGTAATGATGCAGATCGTCTTAGTCGGATTGGGTGCAGGCGCGGCTTCCGCGGTCCTGTTCGCATCCATTGCATCCGGCTCCCTGCTCTCCATCGTGCTGTTCTATCTCGCGCCGCTGCCGATCATGATCGCAGCGATCGGCTGGAGCCATTGGTCGGCCCTGATCGCAGCGCTCGCAGCCGGGCTCGGTCTCGCCGTAACCTTCAACAGCCTTTTCTTTTTCATCGCCTTCATGGTCGGGATCGGCCTCCCTGCGTGGTGGCTCGGTTATCTCGGGCTGCTCGCCAGGGTCGACGAGAACGGCAATGTCGAGTGGTACCCGGCCGGACGCATCGTGCTGTGGTGTGCGGCCATCGCCGCAGCAATGGTGATCATCGCCATTCCGAATTTCGGCCTCGACGAAGAACAATTCCGCGCCGGTTTGCGCAGCGCCTTCGAACGCGTCTTGCAGGAACAGGGCCGCGGAGCGGCCACCACACCGCTCGATATCAACAGCGAATCCACGAAGCGGATGATCGATCTGTTGGTGACCCTTATGCCGCTGGCCGCGGCGGTACTCGCCACAGTCACCAACTCGATGAACCTCTATCTGGCCGGTCGCGTGGTGAAAGTATCGAATCGCTTGCGCCGGCCGTGGCC
>JAFAFP010000072.1 GCA_023423415.1 Pseudomonadota bacterium | reverse complement strand
ATGAACTGAATTCTCAATCGGCGGAGCTACTCCGTCCCCTTCTCCGCTTCGGCGCGCAAAGCATCCGGCAGCGGCATAGCGATCACGTTGTAACCCGAGTCCACGAAATGGATTTCGCCGGTCACGCCGCCCGACAGATCGGAACACAGATAGAGGCCCGCACCGCCGAGCTCTTCCAGAGTCACGCCACGGCCGAGCGGCGAATGTCGCTGCTGGAACGCGAACATGTAACGCGCATCGTGAATGCCGGCACCCGCCAGCGTTCGGATGGGACCGGCCGAAATCGCATTCACGCGGATCTTCTGCTTGCCGAAATCGACTGCAAGATAGCGCACCGACGATTCCAGCGCCGCCTTTGCAAGTCCCATCACATTGTAATTGGGCATCGCACGATCGCCGCCATTATAGGTCAGCGTCAGCATGGCGCCGCCATTCGGCATCAGTTCGGCAGCGCGCTTTGCACCTTCCGCAAACGAGAAGCAGGAGATCACCATGGTGCGCACGAAATTCTCGCGGGTGGAATCCGCAAAGCGCCCCTTCAGTTCGCTCTTGTCGGAAAAGCCGACAGCGTGAACAAAGAAATCGATCGTGCCCCAACGCTTTTTCATTGCATCGAACACCGCATCGACGCTCGCGATGTCTTCGACATCACAGGGCATCAGGAAATCCTGACCGATGGATTCCGCCAAAGGCTTCACGCGCTTGAGCAGCGCCTCGCCCTGATAGGTGAAAGCGATTTCGGCGCCGTGTTCCGCAAGCGACTTGGCGATGCCCCACGCAATCGAATGATCGTTGGCGACGCCCATGATGAGCCCGCGCTTGCCTTGCATCAATTTGGTCATTCTTCGACTTCTAACCGGTTGAAAATCTGCGCGTCATGCATCCACGTGCTTGAACACGACCGACGCATTGGTGCCCCCGAAACCGAATGAGTTCGAGAGTACGCAACCGAGCTTCACGTTGTCCTTGCGCTCGCGCACAATCGGCATGTCGGCGAAGGCCGGATCAATGGTCTTGATATTGGCGCTCTCGCAGATGAAGCCGTTATTCATCATCAGCAGCGAATAGATCGCCTCCTGCACACCGGCCGCGCCGAGCGAGTGACCGGTCAACGACTTGGTCGCAGAGATCGGCGGGCACTTCGCGCCGAACACTTCGCGCAATGCCTCGATCTCCTTGGCATCGCCGACCGGCGTCGCCGTTGCATGCGGGTTGATGTAATCGACCGGCACATTGACGGTCTGCAACGCCATGTTCATGCATCGCACGGCACCTTCCCCGGACGGCGCCACCATGTCGTGGCCATCCGAGGTTGCGCCATATCCAGCGACCTCAGCGTAAATTTTCGCGCCGCGGGCTTTCGCGTGCTCCAGTTCTTCCAGCACGAGAACGCCAGCGCCGCCTGCGATCACGAAACCATCGCGATCCGCGTCATAGGCTCGCGAGGCTGTAGTCGGCGTGTCGTTATACTTCGACGACATCGCGCCCATCGCATCGAACAGGTTCGACAACGTCCAGTGAAGGTCTTCGCAACCGCCGGCGAAGATCATGTCCTGTTTGCCCCACTGGATGATCTCCGCGGCATTGCCGATGCAATGGTTGGAGGTCGCGCAGGCTGACGAGATCGAATAATTCACGCCTTTGATCTTGAACCAGGTCGCGAGCGTCGCCGACGCCGTAGACGACATGGCTTTCGGGACGGCGAACGGCCCGATGCGTTTGGGCGATCCTTTTTCGCGGGTGATGTCGGCGGCCTCCACGATCGTGCTGGTGGTAGGTCCGCCCGATCCCATCACGATGCCGGTGCGCTCGTTGATGATATCCTTTTCTTCGACGCCGCTGTCACGGATCGCCTGCTCCATCGCGATGTGGTTCCAGGCCGCACCCTGGCCAAGAAAGCGCATGGCCCTCCGATCGATCATGCTTTCGGCATCGATATTCGGAATGCCGGCGACCTGACATCGGAAGCCGTGATCCGCGAACTGATCCGCGCGCGAGATGCCCGATTTCGCTTCACGAAGACTCGCAAGAACCTCCTGCGTATTGTTGCCGATGGATGAGACAATCCCCATCCCGGTGACGACCACTCGCCGCATATCTGCCTCGTCAATTTGAGTTCGTGCGCGTCGCAAGACTCATCAGCCTTGCAGCTTCCGTCCCAATCAGGCGGCGCCACTCGCCATCGGTGCGTCCTGCTTGAACAGGCCGACCTTCAGATCGCTGGCGCGATAGATCACATTGCCGTC
Organism: Pseudomonadota bacterium; assembly: GCA_023423415.1. Lineage (GTDB taxonomy): Bacteria > Pseudomonadota > Alphaproteobacteria > Rhizobiales > Xanthobacteraceae > Pseudorhodoplanes. The sequence continues at coordinate 4,188 of JAFAFP010000072.1, read as the reverse complement.
GGCCGACAGCCAGCCATCGGCGATGCCAAGGATCAGCTTGGACCGCATGACGCGCTTGATCTCAAGACCGTAGACGACCTTTTTCATGCTCGGCAGAACCTGACCCGAGAACTTCAGTTCTCCAAGACCGAGGGCCCGCCCACTGCCCGAAGAGCCGGACCAACCAAGGAAAAAGCCCAGCAGCTGCCACAATGCGTCAAGGCCAAGACAGCCTGGCATCACTGGATCGCCCTTGAAATGACAGGGGAAAAACCAAAGATCCGGCTTCACGTCGAGCTCCGCGCGGACGAACCCTTTGCCGTGCTCGCCGCCCTGCTCAGACAGTTCCGAAATGCGATCGAACATCAGCATCGGCGGCAGCGGCAATTGCGGCCCTTCCCCAAACAATTCTCCCCGGCCGCACGCCAGAAGTTCCTCATACTCGTAGCTGCTTTGGCGGCTCTGCATGCCGGTCACGTTCCCTATTTTCGTCGCCCAGACGACCCCGCCGGGTTCCTAACATAGCGTTTAGCAGGGGCAAAGCCGCCGTTTGGGCCCGTTTAAAACCGTTCTAGATGCGAAACAGTTGCAATTAGAGGTGCTGCTCGTGTATGATTTCGCATGCAACAATCTCGGCCTTGAACCGGGATCATTGGGCACCGAAAAACGTCATGACCCTACCGCGTACCATTGTTTTTTCCACGCCGACCGAAACGTCCGCGAATCATCCTTTGAGTGCACATATGGGCGATCCTCGCCGCGCTGACCTGAACGGATGCCCCTGGCACGATGTCAAGTCGATGCTTCGTGAGGTTGGCCTGCGCCCAACCCGACAGCGCATGGCGCTGGGCTGGATCCTGTTTGCCAAGGGCGACCGGCATTTGACGGCGGAAATGCTTTATGAGGAAGCGAGCAAAGCCAAGGTACCGGTGTCGCTCGCAACTGTTTACAACACGCTGCATCAGTTCACCGAAGTCGGTCTGCTGCGCCAGGTCGCGGTGGATGGGTCCAAGACCTATTTCGACACCAATGCCTCGGACCACCACCATTTCTTTGTCGAAGGCGACAACGAACTGGTCGATATCCCCGGCGACGATGTGATCGTCGACAAGATGCCGATCGCGCCGGAAGGCTATGAAGTTGCTCGCATCGATGTGGTGGTGCGGCTGAAGAAGATCGACAAGCGGCGCTGATCAGAGCCTTTTTGCGAGAGCGAATTTCGATCAGGCGCGCGATATCACGCGCCTGATTTTTTTGTGCTCAATCCACTTTCTCGTTCGGATAGACGCCCCAGAGTCGCTCCTGCGGCACCCAGCCATCGAATTGTCTGCCGGTCACACGGCACCATTGGCCATCGCAGCGTTTGACTGATGTGAGCACCCCCGCCTGCAACTGTGCCGTGATCTCACCGCCGGTTGCAGGGCGTTCCAGCACGCCAATGAGCTGATCCTTCTGTCGCGCGGTCACCACGGCCGTGCGACGCCCACTCAACATGGAGTGATACACCCAACCCTCGGCGCCTTCGGAATCCCGAATGCGCCGCCAGGTCTCGAATTCCGCAATGATCTCGACCGGCAGGCCCTGCTTGGTGAAAACCCACGCGACCTCGTGATCCTTGGTCGGTCCGGTCCGCACATTCACACGCTCCGATTTCAAGCTGACATAGCGCGGCACCGGCAAACCGCTGGCGCTGCCGGTCGCACCGTCTCCACCGGCAGCATGCCCCTGCTGACCGAAGACAAGACCGGAGAATACAAGGATGAGAGCGATAGCCCGGATGGTTTGTCTTGGAACGGTCATCTGCTACAGAACACGGTGCCAGAAAGGCTTACTCGGAACAGCACAGTTTTCGGTGAACCCGGTTAAAGAGGGCTGAACGCGTGGTCCTTTCCCCTACGCAAAACAACGAATGTCGTAAGGCTTCGGACGCATGATGACTCGCAAAAAGCCCCTCGTAGTTGTGACGCGGAAACTTCCCGAGCGGGTCGAAACGCGCATGCGCGAATTATTCGACGCGCAGTTGAACCTCGACGACAAGCCGATGACGCAGGCGGAGCTCGTCGCAGCGGTGAAGACCGCCGATGTGCTGGTGCCGACCGTCACCGACCGGATCGACGCTTCGGTGCTGGCCCAGGCCGGAGAGAAACTGAAACTGATCGCCAATTTCGGCAATGGCGTCGATAATATCGATGTCACGACGGCCCTGCAGCGCGGAATTACCGTCACCAATACCCCCGGTGTCCTGACCGAAGACACCGCCGACATGACGATGGCACTCATTCTCGCTGTGCCGCGCCGTCTGGCCGAGGGTTCGCAGGTTCTGACCGGCGAGAATGAATGGGGCGGCTGGTCGCCGACCTGGATGCTGGGCCACCGCATCTGGGGCAAGCGGCTCGGCATTATCGGCATGGGCCGGATCGGCCAGGCCGTGGCCAGGCGCGCCCGCGCCTTCGGCCTTCAGATCCACTATCACAACCGCCGCCGGGTTCCCGCGCAGATCGAAGAGGATTTGAGCGCCACGTACTGGGAAAGCCTCGACCAGATGCTGGCGCGCGTCGACATCGTGTCGGTCAACTGCCCGCACACGCCGGCGACCTATCATCTGCTCTCGGCACGGCGGCTGAAGCTGCTGCGGCCGGACGCCTATGTGGTGAACACCGCGCGCGGCGAGGTGATCGACGAGAATGCGCTGGTCCGCCTGATCGCAGCCGGAGAGATCGCCGGCGCCGGGCTCGACGTGTTCGAGCATGAGCCGGCGGTGAATCCGCGGCTCGCCAAACTCGCGCGCGAAGGCAAGGTGGTGCTGCTGCCGCACATGGGATCGGCCACGGTGGAAGGCCGCGTCGACATGGGCGAGAAGGTCATCATCAATATCAAGACGTTCATGGACGGTCATAAACCGCCGGATCGCGTCCTGCCCTCGATGCTGTGACGCATCGGCCCTATCGCCCCTATTGTCTGCGCGAATCCGGTTCTACAGTGCGACGAACGACGGTTTTGCATCGGAGGATTTGATGCGCGCTCTTCTGTCCCTTGCATTGCTGCCATTCTTGTACTCGCCTGCGCAGTCCCAAGCGCTGACCGGCGACGCCATCAAGGCGATGTTCTTCAACGGCAAACCCTTCGTCGCCACCAGCAGGACGCGCCAACGCTTCACCATGGTGTTCACGCCGGACGGCAAGGCAACGCGCGAGCCGATCAAGAAGGCTGGCGAGCCGACCGAAAAGTCTCAAGGGACCTGGAAGGTGGTCAAGGAAGGTTTCTGCACGTCCTGGAAGGCTGGCGCACCGGGCACCTGCTATCGGCTCGTCCCGAACACCAGCATCGACAATCGCTGGTCGGTGATGCAGGGCGCCATCACCGTCGCAAGCTGGACCAAGCCGGCGGAGTGATTGCTTTGCCATTCCGGATGCGCTTCGGCGCGATGCCGGAATGACAATGACATCTAGTCGTGAATTGACAAATCCTTGATCGATGGCGCTTCGCCACTGAGTGGATTGCTGCGATCCCACGCATAGGTCAGCGTCTCGAAACGCAGCGCGCGTGCGTCGAACATCAGCAGACGCCCGACGAGACCCTCGCCGAAGCCAACAATCTCGCGCATGGTTTCCAGCGCCATCATCGATCCGAGAATGCCCGGCAGGGCACCGAGGATGCCCGCCTCCGAGCAGACCGGAATCGAGCCGGGCGGCGGCGGTTCGGGAAACAGACAGCGATAGGTCGGATTGAAATTCCCATTCGCGTCGCGCTCGTGAGCGCGCAATGTGGTCAGCGCCGCATCAAAGGTGCCGACTGCACCCGTAATCAGCGGCTTGCCGGCGAAGAAGCAGGCATCGGACACGAGATACCGCGTCGCAAAGTTGTCCGAACCATCGATCACCAGATCGTATCGTCCGATCAGATCGAGCGCATTGGCGGCGCTGATCCGCACCTGATGGCGCTCGACCGCGACATGCGGGTTGAGGTGTGCGATCGCATTGGCCGCGCTATCGACCTTGGCGTCGCCGATACCCGCAGTCGTGTGAACCACCTGCCGCTGCAGATTGGAGAGCGATACGAGGTCGTCATCGACAATCCCGATCGTGCCGATGCCCGCGGCCGCGAGATAGAGCAACACCGGCGCGCCAAGACCGCCAGCGCCGATCACCAGCACCCGCGCCTTCTTCAGCGCCTGCTGCCCCGGCCCGCCGACATCGCGCATGACAATGT
>JAFAFP010000035.1 GCA_023423415.1 Pseudomonadota bacterium | reverse complement strand
CCACTAATCGCCACGCCCGCCGGATCTGACCGCCGGGCTTCTTCTTTTACGCATAGGCCGTGAATCTATTCGGCCGGTGTCGCGCGTGGCGTTGCACCATGGACGCGGCGATTCTCCTCATCAAGCCACAGGCTATGATGCTGCTTGGCCCAGTTCACATCGACCTCACCGGTGCCCATCGCCTCGAACGCTCCTTCCATGCCGATCGTGCCGATGTAGATATGCGCAAGCATGACGGCGATGAAGAGAACGCCGACGATGCTGTGCACCACCTGTGCCGTCTGCATGCCCGAAATCGTCAGATCGCCGTAGAAGGGGAACATGAGGATATAGCCGCTGACGGCCACGGCTGCACCACCCAGAACCACGATCCAGTAGACCATCTTCTGACCGGCATTGAAGCGATAGGCTGGCGGATGCTCATCGCCAATGATGCCACCGCCACGCTTGAGCCACTCCACATCTGTCCGGTTCGGGATATTGCCACCAAGCCACATCAGGAAGATGCAGATGACACCGATCGTGAACGGGAAGCTCAGATAGTTGTGGGCATATTTGCCCCATTGCGACCATCCGGCAAAAGCGCTCTCACCCATCAAGGGCAACAATAAAGCCTTGCCAAAGGTGATGTTGAGGCCCGTCACCGCAAGCACAATGAAACAGGCTGCCGTCAGCCAGTGCACAAAGCGCTCGAAGGCACCGAACCGGACGATGGTTCGCCCCGAGCGTCCGCCTTGCAGCTTGACCATACCACGGACCAGGTAGAAGCCGACCAGCAGCGCAAGCATGCCAATGATGGCGATGGCGCCGATCCAGTACAGCGTGACCTGATGGAATTGGCGCCAGTCCCGACCGGCAGGCTGCTCGATATTGTAGGATTTGGTATCAGGGATCGTGCCGCGCCCTCGAATGATACGCAGCTCCTGCAGGAGCTGATCCTCCTTCACCGCGCTGGCGGTCGGATTGACGGCTCCATCCGGATTCCGTTGCTGTGCACTGACCGGCGTCGCAATGGCGATGACGCAAAGCATCATGAACGCGCCGATGGCAACGCGAAAAGACGTTATGGACTTGGTCATCCCCATCTCCTTTTGATTTGTTGTTGGCGCTCCGAAATCGGCAGGCGGAATGCCCGCCGGCCGCACCATCAGGAAATCAGGATGCAATCGTTTCCTTGTAAGCCGTTTTCCAGCCCCAGGCTCCGGATCCATAACCGCGCTTCACAACACGTTCCTTGTAGATCTGCGCGATGATCTCACCGTCACCGGCCAGCAGCGATTTGGTCGAGCACATTTCGGCACACAGCGGCAATTTGCCTTCAGCAAGGCGGTTCGCACCGTACTTCTCGAATTCGACTTGCGAACCGTCCGCTTCCGGACCACCCGCACAGTACGTGCATTTGTCCATCTTGCCGCGCGAACCGAAGTTGCCGACACGCGGATATTGCGGTGCGCCGAACGGACAGGCGTAGAAGCAGTAGCCGCAGCCGATGCAAAGATCCTTTGAATGCAGCACCACGCCGTCGGCCGTCGTGTAGAAGCAGTTCACCGGACACACCGCCGCGCAGGGCGCGTCGGTGCAGTGCATGCAGGCCATGGACACCGAGCGCTCGCCCGGCTTGCCATCATTGATGGTGACGACACGCCGGCGATTGATGCCCCACGGCACTTCGTTTTCGTTCTTGCAGGCGGTGACGCAAGCGTTGCATTCGATGCAACGGTCGGCGTCGCAAAGGAATTTCATACGAGCCATTGTTGCGTCTCCTTATGCTGCCCGAATTTGGCAGAGCGATGCTTTCGGTTCTTGCATGCCGGTCACGGGATCGTAGCCGTAAGTCATCAGCGTATTCACGCTTTCACCCAGCACGATGGGATCCGCCCCTTGCGGGTATTTGTTGCGCTGATCGACACCCTGGAACCAGCCGGCGAAGTGGAACGGGCACCATGCCACGCCCTTCCCGACGCGTTCGGTGACCAGTGCCTTCATCCGGGCCTTCGATGAGCTCTCGGCGCCCGTCACCCAGACCCATCCACCGTCCTTGATGCCACGCTCGGCGGCATCTGACGGATTGATCTCGATGAACATGTCTTGCTGAAGTTCAGCCAGCCATTTGTTGGAACGCGTTTCTTCACCGCCTCCCTCGTATTCCACCAAGCGTCCGGAGGTGAGGACGAGCGGGAATTGCTTGGCAATGCCCTTGTCCACCGCGGCCTTCTGAACGTCGAAGCCGATATTCGGCAAACGGAATTGCCGTGCATTCGGCAGCGTCGGATATTTGGCGACCAGATCCGGACGCGGCGTGTAGATCGGTTCACGGTGCACGGGAATGGCATCGGGCAGACCGAATGCATTCGCACGCGCCTTGCCGTTGCCATAAGGAATGCAGCCGTGGTTGATCGCCACGCGCTGGATGCCACCGGAGAGATCGATGGACCAGGACACCGCGTCAGGGTTGGCAGGGTTGACCTTCTGGATCACGGCCATTTCGGCTTCGGTCAGATCCTTGTCCCAGCCGAGCTTCTTTAGGACGGCAAGTGTGAACTCAGGATATCCGTCCTGAATCTCCGAATCCTTCGACCAGGATCCTTCAGACAGAAGATTGAACTTCTGTTCTTTCTCGACCTCCTGCCCATTCTCCATCACCTTGGTCTTCACGACACGCTCGACGCCAAACCGGGCGCGGAACGTGCCGCCGCCGTCTTTGATGGCCAAATTGGTGTTGTAGAGCGTGTGGGTGCCCGGATGTTTGAACTCCGGCGTGCCCCAGCACGGCCACGGCAAGCCGTAATAGTCGCCCTTGGCCGGACCGTCTTTCGCGCGCAGACTAACGAGGTCGAAGTCCTTCTGGTTGGCCATGTGCATTTTCAGACGCTCGGGCGACTGGCCGCAATAGCCGGTTGACCAACCACCGCGGTTGATCTCGCGGAGAATATCCTCCGGCGAGGGCTGATTGTTCTCGACTTTAATGTTCTTGAACATCAGCTCTGCAAGGCCGAGCTTTTTGGCAAGGAGGTACATCACCTCGTAGTCGTTTTTCGACTCGAAGATCGGCTTGACGATCTGCTCGCCCCACTGCAGCGAACGGTTCGAAGCGGTACGCGATCCAGAGCACTCGAACTGGGTGCAGATCGGCAGCAAGTAAGTGCCGTTCTTGCGCTCGGAGAGTGCCGCCCAGGTCGTCGGATGCGGATCGGCCACGACCAGAAGATCGAGCTTCTCAAGACCCTTGGCGACCTCCGGCATGCGGGTGATGGTGTTGCCGCCATGCCCGAACACCAGCATCGCCTTGATGGTGTCTTTTTGTGAAACTTGGTCCTTGGGCATCAGTGTTGCGTCGAACCAGCGAGTCGACGGAATGCCCGGCGCATTGATCATCTTCACCGGTTTGCCGTCAGGCCCGGTGATGGTGTCGAAACGACCCTCGAACCAGGAATAGTCGACCTCCCAAACCCGTGCCCAATGCCGCCACGCGCCCTCGGCGAGGCCGTAGTAAAGCGGCAGAGTCACGATATCGAGGCCAAGGTCGGTTGCGCCCTGCACGTTGCAGTGACCACGGAAGATGTTGGCGCCGTTGCCAAATCCGCCGACGTTTCCGGTCGCCAGCAGCAGGCAGCAGCTCGCACGGACGTTGGCTGTTCCGACCGTGTGCTGTGTCTGCCCCATCGCCCAGATCATCGTGGCGGGGCGTTGCTTGGCGAACATCTCGGCGACGCGCTTGAGCTGCGCCCCTGGGACGCCGGCGACGCGTTCCACCTCGTCGGGCGTCCACTTGGCGACCTCCTTACGGACGTCGTCCATTCCATAGACACGCTGACGGATGAATTCCTTGTCTTCCCAGCCGTTCTCGAAGATATGCCAGAGCATGCCCCAGATCACCGGGATATCGGTGCCGGGGCGGATCCGGACATACTCGGTCGCGTGCGCTGCCGTGCGCGTCATACGCGGATCGATGACGATAAAGTTCGCGCGGTTGAGTTCCTTGCCCTCAAGCAGATGCTGCAACGACACCGGATGCGCCTCTGCGGGATTGCCGCCGAGGAAGACCAGCGTCTTCGAATTGCGGATGTCGTTGTAGCTGTTGGTCATCGCGCCGTAGCCCCAGGTATTGGCCACGCCCGCGACAGTTGTCGAATGGCAGATACGCGCCTGGTGATCGGAGTTGTTTGTGCCCCAGAAGGCGGCGAACTTGCGGTTCAGATAGGCGCCTTCATTGGAGAACTTCGCCGAACCAAGCCAGTAGACCGAATCCGGTCCGGACTTGGCGCGGATGTCCATCATCTTGTCGCCGATCTCGTTGATCGCGACATCCCACGAGACACGCGTCCACTGTCCATTGACCAGCTTCATCGGGTATTTCAGCCGACGATCACCATGGACCAGCTCGCGTACCGAGGCGCCCTTGGCGCAATGCGAACCGCGATTGATCGGTGAATCCCAGCCTGGTTCCTGTCCAACCCACACGCCGTTCTGCACTTCAGCGATAACGGTGCAGCCGACCGAACAATGCGTGCAGATATTCTTGCGAATGGTGACACCGGCGCCGGTCGGCATCGTGCCGGCCGCTTCCGCCTTGCGCATGCCGGACAGCGGCAGCGCGCCGACCATGGCCAATCCGCCGGCCGCAAGACCGGACCGACGGAGAAAGGTACGGCGATCGAGACCGCCGACGGATTGATTGCCGAGCGAGGCCGCGAGGTTGCCGCGGCGCATATCGCGTTCTGTTCTCTTGATCAGCACAGCTATGCCTCCTCAGCTCGGATACCGGTTGACCCGATAAAAAGTCTGGATCGATGGAGAGTTGGCCTGGTAGCGGGCCTTCCGTTTCTCGTCGTTATTCTCACTGTCCGCATGCGCGGGCGTTGCAAGCGGAGCCGCGGCTGTCACGGCAGCACCAGCACTGACGCCAAGGGCGCGCAGGACATCGCGGCGTGCGATTGCCGCCTTGCTGTCTTGTTTCATCGCCGTCTCCTCTGTTGTTCTCTTCGCTTCGCGCTCAAGCTGGCAGCGCGAATGACGCACTTTCGACCTCGATAAACACCCGGCCAAGCGATCCGACGCGCCGGTAGAAATCCGCCTCTTGCGCGGTTTCGAGATCGGCGAAAAAACGACCGATCCACGGTGCAAGATGCTTTTCGAAGATCATGTGATCTGTTCCAGCCGGTGCCGGAAAACGGCCGTTCGCAAGACCGGACATGATCTCGCACAGGATCGCAGCATGATCCTCCGGTTCGGCATTGCCGTCGTTGCGCTCCAGCCCGATCTTGGCGAGGTCATCACGCAGCCGCGCGAGTGGGCGCTCATGCAGAAAGCCGGTCAGGTAATAAGAGCCGTAGGGCAACAACTCGCCGCGACCAAGGCCAATGAAAAGGTTGAAATACTCGCGCTCGACGGCCTCGGGCTTGGATTGCGATGCAGCTTCGGCAAGTTCGATATGGGCGATGCCGAGTGGCGTCGAATCGCCCTTCAATTTCGTGAGCGTCTTGAGCAGCGCGGCATCGGGTGCGCGCGATAACAGCACAGAAAGCAATGCGTATTCTTGAGCACGCGCCAGATCGATTTCGTCGGCACCAACATTTTCGCCAAAGAGATCGGGCCTCAGGATGACGCGGTTCACATTGGTCGCTGCCTCGACGGCGAGGACCCGCTCTGCGGGCACGCGGTCCCAATTGGAAACGGAGGGCTGTGAAATACCAATTCGGCGCGCCAGTTCAGTGATACCGCCGACTGCTTTGATTGCTTCCTCTAGTCCGACGTCGCGCATGGCCCTGCCGAAAATGAAGGTGCATTTTGCTTCTTCATCAGAAGCATTAAAAAGAATAGGCCTCCAGTTTGTAATAGGTCAATAGTGCAAGGCTATGGAGAAAAGTATCTGCCCATGGAGAAAAATTTTCCGCGCAGACCAGCGGTCTAAGTCGGCAGCGCTCCTCCGTGGCGCCGTTTGAAACCGGCATCCGACGCCGGTTCCTCTGTCTTCTCCTGCTGCGTTGCAGGGCAATTTTCTGTGCGTCGCAACAAACCTTCTTGGCTTTCGGTCGGCGCGCTATCCATCGCTTCCGAATCCCGATTGCTGGCAATCAATTGCTGCGTCGGAGTACTCTCCTCAGAAACCTTTTCTGATTGTTGCGGTGCAGTTCGCGAGGGCGCCTCTCCAGTAACAACCGGCGGCTCGTCCTCGCTCAGGACACGAGCGAGAAGCTTTTTAACGTCATCGGTAGGCAGCAACTGTCCAAATCCAGTGATAGTTTCAGGTTTCGTGAAGTCCCAAGAATTTTCCGAAAGCCCGATAAAATCGCGAATTTTCGGATCTGCTGACCAAGCGCGACGAAGCGCCGCACGCGATAGCGAGACCGGGACACCTTGCTGCATGAAAGCACTGATGTCTGAGTCGGGGCCGATGGAATCCAGCGACGGCAATTTACTGAGGTCGAAGACCGGCTCAGCCGCCGACGTATCGGATATCGTCGGTTGCCGTGCCGTCTGGACTTCCGCGGTACCATCACCTGTTGCGGCTGCGGCTTTCTCGTTCACGCGCGCCGCTTCCCGCGCAGCCTGTTGTTTGCGGCGTGACCAGCGCGAAAGAAAGTCGTCAGACTGGCTCATGGTTTGCGCTCATCATGTTTGCGCGCGCGCTGCTCGTCATGGAGCGGACTATGCCGCGCCAGCGCCTCCGGATCAGCAGATGCCCGCTTCCGCTTAAAGAACTCGCGCTCGACATGATGCTCCGCAACGAATGCCGCGACAAGATCGCGCAATTTGTCGGGCATCGGCAAGCTTTCGACGATGTTGTCTCCGGCGCCCGCATACGCCTCCGCCTCAGTCGGATCGGCTGTCACCTTGGCCAAATCGTAAGGAAATTCCCCGATCGACGGTCGTAAGATGACCCAGACTGCATTATCGCCCACGAGATTGTCTCGGTAGCTCGCGGTATCGCCGCGATATAATTCAAACATCGCGCTACCGGCATAAAACGTCGCCGTCTCGTCATCCTCGGAAAGTTTAGTCCACGGCGCCGTCTCCGCCTGTCCGACCAGAATGGACACAGGCTGCCACGTATAATCGATCCAACGGCTCGCCGCCTTGCGCCGCGCCACGACCACACCGATCGGAATCTGTGCAGATGCTGTACTCATGACACCGTATCAAGCTGACAAAGCGGAAGACCAGTGACGAGATTTTGCGGTTTCATGCGAATGATCTTGTTCTGCGACATGGCCAGAATGAGATAGACGGGTTCGCTACCGACTTTGGGTAGAACGATATGTGGGTCGCGAAACGTCAGACGGAAGAGGCCAACCACCTGCGCTTGCGCGGCCTCGCTCAGTTCCTCTCCGTTCCACAGCGCATCGCCGATACGTGTCGCTTCAGCGTCCAGGCCAACATACCAGGCGAGATTGACGTCGCGCATTTGCGAGAGCGGCTCCACAGCAACCTCGACGCCAATGACATGGCCAATCCAGCGCTCGATGACAGTTGAAAGCGCCCCAAGGCCGCGGCGTCCGGCGGTCAAGTCGATCGCGCTATGGAAAAGATCGCTGTGTTCCCAGTAGAGATGGGCGTTCTCATCGTTCAGGACATCGATATCGGCTTGCGCCGGGATACCCAACATAGAGACCAGTGGTGATGCGGGTGTCGTGCCAACGCCGCTGATGGTCTCCTCGTCGGCAGCGATCAGAGAGCCGTCGTGCAAGGTCAGGCGCTGCGGGCGAAAGAAGATTTCGGCCGCGCGTAACACAAACGGGTCGTCGCAGCCATCCAGCGCATTTCGAAGGATCACATGGACGAGTTGGTTCATGAACAGCGGTGGTGTCGAACCCGCGCCACGCCGGACGAGATCGAGATAAGCGGCCTCCAGAGTCCTATGGCGGACGAGGCGGTCGCGAAAGGCGATCATAAATGTCCAGTTTTCGCGCGCATCGGCATCGACGATTGCGGCCAAATCATCGTTCGTGACAACACGGCGGGGCTCGGCCAGCAACGCAGCGTGAAGCGTTCTCTCGACCGCGCAGGCCTCCGCAGGCGGAGCAAGCTCGGGCCGCGCAAGATAGACCTTCAGAAAGTCATCGGTGACGACGAGTCCGCCGGATTCGTTCCGATCGAGCAGGTGATGACCGCAGGCGATCCAGAAATCCTTCACGAGCGGTTCTCCTTCGCCAGATTCATCAGATCGATCCGATCCTCAGGCGCTTCCTCTTCCTCTTCCTCTTCGACATCCAGGAATGAAAACGCCCTGAGCGGTTTCGGTCCGCCGCGATGGCGCAATGTCCGGAATGCCTCACGCAATTCGCCGTTCTCGAACGCGCGGTGCACCGCGATCAACGTGTCAATCGGCTGCGTGCAGAGCGATTCCGAAAAGCTCACTTCTTCTTCCGCAGCGATGCGCGCAGCTTCCATATCGGGTGCGCCGAAGTGCTCTATCAATCGCTCTGCTAAAGCATGGACGAGCTTCGCACGATCTTCCGCACTGGCTTCAACGATCTGCACCAGCGTTGACCAGCCAAGCGACCCAACGCCTAGAAATCCCGCGCGAAAGGCCGTCCGCGCCTTCCCCTGCAAATTCACAGGCTCCACATCGGAGAACACGAATCCGCCGCTGACCGCCCACTCGCCCGGCTCGGCTGCCCGCTCGAATATGAAAGTATCCGATGGATCAAGGCGTATCGTACGAAGCAGTTTCACAAGCGCGGCCCTCGCGCATTTGGATCATACCATGACGGTTGCGCCAGCACCGGCAGCAATTTGCGCCGTTCAACATCCATCTTGCCCATGCGGCGCAATAGGAGGTCGCCATTCTCATCGATGTCCCGCCGTGTGCTTTTTTCGTTAACGCGGGTGAGATAGGGCAGATAGCCTTTTGCGACACTGCCAAATCCCTGTTCCTGCCAGCCATCGAGCGCCATCATGAAATGGCGTGCAAAGGCCTCCACGATCCGATCCGAAACCTGACTATCAAATCCTTCATCCTCGAGCGTCGCTGCGAGCGGACGTAATCCCGCTTCGCTTTCCGCCAGAGAGACGAGGCGGATCATGGCGCCGAACACCATCCATTGCGGCGGTTCATTCTCGTCAGCCCCTTCTGGCCAGCCTAACCGGCCGCCACCGACCAATCCCATATTCACCTTCATGGTGTCGGGCCAATCTATCTCTATGGGTGTCTCCGGCGGGGCAACCACCGACAATGCGTCGGCAAGGGCTAACATGCCCGCATAAAATGTCCGACGCGCCAGCTGCAACGGCTCATCCGGCTCCAACACCAGAGCGAATTCGACCAGGTCGAAGCGCCCAACGTAAACAAGAGTGCCTGCTCCCTCTTCCGCCGCGTGCGCTGTGGCGTGAGCGAAAGCGTCTCCCACTTCCCGCAAGGTGACCAACCGGAACGGCGGCGGCAATGCGATATCCGGCGTTGCGGAACTTGAAATACGGGTTCGAGCAGCTGGCGGCATCTGCGGCATCCCCTATCTTTAGTTTATTATAGTTATAAGCTATGGGACAATATGACCAGCCACATGGCTGGTGTGGCCGGACTCGTTTGGGAGACGGAATGGCAGAAACCAAGCGGCAAATCGTCGTGTGTTCCTGCGAGAACACAATGCCGCTCGACATCGAGACGTTGCGCCGCTCATGCCCGGGCGCTGAACTGACATCGGGTACCCAGTTTTGCCGATCCGAGCTTGATCGTTTTCGCAAGCTGGCGAGTGGCGGCGCCCCGATCACAGTGGCCTGTACGCAGGAATCGCCAGTTTTTTCCGAGGTCGCTGGCGAAGCGAGCGATCCCGCGATCAGCTTTGTCAATATCCGCGAGAATGCCGGATGGTCGAAAGACGCTTCGTCTGCCATGCCGAAGATTGCGGCCTTGCTCGCGGCTGCGGCCGATCCGCTGCCGGACGTTCCCTTCGTCAGCTTCAGCAGCGAAGGCATTGTGCTGATCTACGGCACAGATGAGCGAGCGCTCGAAGCCGGGGACCTGCTGAAAGACCATCTCGACGTCACGGTCATGATCACGCGGCCCAAAAATCTCCCACCGCGTCGCACGACCGAGTTTCCTGTCGTTCAGGGAACGATCCGCTCTGCAAAGGGCTATCTCGGACAATTCGAGATCGCCGTCGATGATTATGCGCAAGCTGCTCCATCTTCGCGCGCCGCGCTGTCATTCGGTGCGCCACGCAATGGCGCGACATCGCGCTGCGATATCATCATCGACTTGTCCGGTGGCACATCGCTATTCCCTGCTGCAGATTTGCGCGAGGGCTATCTGCGCGCCGACCCGCGCGACCCTGCCGCAATCCTGCGAGTGGCGCTGAAGGCCCGCGATCTCGTCGGCACGTTCGACAAGCCGCGCTATATTGAATTCAGAGAAGACTTGTGCGCGCATTCGCGCTCGCGCCTCGTCGGTTGCCACCGGTGTCTCGATCTGTGCCCGACTGGCGCGATTCAACCAGCCGGCGATCATGTCGCCATCGATCCCTACATTTGCGCTGGCTGCGGCCAGTGCGCCGCCGCCTGCCCGACCGGAGCCGCCGGATACGCTCTGCCCGCCGCCGATGCATTGATGCGCAAGCTGCGCACAATTTTGTCCACGTATCGCGATGCCGGCGGCAGCAATCCGGTTCTGTTGTTCCATGACGAGGCGCACGGCACCGCGATGATCGACGCGCTGGCGCGCTACGGCGAAGGCTTGCCGGCCAACGCCATTCCGGTTGCAATCAATGAATCGACCCAGGTTGGACTGGAGACCATAGCCGCCGCTTTTGCTTACGGCGCGACGGCGATCCGCTTCCTGCTCCGGGCGCGGCCACGGCATGACGTCACCGGCCTGCGCCAGACGATCGAACTTGCCGAACCGATCATGACCGGTCTCGGTTTCAGTAGCGGCGCGGGCTCGACGATCGCGACCCACGCCCCTGATGTTCTAGGTGAAACGCTGGCCAACA
>JAFAFP010000010.1 GCA_023423415.1 Pseudomonadota bacterium | reverse complement strand
CCTTTCAGGGGAGGGTGAAAGAACAACTGCCGGTTCGGCTCTTTCGCGAAGGCGCAACAAGACATGAGCACACCCGCAACTTCGCAATCCCCTCTCCTCGCCATTCGCGGCGTCACCACGATGTACGGCAACATCATCGCATTGCGGTCGGTCGACCTGCACGTCGATGCCGGCGAGATCGTCACCCTGATCGGCGCCAATGGCGCGGGCAAATCGACGCTGATGATGACCATCTTCGGCAATCCGCGCGCCGCGCAAGGTCAGATCGTGTTCGACGGCCGCGACATCACGCAGATGCCGACGCACGAGATCGCACGCCTTGCCATCGCGCAATCGCCGGAAGGCCGGCGGATCTTCTCGCGCATGACGGTGATGGAAAATCTGCAGATGGGCGCCGAGGTCATCGGCACGGCGCATTTCGAGGAAGACCTCGAGCGCATCTTCACGCTCTTCCCGCGCATGAAGGAACGCATCTATCAGCGCGGCGGCACATTGTCCGGCGGCGAGCAGCAGATGCTCGCCATTGCCCGTGCGTTGATGTCGCGGCCGCGCCTGCTTCTGCTCGACGAACCCTCGCTCGGCCTCGCGCCGCTGATCGCCCGGCACATCTTCGATGCGGTCGCCGACCTCAACCGACGCACCGGACTGACGGTGCTCCTGGTCGAACAGAATGCGTTTCATGCGCTGCGTCTCGCCCATCGCGGCTACGTGATGGTCAACGGCGAAATCACCATGTCCGGGACCGGACGCGAGTTACTCGAGAAGCCGGAAATTCGTGCGGCCTATCTCGAAGGCGGCCGGAGGGAGGCGAGCTGAATGGACGTGGCGTTGACCCCCTTCGTCATCTTCGGCTCATACCTTTTCGAAGAGGATTCCGTCTTCGTATTCTTTCTGGTCACCATCATTCTTGGTGGTGGCGCCGCCTTCCTTTCTGGCCGCGCCATTGCCGGGACCTGGCGGCCATGGTGGCAGGTGGTGCTGGCGATGCTGGTGCTCGGCGGCGCAGTCCGCTTCTTCCACTTTGCCTTGTTCGACGGCACCCTGCTGTCACCGTATTATTACGGTGTGGACACCGTGTTCTGCCTGTTGTTCGGCTTCTGGGGATACCGGATGACCCGCGCCGGCCAGATGGCGGAGCAGTATGGATGGCTCTACCGGCGCGCCGGCCTGTTGAGCTGGACACGAAAAGAGGTTGAACGAAACGCCGCAGCGCAGAAAAGCGGCTGACGTTTTTCCACCTTTGGCGCTAGAATCCAATGGACGGCAGGCACCGCCGATTGTCGGCGACATAAGCCCGCCACGCCATTCGAGGGGAGTTGTCGATGAAACGGATTACCGCACTCGGACTTGCGCTCGGCTTTGCCGTAGCGACGGCGAGTTCTGCCCAGGCACAGATCAAGGTCGGCGTCGCCGGTCCGATTACCGGTGGCAGCGCTGCGTTCGGCCTGCAATTGAAGAACGGCGTCGAACAGGCGGTGGCCGACATCAACGCCGCCGGCGGCATCAATGGCCAGAAGATTCAGTTGTTCGTCGGCGATGATCGCGGCGACCCGAAGGAAGGCGTCTCCGTCGCCAACAAGTTCGCCGCCGACGGCGTGAAATTCGTCATCGGCCACTTCAACTCTGGCGTCACCATGCCGGCCTCCGAAGTCTATCAGGAGAACGGCATCCTCGCGATCACGCCGGCCGCCACCAATCCGCGCATCACCGATCGCAAGATGTGGAACATGTTCCGCGTCTGCGGCCGTGACGATCAGCAGGGCGGCGTTGCCGGCAATCTCATCGCGCAGAAGTTCAAGGGCAAGCGCGTCGCCGTGGTGCATGACAAGACCACCTATGGTCAGGGCCTCGCCGAAGAAACGCGCAAGGCGATGAACAAGGGCGGCGTCAAGGAAGTCCTCTACGAAGGCGTCAACCGCGACGACAAGGATTTCACCGCGCTGGTCTCCAAGCTGAAGGCCGCGAACATTGACCTGCTCTATTGGGGCGGCCTGCATGACACCGGCGGTTTGATCGTGCGCCAGATGCGCGACCAGGGCGTGAAGGCGCCGCTGATGGGCGGCGACGGCATTACCGACGACGAATTCGCCACCATCGCCGGGCCTGGCGCCGAAGGCACGCTGATGACCTTCTCGCCCGATCCGCGCACCAATCCGGCCAACAAGGAGATTGTCGAGGTCTTCCGCAAGAAGGGCTTCGAGCCGCAGGCCTATACGCTCTACAGCTACGCGGCGCTGCAGCTCATCAAGGCTGCGGCCGAACAGGCCAAGACGCTCGATCCGAAGAAGATCGCCGACACGCTGAAGGCCGGCAAGCCGTTCAAGACCGTGCTCGGCGACATCGCCTTCGACAAGAATGGCGACGTGTCGAATGACGGATACATCGTCAACGGCAAGAAGAAGGACCGCTACGTGCTCTACACGTGGAAGAAAGGCCCGGACGGCAAGATCAGCTATTTCGAGGACTGATCTCCACAACACATCGTACGTAAATGATAGATGCGCGGGTCAGGACCGCGCATCTTCATGCATTATCATGAAATCCAAGGCCCGGCTTCACGAAGCGGGCTTTTTGATTGCCGTCTCCGCCGGGCGTGATCCTGTTGACGAACGGCAAAGCTGTTCGAATGCCTTGGCTGCGGCCGTCAAACGCCGCTCCTTGTGCCGGAGCACCGTGAATTGCCGCGGCGGCAATTTGATCGAGACGATACCGAGCTGGCCATTTTCGACAAACGGAGCGACGACGCTTTCCGAGAGCGCCGCCGCGCATCCGCTCTGTCTGACGGCGCTCAGCACCGCTTCATTCGACGGCAGGGTCAGCGCGACCTGCAAACGGCGCGGATCGATCGACAACGCTTCCAGAGCCTGTTCGAAAACCGCGCGCGTGCCCGAACCCGGCTCGCGCATGATCCATCGCAGCCGAGTCAACGACACGGCGTCGATCGGCGCTGGCGGCACCCGACCGCGCGCCGCCACAACCACAAGCCTGTCGATTGTGATCGGCGATACCGCCAAGGCCGGCTCGTCGATCGTCCCTTCGATGAAGCCAAGCTCGGCTGCTCCTTCCAGAACGGCGGCCGACACGGTCGTCGTGTTGCCGACCGTCAGACGGATCTCGATGCCGGGATAGTCCTCGCTGAACTGGAGCAGACGCGGCGGCAGCCAGTAGTTGGCAATGGTCTGGCTGGCATGAACGTCTAGGAGTCCGGTCTTGAGACCGCCCAGGTCACTCAGGACCGCCTCGGCCGATTTGGCCCGTGCCATCGTCTCCTTCGCTTCGCGCAGAAAGACCCTGCCGTCCCGCGTCAGTTCAATGCCCCGCCCCACCCGGTCGAACAGTTGCACATTGTAGTAGGTCTCCAGCGCTTTGATGGCGGCGCTCGCGGCCGATGGCGTCAGCCCGAGCGCCGCAGCCCCGCGCGTGAGATGCTCACGCTCGGCCACCGCGATGAAGATGGTGAGCTGGTCGAGGGTCATGGCCAATCGTTTAATTATATCGAACAGAACATACAATATTTTTCGATATAACTTGAAGATGGAAGAATCTATTCCCCCCAATCGTTCCGATTTGAGGGTTCCATGTTTTTCGTGCGCAGTGGTTTGGGTGTTGTCCCTGGTTTGGCCCTGTCGATTGTCATCACGGTCGCTGCCAAGACACTGCAGTATTTTGAGGTCCTCTTTTTCGGCTTTCCGTGGGTTGACGGTCTTGTCTTCGCGATCGTGCTGGGGACGGTCATTCATACTCTCTTCGGCCTTCACGCCGTCCTCCGGCCGGGTGTGAATTTCGCCTCCAAATTCCTGCTCGAACTCGCCGTCGTCCTGCTGGGGGCGTCGATCAGCGCTGCGACCATCGCCGGCGCAGGACTGACGATGGTGGCGACGATTGCCGGCGTGGTGCTGATATCGCTGCTTGTGAGCTATGGAATTGGTCGCGCCCTCGGCCTGTCTGATCGCCTGGCCACGCTGGTCGCCTGCGGCAATTCGATATGCGGCAATTCTGCAATCGTTGCAGCCGCACCCGTCATCGACGCCAACTCGGATGACGTGGCGTCGTCCATTGCTTTTACCGCCGCACTCGGAATCCTGGTCGTCCTGCTGCTGCCCATCACCTTCACGGTGTTCGGGTTGACCGAGTGGCAATACGGCATCGTCGCCGGCATGACGGTCTATGCCGTGCCGCAGGTGCTCGCGGCCACGGTGCCGGTCGGCGCAGTCAGCACACAGGTCGGAACGCTCGTGAAACTGACCCGCGTCCTCATGCTTGGCCCGGTCATTCTTCTGCTCGGACTTAAGAACGGCAGAAAGGCCGGCGGCGCTCTGTCCATCAAGCATCTGGTGCCGTGGTTCATCGCAGGATTTGTCGCGATGATGCTGGCGCGATCGCTCGACCTGATCCCGCAGCAGGCCCTGCCGTTTCTGAGGGAGGCGTCGACCGCGCTCACCATCGTCTCGATGGCCGCGCTCGGATTGTCCGTAAACCTGCGCACGGTACTGGCATCCGGTGGCCGCGTGCTGGCGGCCGGCGCCTTGTCAATCGCGGCGCTGGCAACGCTCAGCGCGATTGCGCTTATGATCTTGCCTGTCTGACTCTTCGCTGTACGGTTCCCGCGGAAGGGGAGTTCCGCGACGACGGAAGTACCGCGTCGCCAACGTCACCGCTGCAACGTGAAAGGGGCCGGCATGTCTTTTGGGCAGACCACGCGACGGACGTTCGAGCCAATACTGAAATCGACGCTGGTGGTATTGGCGACCGTCATCGGATCCTGCCAAACCAGCCTCGCGCAAGCGCCGGCCACTCCGCTCGCCGACGGCCCGACAACGCTCTTCAACAACGTTCGCATCTTCGACGGCAAGAGCGCCACGCTGTCAGCGCCGTCCAATGTGCTGGTCAGGGGCAACGTCATCGCACGCATCTCGACTGCGCCGATCCCGACCGATCGCCGGGCCGATACGCGCATCATCGACGGCGGCGGCCGCACCCTGATGCCGGGCCTGATCGACGCGCACTGGCATGCGATGATGGTCCGGCCAACACCGGCGGCACTTCTTGCCAACGACGTCGGCTACAGCAACCTCCTCGCCGGCGCCGAGGCCACGGCCACCCTGATGCGCGGCTTCACCACCGTTCGCGACATGGGCGGTCCCGCGTTCGGACTGAAGCGCGCCATCGACGAGAGACTGTTGCCCGGACCGCGCATTTATCCGTCCGGCGCGGTGATCACCGTCACCAGCGGTCATGGCGATTTCCGTCAGTTCTCCGACCTGCCGCGCACGCTGGGCGGAATGCTCAGCCGTGTCGAACAGCTTGGCGGCGCGATGATCGCCGACAGTCCGGACGAGGTACGGATGCGCGTGCGCGAACAGCTCATGCAGGGCGCGGCGCACGTCAAGCTCACGGCGGGCGGCGGCGTGGCGTCGCCGTTCAGTCCGCTCGATGCGTCAACGTTCACTGAGGCCGAGTTGCGGGCCGCAGTCGAGGCCGCTGAGAACTGGGGCACCTATGTCGCCACCCATGCCTACACGCCGGTTTCGATCCAGCGGTCGATTGCCGCCGGCGTCAAGGTGATCGAACACGCGCATCTGATGGACGAAGCGTCGGCCCGCCTGATGGCGGAAAAGGGAATCTGGCTGAGCACGCAGCCCTTCGTCGACCTGGCAGGAGCAGCGGGTCTGCCCCCTCAAAACCAGGCGCGGATGAAGCAGGTCGTCGCCGGCACCGATAACGTCTATGCGTTCGTGAAGAAGTACAAGATCAAGACCGCATGGGGCACGGACATCCTGTTCTCTCAGGCGCTGGCAGAACGTCAGGGCAAAAGCCTCGCCGACATGACCCGCTGGTTCACGCCGGCCGAAGCGCTGATCATGGCGACATCAACCAATGCCGAACTGCTGACGCTGACCGGCCTTCGCAATCCCTATCCGGGCAAACTCGGCGTTGTCGAAGAAGGCGCGCTCGCCGACCTGCTGCTGGTCAACGGCAATCCGCTGGAGGACATCGCGCTCGTTGCCGATCCTGCCCGTAACTTCGTGGTCATCATGAAGGACGGCGCGATCTACAAGAATACGCTCGGCAACTAAGGCCGTGTGCTCATACCGCGCGAAGTCGGCTTTTGGGAGTAATGCTGACAGGAACGCTCACCGCGACCCTTCCACTTATGACCCAAAGCAGACTTCGCCTGGAAGCAAAGCACCTGGACGCCAACCAAGAGGCTAGCGACGACCGGCGCGGTTGACTGGACCGCCTCGATTTATCGGCGTGCCGTGTGTCACTGTTCCGCGTGCAGCGCGTGCAACCGGTCGCGGACTAAGCACGACACCTGGTCTTACAACGCATCCCGCCGGATAATTGACGTATTGGCAGTAAACGACCGCATTTGCGGTGTCCGTGGGCGTCGCCATGAACCCGATTGTCAGAAGGGCAAATGACGCAACGGAGATTTTTGTTTTCATATTCTCCTCCCATATGCGATTCCCATATGCGATCTGACCTTTCGGACTAAGGTCAGGAAAGAAATATGACCCGGTGTCAGGTTTATCGCCACTATACACACGGATAGCAGTAGCTTTGCCAACCAGATGCGGCGCGGCGCGCGGTGAGCCAACACGTCGCCGCTCTAATCGGGCCAAGCAGCAGCCACAACAACCGCGGTTCCATTAATGGATGACGACACGCCCCAAATAGCGGCCCCTGAACCAAGCCGGGTGACAGCGGGCGCGATTCCGCTTTAGACACCTTCCCATGCCCGATTTCTCCCCGCAACAGGATGACGCCCTGCGCGCCGTCTCGGCCTGGCTGAAAGCCAAGCCGGGAACCGGCAATACGCCCCAGATTTTCCGCCTGTTCGGCTTTGCCGGCACCGGCAAGACCACCCTCGCCCGCCATCTGGCCGAAAGCGTCGATGGCAGGGTTTCGTTCGCGGCCTTCACCGGCAAGGCGGCGCTCGTCATGCGCTCCAAGGGCTGCTACGGCGCCTCCACCATCCATTCGCTGATCTACAAGACGCGCGAGAGCGGCGTGGAAACGCCGAGCTTCGAACTCTGGGACGACGCGCCCGCCTCCAAGGCGGCGCTGATCGTGATCGACGAATGCTCGATGGTCGATGCCGAACTCGGCCGCGATCTGATGTCGTTCGGCATTCCGGTGCTGGTGCTCGGCGATCCGGCACAGCTCCCGCCGATTCAGGGCGGCGGCTTCTTCACCGAGGCCGAACCCGACGCGATGCTGACCGAAGTGCATCGCCAGGCGCAGGACGATCCGATTGTGCGTCTCTCGATGATGGTGCGTGAAGGCCAGCGGCTCGAGCCCGGCCGCTACGGCGACACCGAGGTCGTGCATCGCAACGATTTCGATCCCGACCGCGTGCTTGAAACCGACCAGATCCTGGTCGGCCGCAACAACACGCGCAGGGCCTACAACACGCGGCTGCGCGAACGCCTTGGCCGCGAGGAAGGCCTCCCCGTCGCCGGCGACAAGCTCGTGTGCCTGCGCAACAATCGCCGCAAGGCGCTGTTCAATGGCGGATTGTGGGTAGTGAAGGAACGCGCCGCCGGAAAATCCGGCAGCGTCATCACGATGCGCATTACACCCGAAGCCGACGTGTCCGGCGCGGCGCTGGGCGTGAAGGCGGTGAAGGTCTCGGTGCGCCGCGAATGTTTCCTGGGCGGCATCGAGGATTTCGACTGGCAGCAGCGCAAGAAATACGACGAGTTCGATTACGGCTATGTGCTGACCGTGCACAAGTCGCAAGGCTCGCAATGGGACGACGTCGTGCTGTTCGATGAAAGCTTCGCCTTCCCCGATAGCCGCGAACGCTGGCTCTATACCGGCATCACCCGCGCGGCGAAGCGGCTGAGCATTGTGGTGTCGTGAATTAGCTTTCGCGCGATTGCGCGAGCAGCCGCAGGCAGCGCGTGAAGACGACCCGGTCCTTCGCCGGCACCTTCGCGATGATCTGACGCTCGACCTCTGCATCGCGAAGGATCACGCGCTCGAGCAGCGACGCGCCTGTGGACGTGAGAAACAGTTGATACGCACGCCGGTCGTCCGAAGCCGGCGCTCGTTTGATCAGCCCGCGCTTGGCCAGCCGCGACGCCATTTCGGCAATGGTGTTGCGGTCCATGAACAGCAGCGCCGCCAGCGCGTTCTGATTGATCCCCGGCTGCTGATAGACGGCAATCAACGCCGCCTTCTGACGCGGCGTGATGTCTTCCGCGGCGAATTCACGGGCAAAGACATCCTCGGCGGCGAAATGCGCACGCCGCAGCAGATGCGAGATGACATTCTCCAGTTTGAACTGATCGAGCGCGAGCCGTGCCGGCTTCGATAGAACACCGGCATCAGAAACACCGTCGCGCTCGGGCGGCGTGTCGCGCGTGACACGGGGCCGCTTTGCTCTGGTCTTGGTGCTCGCCGTTTTTCTGGACGTCATGCCGTGATCTTTATGACCGCACGCCAGCAAATCTCAATCGCTCGTCTGCCGCATCGGTCATCCCCGAAAGCCGCAACTTGACACGTTTAAAAGCGTTCCATAGTCTTATTGCACGTATACGTACTAATTTGAAGATCCGCTATACGAAAGACAACAACACCGTCTCGGCGGAGACGGATGTTACGGGACGTAACGATCATGGCCGACCTGACACAGGCGATCGTCCTCGAAAACAAGGCCGCACCACGCGGACGTTTTCCGCATCTCAAGCGCGCCGGCGATTTCGTGTTCGTATCGGGCACCAGCGCGCGACGCCCGGACAACAGCATTGCCGGCGTCCATATCGATCCGTCCGGAACCATTACGCTCGACATCCGCGAGCAGACCCGTGCGGTGATCGAAAATATCCGCGACATCCTTGCCAGCACCGGCGCAACCTTGAACGACGTCGTCGAGATCTGCGCCTATCTCACCAACATGAACGATTTCGCCGGCTACAACAGCGTCTATGGTGAGTTCTTCGACTTCAACGGTCCGGCGCGCACCACCGTCGCCGTGCATCAACTGCCGCATCCGCATTTATCGATTGAGATCAAGGCCATTGCATTTGTGCCGAATGCCGGAGCTTCAAAAAGCACTTAGGCATCGCACGCGCTCGTCACGGAGATTGTCCATGCATTTGACACGTCGCCGATTTCTTCAGGGCACTGCCGCATCCACGCTTCTGCCTGCATCCATTGCGAACGCGCAATCGGGCACCGCCCGCATCTATGTCGGCTTTGCCGCCGGCGGCACGCTCGACATCATCGCCCGCCGCCTCGCCGAGAAACTGCGCGGCGTCTATGCCGATCCGATCATCGTCGAGGGGCGCATCGGCGCGGGCGGCCGCATCGCGATCGACGCGACCAGAGCCGCAGCACCAGATGGCATGAGCATCGTGCTGTCGCCGTCGTCACCGATCGTCATCTTCCCGCATGTCTATAAGAAGCTCAGCTACGATCCGGTGAACGATCTGGTTCCGGTCACGCCGGTCTGTTCGAATGCGCAGGCGTTCGTCGTTGGCCCTGGCGTACCGGAGACGGTGCGCAACCTCGCCCAGTTCGTCGACTGGGCCCGCGCCAACAAGACATTCTATGCAACGCCTGCGGCCGGCTCGATCATGCATTTCCAGGGCCTTGTATTCTCCAACAAGGCGAAGCTCGACATGACGCATGCGCCCTATCGCGGCATGGCGGCCATCATCCCCGATCTCCTCAGCGGCAATGTCGCGACATCGATGGCGGTGATGGGCGATATCCTGCCGCATATTTCGTCCGGCAAGCTGCGTCCGCTCGCCGTCACCAGCGCGCAGCGCTCGCGTTTCATGCCGGAGGTGCCGACATTCGCAGAACTCGGCTATGGCGAGGTGACCGGTATCGACTGGTATGGCCTGTTCGTTCCGGCGAAGACGCCTGCTCCGGTGATCGAAAAGCTGCAGACCATGGCGCATGCGGCCATGAAGGATCCGTCCTTCGGCGAGGCTTTGGCGAAAATGGGCTTCGACAGCTACATGCTGTCTTCGTCCGAACTCGCCGCGCGCATCAAATCGGAAACCGAATATTGGGGTCCGATCGCCAAGGCGTCGGGCTTCACCATCGATGGCTGATGCTGTGGCGCCGAGCCCACCTCGGCGCTGCTCACTAGGCTGTGAACCCATAAAATTCGGCGCTATGAAGTTGTCGAGATTGATGTTCGGAAGCTGGCCAATCAGTTCAAATATTCCAGGTGGATGAGTGGATACGGCCTACCCTGTCCGTCGACTGGCGAGCGGCCTGTCTGTTTGAATCCCATTCGTTCATAGAAGCGAACAGCTTGATCATTCTGTTCGTTGACATCGGTTGTCATTTTTGGATGAAGCGTGAGGCCGTGGTGCACAAGTGCAGCACCAATACCGGTTCCGCGATGAGCGGGCTCGACAAACAGCGCCTCCATATGTCCACCGTCGATCAGCATGAAGGCCAGCGGGTAATCATTAGCATCAACCGCTAGCCAGAGTGGAGCTTGGGGAAGGAAACCGCACACCATCTCGTCAATGGCGAGGCGATCCTCAGGCGTTAGAAAGTCATGCGTAGCGTCAACTGCACCTCGCCAAATTTCGATGATGCGGTCGCCCTCATCGGGGCGGAAACGTCGGATCATAATCATGGTCTCTCCGCATACAGTGATTTGACCAGGGGAGAAAGAAGGTTATTGAAAGGACTTACAAACCGCCGCCGGTTCTGATTCAGGCTTGTCATGAGCCGATTTGATTTGACCGACTTCGAATGACGCGTGATCGGGCCGTTGCTGCCTAGCGCTTCGCGCAGAAGCTGATCGCAGCAAGAGTGTCCGGATCGGGCGGCACCAGATCGAATGTTTTCAAACCGTTGCGCTCGAACAACGACAGCATGTCGTCGGCGCGCATCCATCGCGCATAGGATCCGTTGCCGCCCCAGAATCTCGCGAGGTTCGATGAGTGTCCGTAATCGGCGTCCCACAACTCCATCGCCGGATAGCGCGGATCGAACACCTTGCGGCGCGGCGGGCCTGAATAAAGCTGCTGATCGAAAACGTGCGACCAGACATAACAGCGGTCGGTGATGCGGCAGATATTCTCGATCACCGTGATCGGATCGCGCATGTGATAGAGAATGCCGCATGCGAACACCAGGTCGAAACGCTCCGGCGTTGACGTCAGAAACTCGGTCACATCGCCCAGCATGAATTTAGCCTTGATCGACGTGATCTCCTTGGCGATGAGGCATTTCAGATAGGCATCCGAATTGCTCTCGATTGCCAGCACATCGGCGCCGAGCTTTTCCAGCGCATAGGCGTGCCCGCCTTCCAGCGGCCCGAGTTCAAGAACGCGCATGCCGTCGAGCCGCCCGCTTTGGCCAAGCCCTGCCGCTGCGGCCTTCGGCCGCCCGTCGGCAACGAATAGCGGCGTATCGCCGCTGATCGCGCCCGGCAGAACTTCGGAGAGATCGGAGGCCCAGCCGCCCGAGAAAATGTCGATCGCATTCTGATGGTGCGGCGCCCGCGTTTCGAACCGCGACCGATCCGGAACGGTAGGCAATGGCGGTTTGGAGAACAATCGCTTCAGCATCGTGTTTCACACCAGAGCAATGCGAATTGGCGCTTCGCCTGTCGGCCGAGCATGAACCGATTCATCTGCGAAAGAACAGTTGCGACGATGACCGCGATGAATGTCTCGCTATGAGCATTCATGCGCGAGCATCGCGACGTCTACGAGGATGAAAAACGCTGATTTTCGGCCTATAGGAATATTTTCACGTGAAACGGCGCGATAGGAGGCCTTGTTTCAAGCTTCTTTCTCGCGCGTCAGCCGATCCGCCCCAAAGCCGGGAACGTCTCCAGCAGCCAGAAGCTCATCGTCGAAATGCTTCCGGTGAGGAACATGATTCCCGTCAGAACCAGCAGCGCGCCCATCGCCATCTCGACCTTTTGCATATGTCTGCGAAAGCGCATCATGAAGGCTGCAAATGGTTCTGCGGCAAAGGCGGCAAGCACAAACGGAATGCCAAGGCCGAGCGAATAGACCCCCAGCAGCGTTGCGCCTTTCGTCACGGTCGCTTCCGATGCCGCAACCGCGAGAATCGCCGCCAGGATCGGCCCGATGCAGGGCGTCCAACCGAACGCAAAGGCCAGCCCCATCACATAGGCGCCCCACAAGCCGATCGGCTTGGCCATGCCGACCCGCTTTTCCCGCAACAGCAGCCCGATCCGCGTGAGGCCGAGAAAATGCAACCCCATGATGATGATGGCGATGCCGGCGATGGTCGCCAGGATATCGGAATAGGCCCGCAGCACCCCGCCGATCAGGGTGGCGCTGGCACCGAGCGCGATGAAGACGGTCGAGAATCCGGCCACGAACAGGCACGCCGCCAGCACGGTCTCCCGTCGCACGCGCGGTTGCGGTTCCTTGTCCGCCAACCGCTCAAGCGAGGTTCCTGCCAAGTAAACGAGATATGGCGGCACCAGCGGCAAAACGCAGGGGGACAGGAAGCTGATCAGGCCCGCGAATAACGCGGCAAAGAGGGAAACGTCCGGCATGGCGAGCCTTCATGCACGGCCGGTACGCATGAAGCAAGCGACCCAACCGGCGGCTCTCCGTGATGTGACCAAGTGCCCGGAATTTCCCCGTTCTTTTGCCGTTGCCGGACATGACCCCGCAATCCATCATTCGCAGGCAAATCAAGGATCCGGAGTTGTGACGTGCGAAACCTGATCACCGATGTCGCAGGGTTGAAGGTCGGCCATGCCGACGACGCAACGCTGGGTTCGGGGACAACCGCTATCGTCTTCGACGAACCGGCGGTGGCGTCCAGCGATCTGCGCGGTGGCGGTCCCGGCACGCGCGAAACGGAGTTGCTGTCCGCAACCTCAACGGTCGAACGGATCGATGCGATCACCTTGTCCGGCGGCTCGGCCTTTGGCCTCGACGCGGCATCGGGCGCGCAGGCGTGGCTCCGCGAACAGGGGCGCGGTTTCGCCGTGCAGACCGCACGGGTGCCGATCGTACCCGGCGCCATCATTTTCGACCTGCTGGCCGGCGGGAACAAGAATTGGGAGCGTTTCCCGCCCTATCGCGAGCTTGGCTATCTCGCCTGCGCTGAAGCGTCCGATGATTTCGCGCTTGGCAGCGTGGGTGCCGGAATGGGCGCGACAGTTGCGACACTGAAGGGAGGCGTCGGTTCCGCATCCGCGAAGACAAAGGACGGCCTGACAGTGGGCGCGCTGGTGGTGGTGAATGCAGTCGGCAGCGTGACGATTGGAAATGGTCCTCATTTCTGGGCCGCGCCGTTCGAGCGCAACGGCGAGTTCGGCGATCGCGGCTGGCCGCAGAGTCTTGGGCCGGACGATCTGGCAATCCACCTCAAGGGCGCAGGACGGCAGGCAACAACGATCGCGCTCGTGGCAACGGACGCTATCCTCACCGTTGTGCAGGCCCATCGGCTCGCCGTCATGGCGCAGACAGGCTGCGCGCGCGCGATCTATCCGGTGCACACCCCGCTCGATGGCGACGTGGTTTTCAGCGCAGCAACCGGCAAAAAGCCGCTGGCTGACCCGCTGATCTCGCTGACCACGCTCGGTTCGCTCGCCGCAAATGTGCTGGCGCGTGCGATCGCACGCGGCGTTTACAAGGCGACCGCGTTACCTTTCGATGGCGCCCTGCCGTCCTGGCAGGACAAATTCACCTGACAGGCAAATTCACCGAACAAGACACAAATCACCTAAAACTCGACGGATAAACCATCTGCCGCGATCCTGACGGTAAACATGAACTGCTCGCTTTCTTTGGCGTTGTTCATGAAATAAATACGAATGGCAGGATGGCGATGATGGTAGTGCGTTCGCAAAACATTCCGCCCCAGACCCAGGCCGTTGACTCGTCGGTGATCCGCGACGCGGCTTACGCAGCCGATGCGCGTGAATTGCGCATCACGTTCGTGTCGGGCCGGCGATACGCCTATGCCAATGTTCCGCAATCGATCTTCGATGCATTCGTTGCATCGTCGTCGAAAGGCGTGTTCTTCAACATCGCCATCCGTGGCCGCTATCACTTCCACGAAATCCTGTCGGATGAGCAGGAGCCAGCAATCCGTCAGGTCAGGAACCGTTCCGCGCGGTAAGGCGCAGGATCGGTGAACGGCGTCTCGCCTATCATCATCTCGGCCAGCAAACGTCCGGTCACCGGCCCAAGCGTCAAACCCCAATGCGCGTGGCCGTAATCGAGCCAGAGATTGGTTTGACCGGGCGCCGCTCCGATCACCGGCATGGAATCCGGGAAGCAGGGCCGCCGTCCCATCCACGGTTCGGTCTCGACCGGTTCACCGATCGGAAACAATTCGCGCGCCTGAGGCATCAACCGGTCGAACTGCACAGGCGTCGGCGGCGCGTCGCGCGAGGCGAATTCCGCGCCGGTCGTCAGGCGCAGCCCCTGCTCCATCGGCACCATCGCATATCCGACTTCGGCATCCAGCACCGGCCGATTTAATCCCGTGTTGCCCTTGGACTTGAAGTGACGGTGATAACCGCGCTTCACTTCCAGCGGCAGTTTGATGCCGAGCGGCTCAAGCACATCCTGCCCCCATGGTCCCAGCGCCACCACCGCGTGTGTCGCATCGATGGGTCCTTCCGACGTATCCACGCGCCAGCGCCCATCCGACCGATGAAGCGAGCGCGCATCGCCGGTGACGATCACACCGCCGAGCGCCTTCAGGCGCTCCGCATAGGCCCGGGTTACGGCAAGTGGATTGCTCACGCTTGCCGCCTGCGGCCAGAAGACCGAGCGCTCGAACACCGGCGACAAGCCCGGCTCAAGCGTCAGCGAGCCTGCGGTGTCGAGCGGCTCGAAGGCGATGCCGGCGGCCGCGATCGCATCGAGATCGGGCTGCGCTTCCTTGAAGGCTTGCGTCGTGCGATAGACCTTCAGCCAGCCATTGGTGCGCAGATATCGCTCCGCGCCTGCTTCGCGCATCAGCTTTTCGTGCTCGGCAATCGCGGCGGCAAACAGCGGCCGCATCTTCGTGGCGAATTCGAACATCGCCTCACCGCGCGAATGCCGCAAATAGGCAAACAGCCATGGCGCAATCTTCGGCAAGTACGACAGATGGTAGTTCGCTTCCGGCGCCCGCTTGAAGGCGATCTTCGCCAGCGCCGAAAACTTCAGCGGAAAGGGATAGGGAAAGTAGGTGTTGCCCTCGATGATCCCAGCGTTGCCATACGAGGTCTCCTCACCCACCGGTTTGCGGTCGATGATCGAGACGGACAGACCGCGTTTGGCGAGATGGAGGGCAGCCGACACGCCAACAACACCGGCGCCAAGGACGATCGCATCGGTACGGGCCATGAATTCCTCAAAATGCGCTGAAAGCCGCAGTCTCCGGATGCAATGGAGCCCTGCGGGATAATGAGTGGAAGGCCGACTGCTCATATATGGCCTATCGGGGATTCGTGCAGTATCAGGGCGAATGCCCATACTGAAAGCAGCGGTTGCCGCTCTGGCCTGGCTCGGACGGCAGGGTACGCTCGCGCTCGCATTATCGGTCTTCGTCGGTATTGCGCTGCCGCCGCTGGCGGCAGTCCTCAAGCATGTCTTTGTGGAAGCGCTGGTTGTCCTGCTGATGCTGGCTTTCCTGCGCGTCGATCCAGAAAGCCTGAGCAAGCAGTTCCAGCGTCCCGGTCTCATCGTCGCGGCGTGTCTCTGGACCATGCTGGCGGTGCCCCTTGGGCTGTGCGCCGCCGCCCTGATGTTCGGCCTGCCGCATGCGTCACAGGCGCTGTTTCTGGCCCTTCTGTTGCAAGCGGTCGCACCGCCCGTCGTCGGCTCGCCGGCGCTGGCGACCCTGATTGGGCTTGATGCCGCGCTGTCACTTGCGACCCTGATCGTGGCGACCGCCTCGACCCCCATAACTGTCCCGCTTTTTATTGCCGCCTTTGGCGATCCGGCGTTTGAGATTTCGCCGCTGGGCTTGGGATTGCGCCTCCTCGCCATGCTGGGCGGCGCCTGGCTGGTGGCGACCCTGTTCCGCCGCTGGAAGGGACAAGACTGGATTGATCGGAATCGTCACTCCATCGACGGGATATCGGTGGTTGCCCTGCTGGTCTTTTCGATCGGACTGATGGACGGAGTTACAGCGAATTTTCTGGCGCAGCCGCTGCTCGTGACCGCCCTCACGGCGTTCGTTTTCGTTCTTACGCTCGTCCTGATCGGTGTGACCTGTCTTGTCATGCACCGGGCCGGCCGGTCGCAGGCGATGGCGCTTGGCCTCGCGGTCGGCAGCCGAAACATGGGGCTGATGGTCGCGGCGGTCGGCGGCGCGGTGCCGGAATTGACCTGGCTGTACTTCGCAGTGGCGCAATTTCCGATCTACACCCTGCCCCACCTGCTAAAGCCGTTCATCCGCCGCTGGGTTGGCCTGGACGGTTTACCCGCCTAGAGGGACGGTGTTAGAGGGACCGCCGACGCTTTGTGGCAAGGTTTGACGAGGAAGGCATGTCCCGCCCGCTTTTGATCGCGCCGTCGATCCTGGCATCCGACTTTTCGAAACTCGGTGAAGAGGTGCGCGCCGCCGATGCGGCTGGTGCCGACTGGATTCATCTCGACGTCATGGACGGGCATTTCGTGCCCAACATCACGTTCGGACCGGATGTGATCAAGGCGCTGCGGCCCCATACGAAGAAAGTCTTCGACGTGCATCTGATGATCGCGCCCGCCGATTCGCATCTTGAAGCCTTCGCCAAGGCCGGCAGTGATATCATCACGGTGCATGCCGAAGCCGGGCCGCATCTGCACCGCTCGCTGCAGGCGATTCGCGCCCTCGGCAAGAAGGCCGGCGTATCGATCAACCCGGCAACGCCGGAAAGCGCGATCGAGTACGTGCTCGACCTCGTCGACCTGATCCTGGTTATGTCGGTCAATCCGGGCTTCGGCGGACAGGCCTTCATTCCATCTGCGGTCGAGAAAATCGCACGGCTGAATGCCATGATCGGCGGACGGCCGATCGATCTTGAGGTCGATGGCGGAATCACGCCGGAGACCGCACCGAAAGTGGTTGCGGCCGGCGCCAATGCCCTGGTGGCGGGCTCCGCCGTGTTCAAGGGCGGGCCATCTGTCTATCGCGACAATATCTCTGCAATCCGTCACGCCGCGGCGCTGACGCGCGGCGAAGCGGCGTGATCGCGCCAGCTCAAGCGCTCACAGTCCTCGCCAAGGACCTGGAACCTGGCGAACGCGTCATCTACGCGGTGCGTCCGGACATGTGGGTCACCATCCGCAACAAGATCTTGCTGTGGTGGATCGGTGTGCCCTGGTGCGTCGCTATTTTCGGGTTGTTTTTCGCAGGCCGCACCTCCTGGGCAGTCGTGTTGCCTTTCGGATTGGCGGGTCTGGCGATGACCGTGGCGCCGATCCTGCTCGCGATCGAAACGCGATCCACACTGTACGCGATCACCGATCGCCGGGCCCTCATTGTCCGAAGCGGCTTTCGCCCTGGTACTGTCTCCTGTCCATTTCAGCGCATGGACGATCAACCTGAAATCATGACGGCGGACGGCCGGAGCGGACACCTGTATTTCGCATCCAATATGCCGAGAATGCGCGGCGTTGATTATACTGGGAAGCTGGCCTTCCGCGATCTGGCCGATGTAAATGAAGTTGCCGAACAATTGGATGCAGCAAGGAAAGATCGTCGATAGCACCCCGCAGAATCACATCCTCCCCGCCCCCATTTGCAATGTTTCCCCCAGCCTTCGGAAAATTTGAGATGAAGCAGATCGTACTGGCGACATGCGCCACGCTGGTGTTCGCTGTCCCCTCACATGCTGGAAGCTCGCGTTTCGATCGCAGTCTCTCCCATCTCGATCCGACGACCAGGCTGGAGCAGATTTGCGCAGTGGAAACGATGGCACGGGTGAACAAGGACGATAATCCCTACCGCCCCGATCGGGCGGTCATTTACGCCCTCTCACAGCCTAAAGTTCGCGGCAACACCGCACGGGGCGATGGCGGCGCATTCCGCAGCAAAGGCAAATGGTATCAATATTCTTTCACCTGCGAGACGACGCCCGACCACATGCGGGTGTCCGGCTTCACCTACAAGATCGGCAAAGCCATCCCTGAAAGCATGTGGGAGAAATACGGCCTCTACCGCTAGAGCGTTTTCGAGCGAAGTGGGGACCGGTTCGCATGAAGAAAACGCGTCAAACGAAAAACGAGAACCTCGGCTTTGATTCCATCATAGCCGGAAAGGCTCTAGCCCCAGAAAGTGGTTGCAAAAGCCTCTTCAGTCCCCTGACAGGGTTTGCCGGGCGGCGACGGCGTGTTAGGCGACGTCCCGTCCCTATCGTGAGTTGCCCATGATCCCGCGTTACACCCGGCCGGAAATGGCCGCCATCTGGTCGCCCGAGCAGAGATTTCGCATCTGGTTCGAGATCGAATCACACGCAGCCGAGGCGATGGCGAATCTCGGTCTGATTCCAAAGGAAGCGGCAAAGACGATCCGCGAAAAAGGGGAAGCTGCCACATTCGACGTTGCACGCATCGACGCCATCGAGGCCGAGGTCAAACACGACGTCATTGCCTTCCTGACCCATCTTGCCGAGATCGTCGGTCCCGATGCGCGTTTCGTGCACCAGGGCATGACCTCGTCGGACGTGCTCGACACCTGCCTCAGCATCCAGCTCGCGCTCGCGACCGATATTCTGATCGCCGATGTCGACAAGCTGCTGGCGGCGCTCAAGCGCCGCGCGTTCGAGCACAAGCTGACGCCGACCATCGGCCGTTCGCATGGCATCCATGCCGAGCCGGTGACCTTTGGCCTGAAGCTCGCGCAGGCCTATGCCGAATTCGACCGCGCCAAGGAACGGCTGATTGCCGCGCGCAAGGAAATCGCCACCTGCGCGATTTCAGGCGCTGTGGGAACCTTCGCGCAAATTGATCCACGCGTGGAGGCCCATGTCGCCAAGGCGATGGGACTGACACCCGAACCGGTTTCGACGCAGGTGATCCCGCGCGACCGTCATGCGATGTATTTCGCAACGCTCGGCGTCGTCGCCTCCTCCATGGAGCGGCTGGCGACGGAAATCCGCCATTTGCAGCGCACCGAAGTGCTCGAGGCGGAGGAATTCTTCTCACAGGGGCAGAAGGGTTCGTCGGCGATGCCGCACAAGCGCAACCCGGTGCTGACGGAAAACATCACCGGCCTCGCGCGCATGGTCCGTTCCTACGCCATGCCGGCGATGGAAAATGTCGCGCTGTGGCATGAGCGTGATATTTCCCATTCCTCGGTCGAACGCATGATCGGTCCCGATGCGACCGTGACGCTCGATTTCGCGCTCAACCGGCTTGCGGGCGTGATCGACAAGCTCGTGGTGTATCCCGAGAACATGCAGAAGAATCTCGACCGGCTCGGCGGCCTTGTGCACTCGCAGCGCGTGCTGATCGCTCTGACCAACAAGGGTGTAGCGCGCGAAGACGCCTATCGGATCGTGCAGGACAACGCGATGAAGGTCTGGCGCGGTGAAGGCGACTTCCTCGCCTTCCTGAAGGCAGATCCGCGCGTCACTGCGAAGATGAGCGATGCCGAAATCGAGGAAAATTTCGACCTTGGCTATCACTTCAAACACGTCGATACGATTTTCAACCGCGTCTTCGGCGCAGCTTGAGCCGTGAGGTGAGTATGTCAGCCAACATCCCCTCACCTCGCCTTGAAATCCCGACGGAAGCAAAGCTAAGCCCCAAGCAGCGCGCCCTTCTGGCCGATATTCAGAAGTCGCGCGGCAAGAACGTGCTTGGCGGACCATTCGCTGTTTTCCTGCAATCGCCGGACTACGGCGATCTGGCGCAGAAGCTCGGTGCTTTTTGCCGCTACAATACGAGCATTCCGCCGCACCTGTCCGAGTTCATCATTCTGGTGCTCGGCCGCTTCTGGCGGTCGCAGTATGAGTTCTGGATTCATGCGCCGATCGCGCAAAAGGCTGGCGTCAGGAGCGCAACGATCGATGCGCTACGTACCGGACGTGCTCCGAAGCTGAACAAGGAGCAGCGCGCGGTCTACGATTTCATCGCCGAGTTGCAACGCACAAAGCGTGTGTCCGACAAAACCTATGCCCGCGTCCACGCGATGTTTGGCGATGCCGGGATGGTCGAGTTTGTAGGCATTCTCGGCTATTACACGCTGGTCGCCATGACGTTGAATGTCTTTCGCATTCCCTTGCCGGACGGTGAAAAATATCCGTTTCGTGAACCCGGCATGACAGCCAAGCACCCGGTCAAAGCCAAGTCTGCAAAACGTAAAGCCAAGCGCACCAAGCGCTGAGCTGGGTTCCATCGATTACAAGGACTGTGAAAAGCCTTTCGCGGCACAGGATTTAGCCGCGTCCGTCCACAGGCTGCGCTGTCGTCCTCTGCGGTTTGCGCGAATCTGCGATGATCAATATGCGCTTCGCATCATCACGCGCGTTTGCGGATGGTCGCACAATCAAGCGCGTGACGGGGGCATGCATGAAAAAAGGTCTGGCCGAGTTTATTGGCACTTTCACACTTGTGTTCTTTGGCTGCGGTGCCGCAGTAATCGCTGGAATGGGCACGGGGCCAACGGCTATCGATGTCCTCGGCATCGCTTTCGCCTTCGGTCTGGCCATCGTCGCTATGGCCTACGGCATCGGGCCGGTATCCGGATGCCATGTGAACCCCGCCGTCAGCTTCGGTGTGCTTCTCGCCGGTCGCATGTCGACTGGTGAGTTCATCACCTATGTCATCGCGCAAGTGTTCGGCGCCATCGCCGGTGCTGCGGTGCTGTATCTGATCTTGTCCGGCAAAGCATCGGGCTGGAACGGCGGCCTTGGTCAGAACGGCTGGGGCACCGGCTATCTGGGGCAGTACAACATGACGTCCGCTTTCGTGTTTGAAGCGGTCGCGACGTTCCTGTTCCTCGTCTGCATTCTCGGTGTTACACAGCGTGGTGCCCCGTCGCAATTTGCCGGTCTCGCCATCGGCCTGACGCTGACGGCGATCCACATCGTCGGCATCAATGTCACTGGCGTGTCGGTCAACCCGGCTCGCTCGATTGGTCCGGCTCTGGTGGGTGCAGGTGCAACGCCGGCGGCGCTTGGCCAACTGTGGCTGTTCATTGTTGCTCCGTTGATCGGCGCGGGTGTGGCTGGCTTACTGTTCAATTCGGGCCTTCTCGCCGCGGACAAGGAATGATTTTCACGGAACATCAGCACTATCGCTGACGTTCCAGGTCAAAATGAACGGCGGGGATGAATTCGCCGCCGTTCATTAGGCTCTGAAAGAGCGTATTATTTGAACGAAAGCCGCATCAGGCTTGCGTTATCGACGTCAGACGCTACCTGCAATATGGTTTGCTTAATGCAACTGGACGACTGACCGCGCGGAGTGAGGCGTGGCTCAAGAACGTATGACGTCAAAGTCCGTAAATACGATGCCGGATCGTCCGTCGTCGACTAGTGACAATGTGATCAGCATCCGGACCGGACGCCCGTTTCATCCCGCGTCCGACGTCGAACCAACTGTCGGCGATCTGGAAAAATTCGCGCACAGCGTCGAGCCGGACGATTTCAAACACCGGATGCTGATGAATCTGCTCGCATTCGGATTTGTCGCGCTGTTGGTGATCGCTGGAGTCTGGCTCGCAAACTCTCTCGCCGCGATGCGAAAGGACCAGGACTGTGTCCTGTCAGGTAAACGCGGCTGCACGCCGGTCGAGAGCCCGGTGAAAACCCGCTGAATCGCTGGGCAAAGCGATCTCTCGCTTCACCCGGCGCCACGTTTCAATTTTCTACCTTCAAGCTAACGGGTGCGAGTCCCGAAAAGCCGATTGCCGACGCGGCTCGCGGCGTCAGATCAATCACACGCCCTTTGATGAAGGGACCACGATCGTTGATACGAACCACCACCGATTTGCCGTTCCGTTTGTGCGTGACGCGAACCTTTGTACCGAACGGAAGAGTCCGGTGGGCCGCCGTCAGGCCATGCGGCCTAGCAAATTCGCCGTTCGCAGTTTTCTCGCCCCTATATGCATAGACCGAAGCAACACCGTTCATCGGATGACGGGTATCGGCGAAAGCCATCGTGGTGAGTGCAGAAGAGGCCAAAAAAAAACCACTGATCGCCCGTCCGACCATTTCTCCCTCCCTCACATTTTGTTGGTAATGAGAAGTGACGTAAGGTCCGATTGGCTCTAAAGCCCGGCGCAAAGGTGAAATGATCGCGGCCACAATGCGGCGCGCTTCACTCCTTCCTCAAGGGGAGGAATCGAAAGCGCGCCACTGGCCAGTGGCGCGCTGGATAGATGGACGGTTTTATAAGTGCGGACCCTGCCGCTTAGGACGAGCGCGAGCGCCCTCTCCCTATCAGCGGGTCGCGCTCGAATCGGTCGGAGCGGCCGACGCGCCTGAGGTGCTTGCTGTGGTGCCGGGTGCTTGCTGGGGAGCAGCAGCCGGTGAAGCGTCGGCATCCGGCTTCGCGGCCGGTTGGGTTCGCGGTCCTGCCGTGCGGCTTCCCCGACCAAGAACGCTCTGGATCTTGCTTAGAACCATGGTGTGCAGGCGCGCCGACTTGTCGATGTTGACATGATCGATGCCAGGTTGGCCACTCATGTCGATATTCGACAATTCTCCACGGAAGCCTGGGCCACGACGCATATGGGCGTAGTCGCGCTGCGTCAGGTTCATTACGCGAGCCACATTGCTCGACGCAGCAAACGAGCCAGTCCCGTCGAAAGGAACGATCAGCGCGACTGGAACGCCCTTCTTGCCGAGATATTCGCCCATGAACATGACCGCGTCGGCACCGAGCGAATGACCGACCAGGACGATCGGGCTGCGATTACCGGCCTTGTATTTTGCCGCGATGTCATCCGCCAGGGTCTGCCATTCAGAGTGGTTATGAACGCTGGCGCTGATACCCCGGGCCTGAATTTTAGAGGCCAGGTCGTCCATTCCTAGCGAAAAGATATTGAGCAGTCCCCGCAGCAGATAGACATGGCCCGCCGGACCTTGCACAGCCCTTTTGGTCGAAGGTCTTGCCGACCGTTCGATCGAGGCCGTTTCCTGCGCCGATACCGGCCCATACGCGGCAACCGCAAAAATCAACGCCACGATGGGCAATAGTGCCCAGCTTCGCAAGCTCCCCCTCATCGGACCCGATGCTCCGCATTCTATTCCTGGCTCGGTCCGCATCATGAGAACCACCGCCGACTCAACCGGTTTACAACGCCCTGCCTGCGAAACGCCACATTGCTGGAACGTTTTCAACGTGAAGCTTCGGGTGTGTTGCCGTCTGGCCACTCAATCCCTAGTAGATTCCAGGGATCAGGCGGGCTGTCCGTTGCATGTAAGCCCGGTAGTCTTCGCCGAAGCTATCGAGCATCATCTGCTCCTCCCGGCCGACACGGAAAAGGAACAATGTCCCGAAACCGATCAACCCGGCCGGACCGGCGATCCAGTTCGGCAACAATAACAATTGCGCCACCGCCCACATAAAAAACGCGGTGTACATGGGATGGCGAACATAGCGGTAGAGGCCCTCGGTGACGAGCGCATGCTTCTCGCGAACCTCGAGTGAATCAGACCAATTGCGGCCGAGTTCCTTATGCACACGGAAGAAGAGCCAAAGCGCCGCGGCAAAGACAAGTGTGCCGAGCCAGGCCAGGATTGGCTGGAACGGATAGTCTGCAAATCGCGGCACACCGGTGAACACATACACACACGGAATGATGCCTAACCCCGTGAAAGAACAGGTTAAAAGCAGCTTCTCGAGGGGCGTGCGGCGGTTCACCCGGGTCTGGGTTTTCCAGGACCGCTTCTGATGCGGCAGCCGAATCACGAACCACGCGACCGCGCCGATCACGAGAATGGTTTTGGCGAGGTCGGGCGTCATGGGGCACTGGTCCTTTGTGCTTGAAAAGATTGGGTTTCCGGCTCGATCAGGGCGCCGTCCGGGGCGAAGCTGGCCACGATTGTTTCCGGCTTCATCACCCGCGCTTCAAGGCGCAGCGGGCCACAACAGATCATGTAATAGTCATAGAAGTACCGTTTCTCGTTCCCCATGACCAACTGACGATGCAGACGAAAGAAGTTTCCCTTGAATCGTCGGTAGGTCGCAGTCTCGAGCATGTCGCGGATATGCACCCGCCGGATGATCGGCCGACCGGTCGGCGGCAGTTTCAGCGCCGCCAGTGGGTCCACCTTATAGAAGCTGATCGGGTCCGCCATCGTCTGGTACTCGACCCAGAAAATCGCCGGATGTGCCGAGACGCGGGCAACCGCCTCACGCATCCATCGGCCTTTCGGATGAAAGGCGATCTTCAGCAAGGACGACCCCGTAGACAGGAGCGACAGTCGCTCCCCGTTCTTCCCGAATTCCGGCACCAACTGAAGCGCGCGATCGACGACGGCAATTTTTAGCGCGCAACCGAGACTGTGCGCCGCGAAAACCACCTCATCATAACCGCCATGGCGCATGACCTCCGCCAGGTGCCGCGCAAAACCGTCGATGCGCTCATCGAGACCAGCACGGGATCTGTGGACGAACTCGCGCGCGAAGATCCAGTCGTCCATCATATAGTCGAGCAACAGAAAACGGCCCGGCCACACGATTAGCCCGGCGAAGATCGCCAGCGCGATCAGGGGCCCGAACAGAGCGGGCAAAGGCAGACCAAAATCTGCCAGATGACTCGCGGCAAGAACGGCAATCGCAGCAAAAGCCGCGAGCAGCACGACGGGATAAAGAAAGAACAACCCGTACCGCCAGTTCACCGCCAGATATCGAAAGGCGGTTCCGGTCAGGAGGAAATCGCCAAAGGCCACGATCCCCCGTAGCACCCGCAGCCACTCCGGGCGGGAAAAATCGGCGATGACGATGTCATGCCACAGGAGCGACCGGTACTCGGAATCAGTGGACCAGTTCGGCCCACGGGTCGCAATGCGCCATTGCCCCACCAGGCCGTCTGGGGACAATTCCAGCGGCCCAACCTCGGACTTGCACGACCAAGCCCGGTCGGACCGGGCCAGTTCGCGACCATATCGCTCATGCTGGCGCTGTGGCGGGATCGGCTCATAGCCGCCCAGAAAGAAGACACAGCGCTTTTTGACCCTTGGTTCGCTAGTATTTGGCTCGCTCATCGTCCACCGTGCCGGGAGGCGAGCCTGCTGGTTAGGGAATTGGGGCTCTTTACACAAGGGAGACACACAGAACGCCCCAGAAGGTGCAGGCGGCGTTGAACTTGGCCTCCGCGTTAGGTATAGGGCTTCAAACCCCAAAAACGGCAGGCTTTAGCCGTCCCTTCCCTGGGCCGTCATCCGCCCGCCTGTGACCCTGAGAGCTCAGATGTCCACCACTTTCGACAAAGTCGCCGATATCATTGCCGAGACGTGCGATATTCCCCGCGATACGATTACGCCGGAAAGCCATGCCATCGACGACCTGAAGATCGATAGCCTGGATTTTCTGGACATCGCCTTTGCGATCGACAAGGCCTTCGGGATCAAATTGCCGCTCGAGCAGTGGACCCAACAGATCAACGACGGTCAGGCGACCACCGATCAGTATTTCGTCCTGAAGAATCTATGCGCCCGCATCGACGAACTGATTGCGGCCAAGAATTCTGCCTGAGATCGGGCGGATGACCCAGACCGGTTGCGTTACATTGTCCTTCCGACACTGGGCAGGCATTCATGCGGCTTGAATATTTCCAGATGCTGGACCGCTTCGTCGAGGTAAAAGCCGACGAACGTTGGATCCGCGCCGAAAGCAAGGTACCGATGGAAAGCCCGGTCTTCGAGGGGCATTTCCCGGGTTATCCGCTGATGCCCGGCGTGCTGCTGATCGAGACGATGGCCCAGACCTGCGGCTGGCTCGTGAGCGCGATCACCGGCTTTACGGGTTTGCCTGTCCTGGCAGGCGTAAAGGAAGCCAAGGTGCGCGGCGCCGTATTTCCGGGCATGGAGCTTTCGACCGAAGGCAAGATCGTCCACGATGGCTCCGGCTTTGCCATCGCTGACGCCAAGATCAAATCCGGCACCACCGCCATCGCCGATTCTCGGCTGACCTTTCGGGTGATCCCCTATCCCAGTCCGGAATTCCAGAACACCATGGTGACATGGGCCAAACAGCTGGATTTCCCGCTGGACAAGTTCCGCAAGATTGACGCCCAAGGTTAGACGGGCATTCAGAGTAAGGTGCGTTCAAGGATAAGCGTGTTTTAGTGAGCGATCGTCACGACGTCTGGATCACGGGAATTGGTCTTGTCTCTGCGCTGGGCGAAGGGCTTGATCAGCACTGGGACAAGCTGATGGCGGGTGGCACACCCGCTTACGACGACAAAACCTTTGCTCCCTACATCACCTTCCCTGTTGGTCCGATCGAATATGACGCGCAGATTCCGAAGAGGGATCAGCGGCAGATGGAAGCGTGGCAACGCATCGGCGTCTACGCGGCGGGCCTTGCTCTGACCGATGCCGGCATCGCCAAGAACGCGGACATTCTCGACAAGACGGACATGATCGTCGGCCCCGGGGGGGGGGGCCGCCGCGGGGCAGTAGGTTCAGCGAGG
>JAFAFP010000220.1 GCA_023423415.1 Pseudomonadota bacterium | reverse complement strand
CCTGGGGCCCTGCACGTCTTTTTCAGTCCAGGATCGAGGTGACGCTGGCCGTCAGGCCCCGTTCACATAGGCTGTGACAACCGGGAGCACCTCGTAGAAGCCGCGATAGATCATGTCGAGAGCGACGTAGAGGATGACGGCCAGGCCGACATAGGCGATCCAGCGGTGATTCTGGAGCAGCTTGGCGATGAAGCTCGCGGCGATGCCCATCAGCGCAATCGACAGCACAAGACCGAAGATCAGCACATACGGATGGTCGCGCGCGGCGCCTGCAACCGCGAGCACGTTATCGAGCGACATCGACACGTCGGCGATGACGATCTGCCACGCGGCCTGTGCGAAGGTCTTGCGCGGCGCCTTCGAGGCGATCGTGCCGTCGGCATTGAGGTCTTCATCTGTCAGCGCTTCGGCCGCTTCGATGTGATGCTCGTGCGGCGTCCGCAGTTCGCGCCACATCTTCCAGCAGACCCACAGCAGCAGCAGGCCGCCGGCCAACAGCAGGCCAACGATTTGCAGGAGTTGTGTTGTCAGCAGGGCAAAAACGATACGCAAACCGGTCGCGGCGGCGATACCGATCAGGATCACCTTGGTGCGCTGATTGGCGGGAAGGCCTGCGGCGGCAAGGCCGATGACGATCGCATTGTCGCCGGCGAGCACCAGGTCGATCATGATGACCTGGAAGAACGCGCTGAGGACTTGGGGTGTTATGAGTTCAAACAAAGCCGGACTCCTCGTCTTAGGTTGAGGAACGGCCTGTAATGACGTGCTGCTAACCAGAAACGCCGCCGCTGGTCTCTACGATCCAACGGAGGGATTCTCGATCTGAGGCAGCCAAAACGAGGCCATTCCTTGCGGAATTCCAGTCCGACATCGCAACCCGTTAGAGTTGCCAGAGGGGCCCGGCCTGGCTGATTTGCTCCTGTGTTACGGAACCGCGCTCACGGCTCCGAAAAACTGTGCAACTTGAAGCGGCTCCGAAAAAATTCCGGCGGCAACGCCGACCAGGGCGCAAGCACCGGAAAGATCCCAGATTGTTGTGGTGCCGGCGCGGGCATTTGCCCGCATCGCCCATCCGAGCGCTGCCGTCAGCGCGGCGGTCGCAAAAGCGAGCGCCGCAACTGCTGGCAGCAACACCTCGCGCGGGACGTAGGCGACAATCAGAACGAGCGGCATGGCCGCAATTGCGGCTGCCAAAGGCAGGTCGATTGAGGACCCGCCTATTCTCAAGTCTGCTTTTCGATCCGTCCCGCGGGACATTCACCGCTCCATCGCAAGGGCTGCGCGACAGGCACAGCAGCTTCCGATGCTGCAAACCCTAAGCGGTGATTACCCGGCCCGGAATTCGCAATAGTCGGGTAGTAGAACTACGGTATCCTGGAGGAGCGGCCGGAGCGGAGGCTGGATTTGCGCAGGCCTAAACGGAAATGCGCTTCAGGCGAATTGCTTGCCGCACCAGCACGGCGACGCTCTCGGCCTGCATTTTTTCCATGATCTGCGCGCGGTAGCTTTCGACCGTGCGGGTGCTCAGATCCAGCTTTGCGGCAATCGCCTGGCTGGTGAAGCCGCCGGCGACGAGATCGAAAATCTCGACCTGGCGCGGCGTCAGCCGAGCAAACCGCTCCCCCAGATCGTCGTGGCCCAGGCGCGCATCCTGCTCGGCGAACACGCGAGACAAGGCACGGTTGATCGCGGCCACGAGCTTGGCGTCATCCACCGGTTTTTCGATGAAGTCCTCGGCGCCGGCCTTGAGGCCGGCCACGGCCATCGGGACGTCGGCGTGGCCGGAGATCAGCACGACCGGCATGGTCAGGCCGCGCCGCGCCATTTCTCCAACCAGTTGGATGCCGTCCATGCCTGGCATGCGAACGTCGGCGACGACGCAGCCGGGACGTCCCGCCGCGATCCCTTTCAGAAAACTCTCGGCAGAGTCGAACGTCTCGACAATAAAGCCGAAGACATTCAGCATCTCTCCGATGGCGTGACGGACCGAGGGCTGGTCGTCGATCACGAATATGGTGGGGGCGTTGGTCGCCATTTTGCTATCGCGCACAGTGTTATTGATCGTCGCGTGCTACTTCAAGTGGCAGTGAGAACCGGAATTCAGTCCGGCCTGGCTCGCCTGATTGCAGCCAGATCCGTCCGCCATGTGATTCCACAATGGTCTGGCTGATGGAAAGGCCGAGACCAAGGCCCTCGTGTTTTGATGTCGTCAGCGGTTCGAATAGGCCTTTGGCGAAGTCCGGCGCAACGCCGGGACCGTTATCGCTAACGGATATTTCAATGCGGGGTGGCGTGGCGGCTGCGCTTGCAGCGAGTACAACACATCCGTCCTTGCGGCCAGAATCGGTGATCGCCTCCACCGCGTTACGGACGAGGTTCAGCACGACTTGCTGAAGCTGGATACGATCGCCGTGTGCCAAAGGTAGTTTTTCCGCTTGCTGGACGGAAAGGTCGATCCCGCGCGAGACCGCGTCGGGGCGCGCCAGTTCGAGCGTGTCGTTCAGCATCTCCGCAACGTCGAACGTGCTGACATGCGGACGGCCGCGCCGCAGAAAATCGCGCATCCGTCGCATGACGCTGCTGGCATGGTCGATTTGCGCGATGACGTTGGTGATGTTGCTGTTCGCACGCGTCAGATCGGGAGTCTGCGCTTCAAGAATATGCTGGACCGAACGCGCCAAGGCGCGAGCAGCGGTCATGGGTTGATTGATTTCGTGTGCGAGCGCGGCAGCCATGCCGCTGACCAGGCTGAAACGCGCAGCCTGACCAGCTTCGGCTTCTTTCTCGCGCAACTGCTGCTCCGCGATCTGCATGCGATGTGCGGCATTCTGCCGTTCGCTGACGACAGCGCCGACGATCAGGCCGGTCCCGGTCAAGACCAGCATCAGCGTTTGCATCTCGGTGAAGGCCTGCGCATCGTAACCGAAATAGTGCATCAGGCCGACCAGAGCGAACTGGATCACGGCGAGTGCGATACAGGCTCCGTCGAAGCCGTGGCGCACGGCGGCCAATACCACAGGGACGAACAGCAGATAGAAATATTTCAGCCCGTTCGCGCCGGCGCCGCCGATGATAACCCAGAGCGCCAAGCAGGCGACAATGGCGTAGATCGCGATCTCCAGCGCGAGTGAACCGGAATATCCCGACAGGGACGCGCGTCCCTGCAAAAGCATAACCAGACGCAGCGTGAGCGGCGTCATCACCGCAATGCCGATCACGTCGCCGACCAGGAGGGGTGTGGATGCGATCAGGACGTTGTCGAGCGCGATC
Source organism: Pseudomonadota bacterium (assembly GCA_023423415.1). Taxonomy (GTDB): domain Bacteria; phylum Pseudomonadota; class Alphaproteobacteria; order Rhizobiales; family Xanthobacteraceae; genus Pseudorhodoplanes. Next base: position 4,385 of record JAFAFP010000220.1, on the reverse strand, counting down.
CGGTGGTCAATCAACAGCACCAATGCCACCAGTGCGGAGGTCATGACTGCTGCGGTGACACTGGCGGCGAGCAGGACGATCAAATCGCGCAGATGATACAGCCCGGTATCGACGCGCAAGACCAGGCGAATCACAATGGATGCTGTTCCGTAGACAAGAGCGATGATCGCTGCGATCGCCACGATCATCGACCACTGCAGGTCGGTCCGCACCACGAGCAGTTCGGCCAGTATGACGCCGGCAAACAGCACGAGGCCAAAGGTCGGCCCCAGCAGCAGCATGAAGGCGAACACCACGCCCAGACCGGGATTCCAAGGCGTGATCGGCACGCTCATGAATTCGTGAATCGAGCTGAGCCACTCCAGCGCGACAAATACCATCAGCAGCAATCCGCCGAGGATCGCTTGGGTGGTACGGTCCGGAGACTGAATGATCGAATTGATGCTGCCGGCCAGGGAGCGAACGCTGAGTGTCATGCAGACCGGTATCCTTGCCCGCGCATTGGTGTGCTTCTCGCATCGTAGCCTGTCGGCGTGGAAGATCACAGGCGGCGTACCGTCCTTAACCTGCGATCCCTTGCCATCGCAAAATCACTTCCATATCGTGAGGGTCATACAGGCGTAGAAGCTTGATCCTCATGGCATTCGACGCCGCATGAGCCGCGCTGAACGCGGCCCTATTGGGAGGTTCTGGCATGGCTCAGGCGGGGCTTCGCGACGACAAGAAGGCCTTTGCGGCCGATCCGATGACAACTGGAAAGGTCAAGGTTTCGCGACCGATGAATGGCAGTGAGTTTCTGGACTCGCTGCGCGACGGCCGGGAGGTCTTCATCTACGGCGAGCGGGTCGACGATGTCACCATGCATCCGGCTTTCCGCAATACCGCACGCATGGTCGCGCGGCTTTACGATGCGCTCCATAACGACAAGCACAAGAGCAAGCTGCTGGTGCCGACCGACACCGGCAATGGCGGCATGACGCATGCCTTCTTCAAGGCGCCGAAGACGCTTGACGATATGCTGGCCGGTCGTGACGCGATCGCCGAATGGGCGAAGCTGACCTATGGCTGGCTCGGTCGCGCGCCCGACTACAAGGCGGCGTTTCTGGCGACGCTCGGCGCCAATTCCGATTTCTACGACCCGTATCAGGAGAACGCTAAGCGCTGGTACACTTACAGCCAGGAGCGTGTGCCTTTCATCAACCACGCGATCATTCATCCGCCGGTCGATCGCGATCGTCCGCCGAACGAAGTCGGCGATGTGTGCTGTCACGTCGAGAAGGAAACCGATGCCGGCATCATCGTGTCCGGCGCGAAGGTGGTGGCGACCGGCTCGGTGTTGACGAATTACACTTTCGTCGCCCATCACGGGCTGATGCCGGTGCAGGACAAAAAATTCGCGGCGGTGTTCATGATCCCGACCAACGCGCCGGGCGTGAAATTCATCTGCCGCACGTCCTACGAGATGACGTCGACGGCGATGGGCTCGCCATTCGATTATCCCTTGTCCAGCCGGATCGACGAAAACGACGCCGTGTTCATTCTCGACAAGGTGCTGGTGCCCTGGGAGAACGTGTTCGTCTATGGCGACATGGAGAAGGCCAACAACTTCTTCCCACGCACGGGCTTCCTGCCGCGCTTCGTGGTGCATGGCTGCACGCGGCTTGCCGTGAAGCTCGATTTCATTGCCGGGTTGCTTTTGAAGGCCGTTGAAGCGGCCGGCACCAAGGATTTCCGCGGCGTGCAGGCCAATGTCGGCGAGGTGATCGCCTGGCGCAATCTGTTCTGGGCGCTGTCGGACGCGATGGTGCGTGATCCCAAGCCGTGGATCGGCGATTACAAGTTGCCGAACATGGATCCGGGCAACGCTTATCAGATCATCGCCACGATGGCCTACACCAAGATCAAATACATCATCGAGCAGACGGTGGCGTCGGGTCTGATCTATCTGAATTCGCATTCGCGCGATTTCAAGAATCCCGAGATCCGACCTTATCTCGATCAGTATCTGCGCGGCTCGAATGGCTACAAGGCGGAGGAGCGGGTGAAGCTGCTCAAGCTGCTCTGGGATTGTCTCGGGAGTGAATTCGGCGGCCGGCACGAGCTTTACGAAATCAATTACGGCGGCTCGACAGAAGAGATTCGCCGCTATTGCCTGTTTGGTGCGGAGGCATCCGGCAATGCCGATCGCTTCAAGGGTTTTGCCGAGCAGTGCATGGCCGAATACGACCTCAATGGCTGGACCGTGCCGGACCTCATCAACCCCGACGAGCTCAGCTATCACGTGATGCGTGGTGCGGGATAGGTGGCGCCAATCGTAATGGCCGGCCTGTCCCGGCCATCCACGTCTTTGCCGCTTACAACACGATACTCGGATTGCGGATGCACTGATCGCAATCGATCAGGTTGAGCTGACGCACCGCGATCTCCCAGCGGCCCTCGCGCTTCACGAATCTGTAGCCGAGCCAGCCGTAAAGGCAGCGCGTCTCGAAGCCGCGAAATTCCGCGATCATCACATTGGAGCGAACCATGCGGACATCCGCCTTGCCGGCGTCGAACACTTCGACATTGGTGACGAGGCGGACGGTGCGCGACTTCGGCTTCTGCGACCAGGCATAGCCGGTGCGCAGGCGATAGACGCGATCTTCGAGGCGGCGGCGGTCATCGAAGGTGATGGCGATTTCCTTGCGTGGATCGCCGCCATGGGGCGTCGATGGCAGCCAGTAGACGCATTCCGGCGTGAACAATTGCAGCCAGTCTTCCAGGCGATCATTGTCGAGCAGTCGCGCCTCGTGTTCCAGCAGACCGCGGAACAGGTCGCGCTCGGCCATGTCGTTGACCACGCGATCATCGCGTTGCCAGTCGGTGAAACCGGACACGATCTCGTCGTAGAGTTCGTCGGTAATGTAGAACGAGGTTTTTGCCGGATCGTGTTGCAGGGCTGCGGTCATGTTACGGCTCCCGCCTGATCTGGACATTCGGCTCGGTCTGCATCAGCCGTTTCCATTCCTGGATATATTCGCGCATGAACATCTCGTCGGTCGCCGGTGCCTTCTTGACGCCATCGCCGAGATCGACGGTGCGGCCGGGGATATCCATGCCGCGATGCATGTAGACCCATTCGTCCTCGAAAGCCGCAAGGCCGCGCTGGATTTCCTCGAAGTTGGCGAGATCGTCGACTTCGCCGAAATTCGGGAAGCCCTCCTGCGTGCGCATGCGCAGCGCATTGATGAGATGCAGTTCGTCACCCCAAGCACCATCGTCGTCGACGACGGCGGTGCCGTACCAGACCGCGTTCGTCTCATTGACGCTGAGTGGCTCGAACACCTGGATATGATTTCCGAGAATCGAGAGATTGGGGAAGATGTTGATATTCACTGGCTCCGACGATGCGAGATCGAGCGCTTCTTCGGCGCGCGCGCCGAGCCTGCGCCGCAGCTCCATCTCGTAATGCTCCATGCCGGGATGCGGGCTTTCGACCGCCCACATCGCGCCCGGCTTGATCACCATGTTCGGGCGCTTGTCCTTGAAGTGATGGCCGTTGCCGAAATACTTCATGTACATCGGCGCTTCGTCTGGGCGGCCCTTGTAATAGGACATGCCCTTGTCGGCTTCCGCCACCAGCCGGTTCTCCATGTCGAGCAGCGAGCGATGCGAGAACACCACATGATAGCCGTCGCATGAATTGTCGTAGGCGAGCTTCCAGTTGCCGTTGTACTTGAGCCGGTTCGCCTCGCAGATCGCGACCTTGCCGCCGGGATGGCGATCGAGCCATTCGTCGAGCGGGCCCTTCACGCCGCCGAGATAGTCGGTGAGTGCGGGCGCATCCATGTTGAGGGTGCCGAAGATGAAGCCGCGATAGGATTCGACCCGCGGAATTTGCGCGGCGTTGAACCGCGTCTCGGTCACGTCGTTGGCGTAGCCGTCCGGCCAGGGCACATTGCGGATCGTGCCGTTATTGTTGAACGTCCAGCCGTGATACGGACAACGGAAGACGTTGGAATTGCCCTTTTCGAGACGGCACAGTGTCGTGCCGCGATGCGTGCAGCGATTGTAAAGTGCGCGAATCGTGCCGGTTGAATCGCGCAACAGGATGATCGGCCGCAAGCCGAGCTTGGCGGTGATGAAGTCGTCGTTCTTCGGAATCTGACTCTCGTGCCCGAGATACACCCACACCGCGCCGAAGATATGCGTCATCTCCGCGGTGAAGATCGCCGGGTCTGTATAGATGAGCTGATGCACGCGATCGCGCTGCACCAGTTCGTCATAGTCGTAGGGCGGCGCGAGATAAGCTGTGCGGCTGAGGGCGGTGGTTTTTTCCAGCATGGCGTCAGGTCCTTTGCTGTGTTGTTCATTGCGAGCGGCATGTGCAGTGCGCGGACTCCCTC
>JAFAFP010000153.1 GCA_023423415.1 Pseudomonadota bacterium | reverse complement strand
CCGCCCCCCCCGCGGGGCCACCTCTCCCTGTGGGAGAGGTAAAGATCAGAACCCCATCTCAAGAATGTACAACCCACCGACATGACGATCGACCGTGTAGACGATGCCGCGCTCGTCGGCGAAGACGTCATTGAGCTGGATCGTGCCCTGCGGCGCCAACGCCGGTGCTTCCGGCACGAAGGTTGCGATTTCCTTCGGCTGGTACGGATTAGAGATGTCGTAGGAGCGGATGCCGCCATTGAAGAAGGTGCCGATCACGACCTGATCGGAGATCCATGAATATGGCGACGGCTTATTTTCGTGGATGTTATGCGCGCCGAAACGACCACCGCGACTTTTGAACGCATCGTAAGGCAACGGGCAAGTTGCAATCGGCACTGGGTTGGTTTCATCGCGGCTATCGAGAATCCAGATCAGTTTCGGCCAGTCGGCGGCATCGTCCACCACGGATTCATCAGTCACGACCAAAAGGCCGCGATCGAACAGCGGCAGGATCGTATGGGTGAAGCCGTGATAAGGCGGCGAGTTGTCCCAATGCGCGATCGGCTTCGGGCGCGACATATCGGAGATATCCATGATGTACATGCCGCCGTCGATATAACCGAGATAGCAACGGTCCGACCGCTGCGGATAGACATTCGTATTGTGGGCGCGGAAGCCCATGTCGAACACCGTGTGGCGCACTGGCGGAGCCACATCATCTCCCTTGCGCGTGCCCGGCATCCACCACCGTCCCGCCTCGACTGGCTTTGACGGATTGCGCACATCGAATATCTGGTAGCACTGGTCGTCGAGCGGATGCGTCGGCTCGAAGTCCGGCGCGCCCGAGGCGATGTGCACATACTCGCCATCCGCAAACCAGAGCTGGTGCGCGCCGCGCGAATGCGGACCGGAGAGATCGACGTGAGCGATCGACTTCGGATTTTCCGGCACCGAGATATCGAACAGTTCGAAGCCGGCCGGCTTCTGTCCCACCTTCTGGGTCTGGTAGGCCACCGCCATGACATCGCCGACGACTTCCAGCGAATTGGAGCGCATGAAGGGCTCGGGCAATTCGGTCTGGACAACGATCTTCGGATTGCGCGGATCGGTTACGTCGACACCGGTGAAGTTCTTGGGTGCGCTCTCATGCGCCAGCCATGCGATGCGCCGCCCGTCCTTGGCCACCTGGATCGATATCCCCTCACCCATGCCGCCGAAGCCAGCCAGTTCGTGTTGAGCCAGCAGCTTGAAATTCCACAGAATGGAATCGGAGGCGCGAGACTTCAGCGGCGATTGGGACATGAAATTCTCCAAGTGCAGACTTTCGCGTCATGACCCGGCTGAATCCAGCAATCCATATCTTATCCCGGCTGAAAAGATGTGGATGCCCGGCTCATGACGAAAAACGGTGTGACAGTTATTTCCTACGACGACGCCCCCGCGTTTTCCATCAAATCCGTCGAAAGCAGCTGGGCGCAGAATTATGCCGGCCCGCGCGCGGCGATCTCCCGGATGATCCCGACAGCGAGAAAGGAAATCGCATTGCGTACACGACGCACCACCACAGCTCGGTCGACCCGGGCAACAGCTCGCTCACGAATGCAGTTCGAACGGCATCAGTCGTTGGATCGACCCTCCCGGTTTCGTTGAATGCTCACGCTCGGGGTATTGTCCAAAATTCGGCGCGAACCTCATTTTGCTCCTATCGATGTGTCCGACAACAGTCGATCGGAGCGTTGCAAGGGGCCACTTTGCATAGCGGCAATGCGCAACGAGTCTGCCCGGACGACTTACACGACCGCAAATCGATCTCCATCTTCGCCGGCGTGAGCATCCCCAGGAACGGGGCGACAACGGCCTGGATACTTGATGACTGCATTGGATACCTCAGCGGCTGACCTACATCACTCGCTTGCGGAAAGCCCCGCTCCCCGATCACATCGGCAAATTGAAACTCTGGCGCGATTTGACCTATTTCGCTCACTGAGTCCGCAGGACATTGCGGAACTCGATACACAGTGCACCTGGCGCAAGTATTCACGTAATGAATGGATTGCCGAGCACCACGAAGCTAGCCGCGACGTTTTCTTTATCCTGAGCGGTACGGTCCGCCTGAAAATTCCATCGACCAGCGGCCGCGAGGTCCTGTTTCAGGACCTGGGCGCCGGAAACTATTTTGGCGAGGTGGACGCCATCGACGGCAAGCCGCGCGCGACCGGCATTATCGCTCAGACTGACGCGGTGATCGCACGAATGCCTCACACCGTGTTCTGCGCCACCATGCACCGTTATCCAGAGGCGGGCGACCTCGTGCTGCAGCGGCTGGCGCGCATCATACGTACGCTCACCACACGTATCCGCGAGTTTTCCACGCTCGATGTCAAACATCGGCTTTATGCGGAATTGCTGCGTCTCTCCCGCCCCAGGCCGGGCTTAAAGGAGCGCGCAGTCATCTCGCCCCCGCCTGTCCAGTCCGCGATCGCCGCACGCATCAGCGCGAGGCGCGAAGCGGTGGCGCGCGAGATGAAAGCGCTCGAACGCGCTGGCCTGATCGAACGCAAACGAGGCGCACTTGTGTTGAATGACACCAAGCGCCTGCAATGCATGATCAAGAATGTCGCCGATTGCGACAATGTGGATTTCGATACCGATTTTCTGTGATGAGGCGCGATCGACGCCCCACTCATCCATCAGCAGCGATTTATCGTCCCTCGCGCAGCGCGCTGCGCTGGATCTTCCCCGTGATCGTCTTTGGCAATGACGCCACAAAATCGATCGAACGCGGATACTTGTAAGGCGCGATCTGCGTCTTCACCAAATCCTGCAGCTCGCGCTTCATCGCCTCATTCGTCTGCGCACCATCGCGCAACACGACATAAGCTGCAACGATCTGCCCGCGCTCCTCGTTCGGCAGTCCCACCACCGCGCATTCGGCGATCTGCGGATGCTGCAACAGAATGCCTTCCACTTCCGCTCCGGAGATGTTGTAGCCGGCACTGATGATCATGTCGTCGGTACGCGCGTGGTACCAAAAATTACCGTCCTCATCGGTCTCGAACGCGTCGCCGGTGAGATTCCAGCCATCGCGCACATATTTCGTCTGCCGCTCTGGATCATCGAAGTAGCGGCACCCGGTCGGTCCGCGCACGGCAAGTCGGCCCACCTGCCCCGGCGGCAGCGGCTTCATATCGTCGTCGACCACCATGGCGCGATAGCCACCGATCGGCGTGCCTACGGAGCCTGGAATACGATGCGTCTCGAGATTGGCCACGAACGCATGCAACATTTCCGTCGAGCCGATGCTGTTCACAAGCCGCACCCCGGTCGCCCGGAACCACCCCTCGAACACCGCAAGCGGCATGTGCTCGCCGGACGAGATGCAGGTCTTCAAGCTCGACACGTCGTATCCCGCGGCAAGTGGCGTCATGCCGCGATACAACGTCGGCACGGTGAACAACCGGGAGACCCCTTCGCGCTCAATCGCAGACAGCATGGCCTCCGGCGTCGGCTTTTCCAGCATCACGGCTGACGCGCCGTAGCGCAACGGAAACACCAGCATCGCCCCGAGCCCGAAGGTGAAGGCAAACGGCGCGGAGCCAAGGAACACATCGTCGGGGGTCGGCTTCAGCACATGGCGGGGCAACCCGTCTGCGATCGCCAGCACATCCCGGTGAAAATGCACGGTCGCCTTGGATTGACCGGTCGTCCCCGACGTAAACGCGATCAATGCGACATCGTCGTGTGATGGGATGACGTTGTCAAAAGAACCGTTCTGGCGCGCCATTCGCGCTTCGAGTCCGTCTGGAGCTTCGCTATGGAAGGCAACAGTCTTGAGGTCTGGCGGCGCGGCCTTCTCAAGTTCGTCCATCAGGCTCGCATCGCAAAGGGCAAACTGCACCCTCGCCTTACCGAGCATGTAGGAGAGTTCCTGTGAACGCAGCAGCGGCATGGTGGCGACAGCGACGCCGCCTGCCTTGAGCACACCGAGCCAGCACGCGGCCTTCATGGCGTTGTTCGCGGAGCGAAGCAGAACCCGATTTCCCGGCACAAGGCCGAGATCGTTCACCAGCACCGCCGCAATGCGGTTGGCCTTGTCCAGCAGCTCGTCGTAGGTCCAGCTGGCAGCCAGCGTCCTGATCGCTAGCCGTGGCCCAAACCCGGCTTCAACCCCTTTATCAAGGAGTTCGACCGCGGCATTGAACCGTTTCGGGTACCCAAGGTCTTCAAGCCCCTCGAATTGCGGCCAAAGCGCAAAAGGGGGCAGGCCGTCACGAGCAAAGGTGTCGGGATAGACGCTAGGATCGAGCATGAGACTTGGGTGCCATAATTTTTCCTCAACCTATCCGCTCGCGGTGCACCATGACAACCGTGCAACGCCGGAATGTACGATTGACGCCCTTGTCTGACACGCATAGATCGAAAGATCGGAATTTGATTTTGAGCGAAACCAATGTGGCGGCCACCCGAGCGCATCCAGTTTGAGCCCAAGCCCGGACGGATTCCGAGCCGCGCCGAGGCCGAGAATTCACGATTGTTTTCGTCGGTGCAGACCGGCCCGGTGACGCTCGAACAGCGCACCTGGGTGCCGGCGATGGTTCCCTGGCGCGCCACCGAGGACGGCTTCGTCACCGACGCTGTGGTCGAATGGTATGCACGCTTTGCGCAGGGCCAGCCTGGCGCGATCGTGGTCGAAGCGACCGGCATTCGCGACGTTCCGAGCGGCCCGCTTATGCGGATCGGCGACGATCGCTTCATTCCCGGCCTGAAGCGTCTTGCTGACGCGGTACGCGAGGCCAGCGGCGGCCATACCCGGCTGTTCATCCAGCTCATCGACTTTCTCAGCATCCGGCGTCGGCCGGATCCGAAGAAATATTTCGAGCGATTTCTGGCCATCACGGATGCACATCGCGCCGCCCTGCCCGGCCTGAACGACGCCGAACTCCGCGCGACACTCGCAGGCATGAAGCGGGACGAGTACGCCAAGATCCTGGATGAGCGCGAAGTCGAGGCGCTGGAATTCGGCTATCGTGAGCGTGTCACCGATATGGACCTGGCGCATGTCCGCGACCTGCCGAAGGCCCTGCCTAATCTGTTTGCGAATGCCGCATGGCGCGCGCAGGAGGCAGGCTTCGATGGCGCCGAACTCCATTACGCGCATGCCTACACGATGTCGTCGTTCCTGTCGCGCAAGAACACCCGCGACGACGGCTACGGCGGTCCGCGCGAGAACCGTGTGAAGCTGCCGCTCGAAGTCTTCAGGGCGGTGCGTACAAAGACCAATCCGGACTTCGCTGTCGGCTGCCGTTTTCTGGCTGACGAATGCATCGACGGCGGCAGCGACGTATCCGACGCCGTTTATTTCGGCGTTGAGTTTGCCAAGGCCGGGATGGACTTCATCTCGACATCGCGCGGCGGCAAATTCGATGATGCCAAGCAGCCCGGCGTCGGCGGCGCGGCTTATCCCTATACGGGACCAAGCGGCTATGAGTGCATGCCGCAATATATCTCCGACGCCCGTGGCCCGTTCGGCCGCAATGTCGACGCCACATCGGCCATTCGCAAGGCGATCCATGCCGAGGGTCTGAAGACGCCGATCGTCTGTACCGGCGGCGTGCACAATTTCGAGTTCGCCGAGAAAATGCTGGCGGACGAGGTCTGCGACGTCGTCGGCTCAGCGCGGCAGACGCTCGCCGATCCTGACTGGTTCCTGAAAACCAAGCTCGGCCTCGGTGAAAGCATCCGCATGTGTGAGTTCACCAACTACTGCGAAGGCCTCGACCAGAAGCACAAGACCGTGACTTGCCAGCTCTGGGACAAGGACGATCTGACCAATCCGAAGGTCAGCAAGACGGCCGATGGCAAGCGCCGTCTGACACCGCCGGATTGGACGCCGCCGCAATGAGTGCGGCGCGAGCGATCGAAATCAGCGAAGTCGGATTGCGCGACGGGCTGCAGATCGAGCGTACGATGATCCCGGCAGAGCGGAAGATCGCGCTGATCGATGCGTTGTCGAAAACTGGTCTGAAGAAAATCGAGATCACCGGCTTTGCGCATCCCAAGGTGATCCCGCAACTGGCCGATGCGGAAACCGTCGCGGCAGGCATCAAGCGCGAGCCGGGCGTCCGCTATGCCGCATTCGTACCAAATGCGCGTGGGGCGGAGCGTGCGATCAAAGCGGGGATCGACGACCTGAAGGCTGGCGTCGCCATCAGCGACAGCTTCAATCGCCTCAATGTCCGGATGACCACTGAAGACGGCATGAAGGCGACCGATGAGATCGCGACCGCCGCCAAGGGAACGCAGAGCCGCCTCGTCGGCATGATCGCCACGGCTTTCGGGTGTCCCTATGAGGGCGCGGTGTCACGCGATCGCATGCACCGGATGATGGATCAGTTGCTCGGTCATGGCGCGCCTATCATCTATCTTGCCGACACCACCGGCGTCGCCAATCCGGATCGCATTCGCCGCACAATCGAAGACCTGAACAAGCATTTCCCACAAGCGACGATCGGCCTGCATTTGCACAACACGCGCGGCATCGGCATCGCCAACGCACTGGCCGGCCTCGATTGCGGCATTCGCCATTTCGAGGGTTCGATCGGCGGCCTCGGCGGTTGCCCTTTCGCGCCACGCGCCGTCGGCAATATCTGCACCGAGGATTTCGTGCACATGGCGCACGAAATGGGCATCGATACCGGCATCGATCTCGATGCGCTGATCGGGGCTGCATGCATGGCGCAGGAGATGCTCGGACGTCCTCTGCCCGGCATGGTGATGAAGTCCGGCAAGGCCTCCGAACTTCACGCGATGGACGCGCAGCGCGTGAAGGTGGATTGACGCGGGCTCGCCTATGCATCCATCTTTCAAAGAGATTTGCATTGAGGACAGATTGCCGGGTCAAGCCCGGCAGTGACGCCGCCACTATCCCCGATACCCGATCTTCCGTGACATCGCATCTGCGGTTTCCTGCACCATCGGCCGCAGCGCCTTCTCGCCGCCCATCGCATTGGCGATTTTTTCCGGCACGATCACCGTGACCGCAGCAACCACCAGCGAGTCATGATCGCGGACCGGGAACGCGAGGCTGACAAGGCCGGGGTCGACCGTCGACCGGTGAAAAACATAGCCGCGCTTACGATCGGCGGCGATCTGTGCGTTGAAGTCCTCACGTGACGGAGGCGTATAAATGCCGCGCCCTTCGCTATGCAGTTTCTCGTAAATCGCCTGCAACCGCGTTTCATCCTGAAAGGCCAGCATCATGCGCCCGCTCGATGTCGTATGTGCGGGTAGTCGCGCGCCAAGCTGCAGATTGCTGACCAGACCCGCATTTGGCAAAGCGCGCGCAAGATAGACGGCATGCCAGCCATCAAGGATCGCAACATGCGCTGCCGCATTGGTGCGGTCGCTGAGTACACGCAGGAACGGCTGCGCCGTCTCGGTGATCGGCTGCGCGTGCAGATACTCGAAGCCGAGATCGAGCGTCTTCGACGTTAGCCGGTAACGTCGTGTCTCGGAATCGCGCGCGATGAACCCATCGGCCTCCAGCGTGTAGACCAGCCGATATGTCGCCGAGCGCGAAAGCCCCAAGCCCGCGGCAAGTTCAGCCAACGTCTTTGCCGGCTTGCTGCGCGGGAACAGTTGCAGCACCGCAAGCCCCCGCGAAAGACCCGGTACGATGTAGCGGGGGTCGATACGATCCGACGTCTGTTCCGTGCGATTTGGCATTCCGTCCCTCTTCCAACATCGTTCTTCAACAGGCTCGCATTGTCATGGTTTCTTATATCAAACATCGCGTTGACATGACAAACCCATGTCTCTAGGGGAGCCTGAAAAGCGGGAACAGGGAAACGCTAGGATGGGACTGACCGCCGAGATGGGGCGCTTCATCGCCTCGCTGCGCTATGACACCTTGCCGCCGGATGCGGTGAAGACGGTGCGGCTGGGCTTCACCGATTGCATCGCGGTGATGGTGACCGGCTGGCCAATGGAGGTCACGCGCACAACTGCACGCGGGCTCGGCATCGCCCATAACGACAAGATTTCGGCCTTGCAGGCGCCCGCCCCCGAACGCGCGCTGATCTACGGCGTCGCCGCGCATGCGATCGACTACGACGACACCGGACTCGCCGGTCATCCGAGCGCGATCCTTGTGCCGACGATCCTTGCGGAGGCCGCGGAAACCGGCGCTAACGGCAAGGCGATGATCACCGCATACGTCGCCGGCTACGAATTGTGGGCGGAGATGACGCGACGCGATCCCGATCAGCATCACCGCAAGGGCTGGCATCCGACTGCGATGTTCGGCACGATTGCCGCCGCGGGCGCCGTATCCTCCTTGCGTGGACACGATGCGGCAATGGCGACGCGCACGATCGGCATCGCCGCATCGCTCGCGGGCGGCATCGTCGGCAATTTCGGCTCGATGACAAAGCCGTATCAAGTCGGCCGCGCGGCCCAATCGGGACTTCTGGCCGCGCGTCTTGCCGAGGCCGGGCTGACATCCACCGACACGGCGATTGAAGACGATCTCGGTTTCATGCGCGCGATCTCGCCGAAGGGACAGGTGGACACCAAGAGCCCGTCCGCCTTCGGCACGGAATGGGGCATCCTGCGCAGCGGCATCAACATCAAGCTTTATCCCGTCTGTTACGCAATCCACCGCGCGCTTGATGCCGTGATCGACATGCGCGCGAAAACGCCAGTGAAGGCGGAAGATGTCGAGATAATCGAACTCGAGATCGGCGAAACCCAGGCCGAGATCCTACGCATCCATCGCCCTACCAACGGTCTCGACGCCAAGATTTCCGGCGAATTTGCGATGGCTTCGGCAATCGTTGCTGGCGCCTGCGGACATTCCGAACTCACGGATGAGTTCGTGAACCGGCGCGACGTGCAGGATCTGATCGGCAAGGTCCGCCTGCGCACGATTGCGGAAAAAGATCCGCACGAGCCGGCGCATTCCCCGTTTGATCGCGTGTCGCTTGTGCTTCGCGACGGCAACGTCCTGACCACGGAAGCCGTGACTCGGCCCCGCGGCCATTTCCAGCGCGGGGTCGAGACCGAGAAGATGTGGGAGAAATTTGAGGACTCCACCAAGCCCACGCTTGGCGAGCGAGGCGCGCAGGCCCTGTTTGAGGCATGTCAGGGGCTCGAACGGATGACTTCAATCGCAGATTTCGGACTGTTTCCCTCCAACACACGTGCGGTGAACGCAGCATGAGCATTGACGGCCTCAAGCATCTCCAGGTCGAACGGCCCGAACCGGGCCTGATGATCGTTCGTTTCAATCGGCCGGAAGTGCATAACGCGCTCAACACGGCGACATCGGAAGACTTGCTGAAAGTGTTCGGCAAGCTCGCTTTCTCACCGGGCGATCTGCGGTGCGTGATCCTGACGGCGGCCGGCGAGAAAGCGTTCAGCGCCGGTGGCGATCTGAAGGAACGTCAGGGTATGACCGACGATGCCTGGCGCGCGCAACATGCCATCATCGAGGAAGCTGCCTACTCGATCATCAATTGCTCGGTGCCGGTGATCGCGGCAGTCAATGGCGTTGCATTCGGCGGCGGCTGTGAACTCTCCCTGTGCTGCGACTTCATCTACGCGGCGCGGCATGCACGCTTTGCCCTGCCGGAAGTAACGCGGGGCATTATGCCCGGCGCCGGTGCGACGCAGAATCTTCCGCGGGCCGTCGGCGTACGGCGCGCCAAGGAAATCATCATGAGCGGCCTGCCGTTCTCGGCCGAGCAGGCCTACGACTGGGGCATGGTCAACGAGCTTTGCGATGCCGCCGAGTTGATGCCGAAGGTGCTGCAACTCGCGCGGACCATTTGCGATAACGCGCCGATCTCGGTGCGGCAGATCAAGAAGGCTATCAACGTATCGACGCAGACCGATCTGACGACAGGCATGGTCTTCGAGGTGCAATGCTACGAGCGCATGATCTCGACCGAGGACCGTCACGAAGGCGTGCGCGCCTTTAACGAGAAGCGGAAGCCGCAATTCAAAGGACGATAGTATCCATGCCGGTCATTCCGGGATGCGCCGAAGGCGCAGACCCGGAACCCAATCAAAAAGCGATATGCGCACACAGCTGGATTCCGGATCGTCGCTACGCGATGTCCGGAATGATAGAAAGGTTGTTTGATCAGTCAACACCTTCGTTGATACCGCAAGACGCACTGATAAGATGCAAGCAACGATACAGAACAGCGCGCCAAGACGCTGATACGCAGAAACGCTGACATAACAGCCGTGGCCCGGCCCACGGCCCTGGGAGGAACAGGAATGAGGTTTTCAAAGCGCGCCGCGCTGTATGGCGCAGCATGTGCCGGCCTGTTGTTGGCGACCGGCTCGACCTTCGCGCAGACGCCGAACTGGCCCACACGGCCGATCACCATCATCGCACCCTACCCGCCCGGTGCATCGACCGATTTCATCGCGCGTCTGGTCCGCGACCCTTTGGCTGAACAGCTTGGCCAAACCGTCGTGGTTGAAAACCGTCCCGGCGCCGGCGGCACCACGGGTGCAGCGCAGGTCGCGCATGCAGCGCCCGACGGCTACACGCTGCTGATTACCGTCAATGCGCCGGTGACGATGAATTCGTTCATGCAGAAGAATTTTCCGTATGATCCGATGAAGGCGTTTGCGCCGGTGATCAAGGTCGCCGACGTCGTCATGACATTGGCAGTGAACGCGAAACTGCCAGTAAAAACCGTGCAGGAACTGATCGACTACGCAAAGAAAAACCCCGATCAGAAGATGAGCTTTGGTAGTGCCGGCATCGGCTCCGCGCACCATATCGCCGGTGAGTTGCTGAAGCAGAAGACCGGCTTGAACATGGTGCACGTGCCCTATCGCGGCGGCGGCCCGGCCATCCAGGATCTCGTTGCCGGTCACATTCCGATCAGCTTCGGCACGACGCCGGCCGTGCTGCCACAGGCACAGGGTGGCACGATCCGCGTTCTCGGGCTCGCTGAAGAAAAGCGTTCGCCTGATCTTCCCGGTGTGCCGACGATTTCGGAAACGGTACCTGGCGTCGTCACCTACACATGGGTCGGCGTTTTTGCGCCGGCAGGCACACCCAAGCCGATTGTCGATCGTATCAACGGCATCATTGCCGAAGCGATCAAGAAGCCGGAATTCATCGCCAAGCTGAAAACCCAGGGCGCAACCGCCGCCGGCGGCACGCCTGAAGATCTTCAGAAATCGATGAAGACCGAGTTCGATCATTGGAGCAAGGTCATTCCCTCCATCGGCATCTCGCCGGAATAGGAGGAAGATCTTTTTAACTGCGGCGCCGCTTAAGCAGCGGGCCCCGTCTTCTTTGGAGTGACATCGTGTCGGAGCAAGACCTCAAGGGCCGCGCGGCGGTCGTCACCGGTTCGGGCCGCAACATCGGCCGCAGCATCGCGCATGCACTGGCCAGGAAGGGCGCCGCAGTTGTCGTGAACGGAGCGTCCAACAAGGATGCGGTTAACAGTGTCGTTGCAGAAATCAACGCTGCGGGTGGCAAGGCGATCGGCGTGATGGCCGATGTTGGCAAGCACGGCGAGGCGCAACGTTTGATCCAGTCCTGCGCCGATGCCTTCGGTTCCGTCGATATTCTGGTTTCGAATGTCGGCATCCGCCGCTATCAGGCATTCCTCGAAATCACGCCTGAGGAATGGGACAGCGTCCTGCAAACCAATCTCAGCGCCGCATTCTATCTCAGCCGCAACGCCATTCCGCATATGCAGAAGAACAAGTGGGGTCGTGTCATTCTGATTTCGGGTTTCGATGGCTTCTGGGGCAATGTCACGCATCGTGCGCATAACGTGACCTGCAAGGCAGGCATGCATGGTCTTGCCAAGGCGATCGCGCGCGAATTCGGTCCCGACAACATCACAGCCAACACCGTCGTGCCCGGCGCTATCGATACCGAGCGCGACTGGAGCCAGTACCCGCATCAGGCCAAGCAGAAGATTGAAGCCGAAATCCCGCTCGGTCGTTTCGGCGATCCAACAGAGGTCGCGGCAGCGGTCGCGTTCCTCGCCTCACCCGGCGGCGGCTTTGTTTCCGGACAAACCACACATGTGAATGGTGGACACTTCATGATCTGACGCGATCAACGCGCAGCAACGATGTCAAAAATGCCCGCGCCTTGCGCGGGCATTTTCATATTGAGCGCAGACTCGCCAACGATCCGCGCCACAACGCCGGACATGTCATTTCGCGATTTGACATGCGCAAGCTTCAGCATAAGATGACCATAAAACGATACATATGTACTGCATAGCGGTACAAAAACAGAGGGAGGTCGATGGCTCGAGCGAATGGCGCTCGCTGCTGTCGTAGCGACCGCATGAAAAAGATCGCGCTTGAAGAGCATTTCCTCGCGCCCGGCTTCGAACACTATTGGCTGAAGACCGTCGAGGATGTTGACCCCGCGCTTTACGGTCAGGTGCTCTCGCGTTTGAACGATTTCGGCGACCAGCGCCTGCAGGCGATGGAAACGTCCGGGATCGAAACCGCGGTGCTGTCGCTGGCTGGACCAGGTGTCCAGGCCGAACGCGATGTCGCAACGGCGACAAAGAATGCGCGCGCGGCCAACGATTTTCTTGCAGCGGAAATCCAGAAGCGGCCCGACCGCTATCGCGGCTTTGCACATCTTGCGGTGCAGGATGCAAAGGCAGCAGCCGATGAACTCGAACGTTGCATGCGCGACTTCAAGTTCTGCGGCGCCATGATCAACGGCCATACCAATGGCCTTTATCTCGACGATCCTGCGACTTATCCGCTGTGGGAACGCGCTGAAGCACTGGGCGCTGTCATCTACCTTCACCCCGCTGATCCGATCTCGCCGATGCCGGTGCTCGACGGCTATCGCGGTCTGAAGCGCGCGACCTGGGAGTGGACGGTGGAAACCGGCTCACATGCTTTGCGGGTAGTCTTCAGCGGCTTGTTCGATCGCTTCCCGAAAGCCAAGCTAGCGCTCGGGCATCTTGGCGAAACCCTGCCCTATCAGCTCTGGCGGTTCGACAGCCGCGCAAAGCTCTACGGCGTGAAGCTGAAGAAGCGGCCATCGGATTATATTCGTGAGAACATCGTCGTGACGACCTCGGGCATGTTCTCGTTTGAGCCGATCGATTGCGCGATCAAGGCGCTCGGCCATGATAATGTGATGTATTCGGCGGATTATCCGTTCGAAAATCCGGCAGAGGCTGGCGCCTTCATGAGCGAACTGCCGCTCGACGCCAAGGTGATCGAGAACATCGCCTACAACAATGCGAGTCGCCTCTTCGGTATCGGGACTATTTCATGACCATGGCTGCCAAGCGCGACATCGCCAGTTCCTCCTCCCCCGAGAAGACGCAGGATAAAAATCAGGAGAAGAGTCAGGTTCAGGTGATTGCGCGCGCCGCATCGATCATGCGCGCGCTCGAAGACACGACAACCGGACTCAGTCTTGGCGAGATCGCGCTGAAGGTCGGACTGGCGCGCTCCACCGTGCAGCGGATCGTTGCAGCGCTGGAAACCGAAAAGCTTGTCGTTGCCGCCACGCCCGCGGGCCGGGTACGTCTCGGTCCTACGATCCTGCGGCTGGCGGGATCGGTGCGCACCGACTTCGTGGCGCTGGCAAAGCCATTCCTGATCGAGCTGTCGAAAGAGCTGCATGAAACCGTCGATCTCGCTTCGATCAAGGGCGATCATCTGGTTTTCATCGATCAGGTGATCGGATCGCAACGCCTACGCACGGTATCAGCCGTCGGTGAATCATTTCCGCTTTACTGCACAGCGAATGGCAAGGCCTATCTCGCCGAACTCGACGATACCGAGATCGAAGCGTTGATTGGCAAGATCTACAAGTCACGGACCCCGAGCACGCTGACGAGACTTTCGCAGCTGCTGGAGGACATCCAAGCAGTCCGCAGCAACGGCTATGCCGTCGACCAAGAGGAGCATGCGCCCGGCATCTGCGCCGCAGGCGTTGCGATGCGCGACATGCTCGGCAACTACGTCGCCATCTCGGTCCCGGTGCCGACCCAACGATTTCAGCAGGAACGCGCGAAAATCTGCGAGCGGTTGCTCGCCACCAAGCGCGTGCTGGAAGACCGTTTTTCAACCGTGAATACAACGAACACAAAAAAGGGAGGATGATGCATGGCGAAAATCCGCGGCATCGAGTTCGAAGAAGATCTGCACAATGCGATGGGGCTTGAGTTTTACAACTTGTCGCATCGCTTCGGCTATCAGTCGCCGAACTGGCCATATTTCGAAGACGTGAAGATCGAACGCATTCATTACATGGCGAAGTCTGGCGTTCTGTCACAGCGCATCACGACCTCGATGCACAACACGACGCACATCGACGCGCCGGCGCACGTTGTTCAGGGCACGCCGTTCATCGATGAAGTGCCGCTGCCGCACTTTTTCGGCTCCGGCATCGTGGTATCGATCCCGAAGAAGAAGTGGGAGCCGATCACCTATGACGACCTCGAAAAGGCCGCAGGCAAGATCATCCGCCCGCGCGACGTGATCATCGTCAATACCGGTTGGCATCACCAGTACGAGGACTCCGAGGACTATTTCTGCCGTTCGCCCGGCTTCGTGCCATCGGCCGGCGACTGGTTCGTCGAGAAGCAAGTCAAGGTCGTCGGGCACGACACCCAGGCCAACGACCATCCGCTCGCGACCGCGATCGGTCCGCAGCGCAATGGTCCGCTGCATCCGCATCTGGCCGACGAATACAAGGAGTGGTCGGGTGGCCGCGACTGGAAAGACGATTTCCCGGAATGGGAGCCGGTGCACCGCAAGCTGTTCACCAATGGCATCCTCGGCATCGAGAATGTCGGCGGCGATCTCGACAAGGTGACCGGCCGTCGCTGCACCTTTGCATTCTTCCCGTGGAACTGGGATCGCGGCGATGGCTGCATCATACGCCTCGTCGCAATGGTCGATCCCAAGGGCGAATATCGCATCGAGCGCGGGGAGAAGTTCGCATGATCGTCCGCAGATTCTCCGACGCGAAGCCTTACGAAGCGCCGAACCATCGCGGCTATGCATCGCTCCGCCTGTTCGGCGCGGAAGCCGGCGGATCGAAAGAGATGATCGTCGGGCTGTCGCACTTCCTGCCAGGCGGTGGCGCCGGTCCCGACGCATCGCCGCCCGAGAAGGTCTACTTCATCGTTTCGGGCGAACTGACCGTGATCGTCGACGGCAAGGAACACGTGCTGAAGGCGAACGACAGCTGCTATATCGGTCCGAACGAGACGCGCGAGATCATCAACCGCTCGAATGAGGTCTGCACTAT
>JAFAFP010000191.1 GCA_023423415.1 Pseudomonadota bacterium | reverse complement strand
CGTTCGCGTCCTGGCGAGACATGAGGGTCGTCCTGAAGGCGTCCTGTGGGGCGTCCTGAAATCGTGGCGAAGCCGCCCGGAGGCGGCCCAATCGGGGCAAGAATCGGCTCGAAAAACCGTGCCCAGCGGTGATCCTTTTATAGATAAGGATCGAATAGGGCCACGATTAGATGATGTAAAAATGAATTCTGATTCAATTCCATGTGAGGCGTATCCGGTATCGCGATGCCGGGCGCCATATCAGATGTTCGTTAAATAAAAAAACAGGCGCCCCAAAGGGCGCCTGTTTTTCTTGCCGTCATAGGGTGCGACCGATCAGCCCTTCAAAACCTCGACCAGCGTCTTGCCGACCCGGGCGGGTGACGGCGACACCTTGATCCCGGCCGATTCCATCGCCGCGATCTTGGATTCCGCATCGCCCTTGCCGCCCGAAATGATCGCGCCGGCATGACCCATGCGGCGTCCAGGAGGCGCGGTGCGGCCCGCGATGAAGCCCACCATCGGCTTCTTGCGGCCCTTGCGCGCTTCGTCCTTCAGGAACTGGGCGGCTTCTTCCTCGGCCGAACCACCGATCTCACCGATCATGATGATCGATTCGGTCTTGTCGTCGGCGAGGAACATCTCCAGCACGTCGATGAACTCGGTGCCCTTCACAGGATCACCGCCAATACCCACCGCGGTCGTCTGGCCGAGGCCTTCGCGCGAGGTCTGGAACACCGCTTCGTATGTCAGCGTGCCGGAGCGCGACACGATGCCAACCTTGCCCGGCTTGAAGATATTGCCCGGCATGATGCCGATCTTGCATTCGCCGGCGGTCATCACGCCTGGACAGTTCGGTCCGATCAAGCGCGACTTTGAGCCTGACAGCGAGCGCTTCACCTTGACCATGTCCATGACCGGAATGCCTTCGGTGATGCAGACGATCAGCGGAATCTCCGCATCGATCGCTTCGCAGATCGCGTCGGCCGCGCCTGCTGGCGGAACGTAGATCACGCTGGCATCGGCGCCGGTCTTCTCGCGCGCTTCGGCAACGGTGTCGAACACCGGCAGATTGAGATGCGTGGTGCCGCCTTTACCGGGCGACGTGCCGCCAACCATCTTGGTGCCGTAGGCGATCGCCTGTTCGGAGTGGAAGGTACCGTTCTTGCCAGTGAAGCCCTGGCAGATGACCTTGGTATTCTTGTCGATAAGGACGGACATCACGCCACCTTCTTCACTGCAGCGACAATTTTCTGGGCGGCATCGTCGAGGTCATCGGCCGGAAGAACGTTGAGGCCCGATTCCTTGATGATCTTCTTGCCGAGATCGACATTGGTGCCTTCGAGGCGAACCACCAGCGGCACCTGCAAGCCAACCTCTTTGACAGCCGCGACCACGCCTTCGGCGATGATGTCGCACTTCATGATGCCCCCGAAGATGTTGATCAGGATGCCCTTCACCTTCGGATCGGAGGTGATGATCTTGAACGCCGCGGTCACCTTCTCCTTCGAAGCGCCACCACCGACGTCGAGGAAGTTCGCCGGCTCGGCGCCGTAGAGCTTGATGATGTCCATCGTCGCCATCGCGAGACCGGCGCCGTTGACCATGCAGCCGATCGAGCCGTCGAGCGCGATGTAGTTGAGGTCGTATTTCGACGCCTCGATTTCCTTCTCGTCCTCTTCGGTCTCGTCGCGCAGCGCAAAGACGTCGGGATGCCGATACAGCGAGTTACCGTCGAAATCGATCTTGGCATCGAGACAGATCAGCTTGTTGTCCTTGGTGACAACCAGCGGATTGATCTCGAGCATGCTCATGTCTTTATCGACGAACGCCTTGTAGAGCTTGGGCAGGAGCGAACCCATCTGCTTCTGCAGATCGGCGTCGAGGCCCAATGCCTTCGAGACGTTGCGCACATGATGCGGCATGATGCCGGTGGCCGGATCGATTGTGATGGTCAGGATCTTTTCCGGCGTGTCATGGGCGACCGCTTCGATGTCCATGCCGCCTTCGGTCGACACGACGATGGCGACACGCGAGGTGACGCGATCGACCAGCATCGACAGATAGAATTCCTTGGCGATGGCCGAGCCGTCTTCGATGTAAAGACGATTGACCTGCTTGCCCTTCGGGCCGGTCTGGTGCGTGACCAGCGTCGAACCGAGGATGCGGGTCGCTTCCGCCCTGACGTCGTCGTGCGACTTGACCACCTTCACGCCGCCGGCCTTACCGCGGCCGCCAGCGTGAATCTGTGCCTTCACCACCCAGACCGGTCCGGGCAGTTGCTTCGCTGCGTTCACTGCCTCATCGACAGTGAAGGCCGGAATGCCGCGCGGGACTGGCACGCCGAAGTCGTGCAGCACCGCCTTGGCCTGATACTCATGGATATTCATTCAATGTCCCCAAACACGTGGTGGTGCTGCGTTCAACTTTACTTCGTCAGATCGGGTGCGATCTTCTTGCAGGCATCGACGAGCTGCGTCACCGCATCCGCCGACTTGTCGAACATTTCACGCTCGGCCGAAGACAGGTCGATTTCGACGATGCGCTCGACACCCTTCGCGCCGATCACGACCGGAACGCCGACATACATGTCCTTCACGCCGTACTCGCCGTTGAGCCAGGAGGCGCAAGGCAACACGCGCTTCTTGTCCTTGAGATAGCTTTCCGCCATCGCGATCGCCGACGAAGCCGGCGCATAGAAGGCCGAACCGGTCTTGAGCAGGTTGACGATTTCGGCGCCACCATTGCGGGTGCGGATGACGATGTCTTCGAGACGCTTTTCGGTGGTCCAGCCCATCTTCACGAGGTCCGGCAGCGGAATGCCGGCGACCGTCGAATAGCGGGTCAGCGGCACCATCGTGTCGCCGTGACCGCCGAGCACGAACGCGGTGACGTCTTCCACCGACACATTGAATTCGTCGGCCAGGAAATAGCGGAAGCGCGCAGAGTCGAGCACGCCGGCCATGCCGACCACCATGTTGCGCGGCAGACCCGAATACTTCTGCAGCGCCCACACCATCGCGTCGAGCGGGTTGGTGATGCAGATGACGAAGGCATTCGGAGCGTATTTCTTGATGCCCGAACCGACCTGCTCCATCACCTTGAGGTTGATGCCGAGAAGGTCGTCGCGGCTCATGCCGGGCTTGCGCGGCACGCCAGCGGTCACGATACACACCGATGCGCCTTCGATCGCTTCATACGAATTGGCGCCGGACATACGGGCGTCGAATCCGTCAACGGGCGAGGATTGGGCGATATCAAGCGATTTGCCCTGCGGAGTGCCTTCCGCGATGTCGAACATCACAACGTCGCCGAGCTCACGCAATCCGATGAGGTGGGCGAGCGTACCGCCGATCTGACCAGAGCCGATCAAAGCAATCTTGGGACGCGCCATGAGAGAATGAACCTTTATGCCTGAGAGCGCCGCAGAAGTGCGGCCGGCCGGTGGTTAACGTGTCCGGCGTTTGGCGACAAGCACGTGTTGGGCAAACGGCGCATGGTTCGTTCCCCTCTCTGTTATACATTATTCCAGTCGTTTTTGGCTTTGCCAAGTGTAAAGCACTGCAACAAAACAGAAATCTCCGCTGCGGCGCAGCGGAGCGGTATTGCAGGTGCGAAGATTTCCAGAGCTTGTACAAAAATTGCTGCGCAGCATGAGCGCAGCATTTCCCCAGACGAGTTTCCTTGTTCAGGTATCGATGATCTTACCGGCGCGCACGCTGTCGGGCTCGTGACGCGGACCATGGGGCAGCGCGAGGTAGCTCTGCGATCCCATCTCGATCAAGCGCGAGACGGTGCGCTGAAATTCAAACAACTCCAGCCCCTGATCGGCAACATAGAGTTCGTGCGGCGACGCTTCGGCGGAAGCCATGAGCTTCACCGCATTGTCGTAGAGCGCGTCGATCAGAATGATGAAGCGCTTGGCTTCATTGCGTTGCCCGAAACGCATAACCGGAATGCGATCGATAATGATCGTGTGGAATTCGTGCGCGAGACGCAGAAAGTCCGCCGAGCCCAGCGGGAGAACGCACAAATCCTGAAACGAAAAGCGTGCAGCGCCCTGCGCAGCCGCCGGAACGTAAAGCTTGTGACCTTTGACCATCAGGTCCATCGGCGCAGCCTTGCGGCCCAGCGTCAGGCGCGACCACGCTTCATCCAGCGCGCGCTCCGCGTCGGCTTCGGCCGGCACATACCAGACCTTGCCCTTCACCATCTTTTCCAGACGGAAATCGGTGCGTGCATCCAGCCGCACGATATCCATTCTCTCGTTGAGCAGTTTGATGACGGGCAGGAAAAGTCCGCGATTCAAGCCGTCTTTGTAAAGGTCATCCGGCGCGACGTTGGACGTTGCTACAATCGTGACGCCACGCTCGAAGAACTGCGTGAACAGACGGCCGAGGATCATCGCATCGGCAATGTCGGTGACATGGAATTCATCGAAGCAGAGCAGCGAAGCCTCATCGGCAATTGCCGCAGCGGTGAGAGCGATCGCATCCTCGTCGCCGATCTCGCCGTTCTTGGCTTTCTGCCGGTAATCGTGCACGCGTTCGTGCACCTCCGACATGAATTCATGGAAATGCACCCGGCGCTTGCGCGCCACCCGGCTTGAATCGAAGAACAGATCCATCAGCATGGTCTTGCCGCGGCCGACCTTGCCGTAAATGTAGAGGCCCTTGATCGGCGCTTGTTTGTTGCGACCGCCGAACAGCCAGCCGAGCGAGGACGATTTCTTCGCCCGTCCGCTCTCCGACAAGCGCTGATCGAGCGCCGACAGTTTCTCGACCGCCGAAGCCTGGGCGAAGTCCGGCGAGATCGCTCCTTCCGCAAGGAGCGCGGCGTAACGGTCACTGATGGTGCTGATCATTGCGGGGTCGAACCAGGGGCGAAAACGAGCGCGGGGGAGGCATACCCGCCGCGGTGCACACCCCGCAAGGCGTACCGTGCATGGCACGAATGTTTGAGCGGCCACGGCTCTGACTAGCCGGGTCTCCCCCCGCCAGCAGTCTCGAACGCTCCGCAATTTTTCCAGATTCGGGCTTAAAATTGCTGCATCGCAGCATTATCTACCGATTCGCGACCGAAAGGTCCGCTGTGTCTCTGGGAGGAGGCGCGACAGCGAGGGCTTTGTGACGTGACTGTCAGGAGACCCTATGAGCGTGCAAGACCCGCTGCCCGATGGCGGCCTGATCCGGAAGGTATGGATCGGGGAAATCTACAAGTATCGCGATCATCTGTTGCGGCTGGATCAGGACAGCCGCGTCCGCCGGTTCAGCGGCGGAGTCTCGGACGCGTACATCCGCAATTACATCGATACGTCAGCCTGGCTCGATGCCGTAGTTCACGGTTTCTACGTACATGGACAGCTCCGTGGCGCAGCCGAATTGCGCCCGATCAATGGCAAGGAAGCCGAGGCTGCCCTCAGTGTGGAACACAACTGGCAAGACCACGGCGTCGGCTCGGCGCTGCTGGAGCGGACGCTGCTGACCGCGCGCAATCGCGGTATCACGCATCTGCATATGGCTTGTCTCGCCGACAACCGGCGCATGCAACAACTCGCCCGCAAGTTCGCGGCCGAACTCAACTTCAGCTTTGGTAGCGTGGTCGGTGAAGTCGAGGCACCGCATCCAACACCGCTATCGATCATGCGCGAGATGGTGTCGGACGGCCATGGTTTCGCAACCGCTATCCTCGATGCTCAATCACGATTGTTTAAGGTCACGTAATCTTAACGTTCCGGTACCGATTGCCGCCTAGCTTCTCCTGAGCGACCTGCGGATCGGGAGATGAATATGAACGGCAACGGTTTCGAGATCCGACTGCTGGGCACCAGCGGCATCGAAGATCATCACGCGCATCTCTTGCGGCTCGATTATCTCGACCGCTGCCTGTTCTTCTCGGTCGGTAACGATGATCGCGCCGTCGATGCGCATTGCCTGCGGTTGATGTCCGCGCAAGCAATCCTGATCGGAGCCTATGAGAACGGTCGCATGCGCGCCAGCATCGAGATCGTACCGGATCGCGCCGCACGCTGCGGTCAGGCGACGCTTATCGCCGAAGCCGATTATCAGTCGGATGAACTTGCTGATGCCATGATGTTGCGCGCAAGGGACGAAGCGACGAAGCATGGTCTCGACAAACTTGACTTCGTCGGCATGACCGGAACACCGCAGAAGATCCGCACTCAGATGGCGCGTTTCGCCTGAAACGTCTGCAGCGGATAGACTTCCTCGGCCACGTAAGGGCCGCCCCCGACAGAGGCGCGCGATGAATAGAGCACGAAACGCTCAACACGGAACGGCGCCGATCGGAAAGACCCGCGTTCGCTGAGATAGTCAGCAACCTGGCGATTCGATGAATCGCGCAAGCGCGCAAGCGTGACATGCGGCGTGTATTTGCGCCCTTCTGGCTCAAGTCCGACACGTTGCATCAGTCTTTCGTGTTCGGCCTGCAGCTCAAGCAACGACTGCGATGGCGCGACATTCGCCACGACCGCCCGCGGCTTTTTGCCGCCGAAGGAAGACAGCCCCTCAAGCCGCAATTCAAAGGGCGATCTGTTGACACGATCCAGCATCGACGCAACCTCATTCGCGACGGTTGCATCGATGTCGCCAATGAACCGCAACGTGAGATGATAATTTTCGGCGTCGATCCAGCGAGCACCCGGCAATCCGCCGCGCAGAAAGGTCAACATCTGCGCTACATCGGCGGGAATCTCGATCGCGGTGAAAAGACGCGGCATCGAAGACCTCCCAATTCTGCACATCACGTGCATCGGACGTGACAATTGCATGACGATTCAGTCGGCGTCTTTGTAGTTGACGGGATTCTCGCGCCTTCTGCAAGAGGGGTTCGTACAACCTCAAATTCTCTTCTTAGCGTTCACGCGCGCGACGAGTTCTTCCATCTTCGGCATGATGCCCGCAACGATCGCATCGACACCGGCAGCATTCGGATGCAACCCGTCGCGCATCACGAATCTTGTTTGCGTGGTCACGCCATCCAGAAAGAAGGGATAAAAAATAACGTGATATTTGCGCGCGAGATCTTCGAAGATCGACTCAAATTCGCGCCCATATTCGCCGCCAAGATTGGGCGCAGCCCGCATACCACAAAGAAGCACGGCGATCTTTCGTTCCTTCAGCTTTGCAAGAATGGCATCGAGCGCTTCCCGCGTCACTTTGGGATCGATCCCCCGTAGCATGTCGTTGGCGCCAAGTTCGAGAATCACCGCATCGGTGCCATCCGGGATAGACCAATCGATCCGTCCAAGACCGCCCGATGCCGTGTCACCAGAAACGCCGGCATTCTCGATTTCGACGCTGATGCCCTTGGCTTTCAGCGCGCGCTCCAGCCTTGCCGGAAAAGCTTCCTGCGCCGGAAGACCATAACCGGCTGTCAGCGAATCGCCGAATGCCACAATCTTGAGCGGCGCTTGTGCGAATGAAGGCGAAGCTGCGGCAAAAACGAGCAAGGCCACGGCAACAAGCCCAAGCCTATGGATTAAAGCCATTCCCGCCCCATATGACTGCGGCCGGACACGACGCGAATTCGCCACACCGCCCCGCAACCCGAACTTTTCCATGCAGACATCATCTCCAGCTAGCGGCCCCGTTGTCACGCTCTCCGGGGTCAATCTTTCGCTCGGTCACGGCGCGGCGCGCGTCCATATCCTCAAGGACATCAATCTGGATATCGGCCGCGGTGAGGCAATAGGTCTTATCGGACCATCCGGGTCGGGCAAATCGACGCTGCTGATGGTCCTGGCCGGCCTCGAGCGCACGGACACCGGCACGGTCAAGGTTGCCGGCGAAGACCTGACCAAGCTTGATGAAGATGGGTTGGCACGTTTCCGCGGCCGTAATGTCGGCATCGTCTTTCAGTCCTTCCATCTAATCCCGACCATGACCGCACTGGAGAACGTTGCGGTCCCGCTCGAACTCGCCGGTGCCCCCGATGCGCATGAACGCGCCGCCAAAGAACTCGCCGACGTTGGCCTGAAGGAACGGCTCTCACACTATCCGGCGCAACTTTCGGGCGGTGAACAGCAGCGCGTCGCCCTCGCACGTGCGCTGGCGCCCAATCCGGCCATCCTCGTTGCCGATGAGCCGACCGGCAACCTCGATGAGAGGACCGGCAGCCAGGTTGTCGAGCTTCTGTTCAAGGGTCATGTCGAACGTGGTATGACCCTGATCCTTGTGACGCACGATCCCTCCCTGGCGCGCCGCTGCGCTCGTGTCGTGCGCCTGCGTTCCGGTCGGATCGAAAGCGAAGAGAGAACCAACAAGGAATCGAATAATAAAGATCTGCGTGAGGCGGCAGACGCATGAGTCTTGTTGCTCATCCGCCAAAGGCAAATGCGTGGTT
Organism: Pseudomonadota bacterium; assembly: GCA_023423415.1. Lineage (GTDB taxonomy): Bacteria > Pseudomonadota > Alphaproteobacteria > Rhizobiales > Xanthobacteraceae > Pseudorhodoplanes. Next base: position 17,709 of record JAFAFP010000191.1, on the reverse strand, counting down.
CGTGCCGTTGCGCTTCGCCATGCGCGAATTGCGTGGCGGCCTTCGGGGATTTTACGTTCTCATCTTTTGCATCGCTCTTGGTGTCATGGCGATTGCCGGTATCGGCTCGCTCGCCGAAAGCCTTGCGGGCGGACTTGCCCGCGAAGGGCGCACTATCCTGGGCGGAGACGTTTCGTTCTCGCTAATCCATCGCGAAGCCAGCGTCGATGAACGTGCATTCCTTGAACAATACGGCCACATTTCTACAGCCGCGACCATGCGAGCGATGGCGCGCACGGCGGATCAGCGGAACGCGCTGGTCGAAATCAAGGCCGTGGATTCGCTGTATCCGCTCTATGGCAATGCGACACTCGAGCCAGCGTTGCCGCTGGGCGACGCGATCGCCGCGCGCAACGGTGTCTATGGCGCCATCGGCGATATCGCCTTGCTGACGCGGCTCGATCTGAAAGTCGGCGATCGCATCGAAGTCGGAAAAGCGCCGATCGAAATCCGCGCCGTACTGCGTAGTGAGCCTGACAAGCTTGCGGGCGGGATTGGGTTTGGGCCGCGGCTGCTGATCGGCATCGACACCCTGCGCGCAACCGATCTGTTACAGCCTGGCAGTCTTGTTCGATGGATCTATCGCGCACAGCTCACCCAGAACGACGCCAGCGATCAGGCGGTCAAGGCGATGATCGAAGCCGCCGAGAAACAGCTTCCGGAAGCCGGATGGGAAATCCGCTCGCGTGACAACGCCTCGCCGCAACTCGAGCGCAATATCGAACGGTTCACGCAATTCCTGACGCTCGTTGGGCTCACAGCATTGCTGGTCGGCGGGGTTGGCGTCGCCAATGCGGTGCGTGCGCATCTCGAACGGCGACGCGACACCATCGCCACCATGAAATCGCTCGGCGCAACCGGCGGACGCGTCTTCGTGATCTATCTCGTGCAGGTGATGGCGATTGCCGGTATCGGTACCGCGATCGGCCTCGTTGCCGGCGCATCGTTACCTTTCATCATCGCTGCTGCTTTCGGCGCTGTCCTCCCGCTACCCATCGAGCCGGCCCTGCAGCCGATCCAGCTTGCGCTAGCGGCGTTGTTCGGATTGCTCACCGCGCTCGCCTTCGCGCTATGGCCGCTCGGACGTGCCCACGATATCCCGGTCTCGGCGCTGTTCCGCGACGCCGTCAGCGGCCTACGCGGATGGCCACGCAAACCCTATTTCATCGCAGCCGCGGCAGTGACCGTCCTGCTCGCTGGGCTGTCGATCCTGCTTGCTTACGACAAGCGCATCGCCGCACTTTTCGTCGTGTCTGCTGCCGTAACCTTCGTCATGCTCTACCTGATCGCGATGGCAATCATGTGGATCGCAGCGAAGCTACCACGTGCGAAAATGACCGCTCTGCGGCTCGCAGTTGCCAATATCCATCGTCCGGGAGCGCTAACGCCGTCCGTCGTGCTGTCACTCGGACTCGGCCTAGCCGTGCTCGTGATTGTCGTGCAGATCGACGGCAACCTGCGCCGGCAATTCCAGCAGACTCTGCCGGACAAATCTCCCGCCTTTTTCTTTGTCGATATTCAGAACAATGACGCTGAGCGGTTCGATCAGTTCATCCGCAAGGAGGCACCCGACGCGACGGTCGATCGCGTTCCGATGCTGCGCGGACGAATCGCCGGCGCGAACGGCATCAAGGCGGAAGAACTGAAAGCCACGCCGCAAGCGGCATGGGCCCTGCAGAGCGACCGTGGCATCACCTACGCCACCAACATTCCGGCCGGATCACGTATCGTTGAGGGCGAATGGTGGCCGGCGAATTATTCCGGTCCACCGCTCCTCTCGATGGAAAAGCGCATCGCCGACGGCCTTGGCCTTAAGGTCGGAGATACGCTCACCGTCAATGTGCTCGGCCGCAACGTCACAGCGCGTATCGCCAATCTGCGCGTCGTCGACTGGCAAAGCCTCGGCATCAATTTCGTCCTGGTCTATTCGCCGAATACATTCCGCGGCGCGCCACACACGCATATTGCGACACTCGCGTTCAACAAGGACACCACCGCCCAGCAGGACGCCGCCATTCTACGTGACGTGGCTGCGGCCTTTCCAGCGGTTACCACCGTTCGGGTGAAGGACGCGCTTGAAGCTGTGGGTTCAGTCGTGAACAATCTGGTGCTTGGCATTCGCGGAGCCAGTCTGATTACGCTGATTGCCGCCATATTGGTGTTGGCCGGTGCGCTCGCCGCCAGTCATCACAACCGTGTCTATGACGCCATCATCCTGAAGACGCTCGGCGCCACGCGCGGCAAGCTGCTCGCAGCTTACGGCCTCGAATATACACTGCTGGGGCTTGCGACCGGACTGTTCGGCGTCGCGGCCGGTTCGGCTGCGGCCTGGATGGTGGTGACGCGCATAATGAACCTGTCATTTGTGTGGTTGCCGGTTCCGACCCTGCTTGCTGCGCTGACAGCGCTGGCGGTCACAGTGACCTTCGGCCTGGCCGGTACTTTTGCCGCGCTTTCGCAAAAGCCCGCGACGGTGCTGCGCAACCTGTAGCGTTTGCGACATTCAGCCGCGTCAACTGGTTGAAACTGCGACGTTACCGACAGATTATTTTTACCGCAATTCGGTGTAACTTCGTGTCGTTCGCCGGGAAGCGTGACGCGCCGGGGCGCGACGTTGTGGGGCGAAAGAGTTTTGGGCGACACCTTTACATATAAGGAGTTCGATGATGTCGGACTTTAATCGGAACGCGGCCACGTACGATCGGACCGCAACACGCACGACCCCAGCAATCGATGAGGGTCTGCGCTCCTACATGCTGCATGTTTACAACTACATGATGCTCGGCCTTGCCATCACCGGCTTCGCCGCGATGGGCATCTACATGTTGTCGATCACCGGCGACGCGGCCGCGGCCGCCAAGGTGCTCCGCAACGGGGCCGAAATGCCGGCTGCAATCCGCGGCGGCATGTTCCTGACCCCGATCGGCTATGCACTGTTCCTGAGCCCATTGAAATGGGTGGTCATGCTCTCGCCGCTGGCGCTGGTGTTCGCGCTCAGCTTTGGCATTGAGCGCTTCCGTCCGGCAACGGCACAGTTGCTGTTCTGGGTTTTCGCCGCCCTGATGGGCGTCTCGCTCGCCTCGATCTTCATGGTGTTCACGCACACGTCGATCACGCGGGTGTTCTTCATCACGGCCGCAACCTTCGGCGCACTGAGCCTGTGGGGCTACACCACGCAGCGGGACATCTCCGGCTGGGGCTCGTTTCTGTTCATGGGCCTGATCGGCATCATTCTCGGCTCGCTGGTCAATCTGATCTGGCCGAATGGCATGCTGCAGTTCGTGGTGTCGATTGTCGGCGTCTTGGTCTTTGCCGGCCTGACCGCCTACGACACCCAGCGGCTGAAGAACGAATACGTCTACGGCCAGATGGAGGGTGAAACCCCGGATCGTTCGGCGATCATGGGTGCTCTGTCGCTGTACCTGAACTTTATCAACCTGTTCACGCTTCTGCTCCAGCTCCTCGGCCAGCGCGAGGAATAAGCATGCCGGAGATGTGACAGGCCCGGCTTGCACGCCTCCAAACGATTAAGATTGCTGAAATTTAATAGGCCCCGGATCGTTCCGGGGCCTTTCGCTTGAGCGGGAACTGCTGGAAACCGTCCTTCTCGTCCATTACATTGTGGGCAACGCGGCCGCCGGATTTCCGACGGCCTGACCGGCCCGGCGGTATCCGGGCGTTCGAGAGGGAATTCCAATGTCGGATTTCGACCGGAATGTCGCAGCCGCCCGCGGCGGTTATGCGGACCGCGCCGTCGCCTACGATGCCGGCCTGCGCGCGCACATGATCCGCGTCTACAACTACATGGCCTCCGCGGTCGCCCTGACCGGCGTCGTGGCCTTCGTAACCTTCCAGATGGCGGTCGTCACAAACGACGCCGGCGCGATCACGTCATTGACGCCGCTCGGCCAGTTCATGTTCGGCGGCATGTTCATGTGGGTGCTAATGCTGGCGCCGCTGGCGCTGGTTTTCTTCCTCAGCTTCCGCATCCAGACGCTGGACGCTGGCACGGCCCGGCTCCTGTTCTTCGTCTATGCGGCGCTCTTGGGCCTGTCGCTCGCGACCATCTTCATGGCCTATACCGCCACGTCGATCTCGCGGGTGTTCTTCATCTCGGCGGCGGCGTTCGGTGCGCTGAGCCTCTACGGCTACACCACCCAGCGCGATCTGTCGGGCATGGGCTCATTCATGATCATGGGCCTGATCGGCATCATCATCGCGAGCCTGGTCAACCTGTTCCTGAAGTCGAGCGGCCTTGACTGGGCGATCTCAATGATCGGCGTCGTCGTGTTCGCCGGCCTGACCGCATGGGACACGCAGAAGATCAAGGAGATGTATGACGGCAATGACGACAGCCAGTCGGCCGGCCGCAAAGCGGTGATGGGTGCGCTGTCGCTCTACCTCGACTTCATCAACCTGTTCCTGATGCTGCTGCGTCTGGCCGGCGACCGCCGCTAATGTAAAGCCAGCTTCAACCAGAAACTCGAACGCCCCGGCCAGTGGCCGGGGCGTTTTTTGTTTGGGCTGGCTTAACGCCTGGTTGCCGCCGCGTCTGCGCTCGGCATCTCGGCCTGCTTCTTCTGCTCCCGAAACGACACCAAGCGGTAAAATAGCGGGATGAAAAACATCGCGATGAAGGTTGCCGCCAGCATGCCTCCGATAACGCCTGTACCAATCGAGTGGCGGCTGGCGGCGCCTGCACCGCTCGAAATCGCGAGCGGGACGCAACCCAGGATGAAGGCCAGCGAGGTCATCACGATCGGGCGGAAGCGCAGCTTTGCCGCTTCCACCGCCGCGTCGATGACACTGCGGCCTTGGCGGCGCTGAAGCACCGCGAACTCGACGATCAGGATCGCATTCTTCGACGCCAAACCGATCAGCGTCACGAGGCCGATCTGGAAGTACACGTCGTTACTGAGCCCGCGCATCCAGATAGCGACCAGAGCGCCGAACAAGGCGAACGGAACCGCCAGCACGACGGCGAATGGTAGCGACCAGCGCTCGTACTGGGCCGCGAGAATCAGGAACACCATGATCAGGCCGAAGATGAATGCCTGATTGCCGGTTCCGCCGGCGGCGATTTCCTGAAACGCCTGCCCGGTCCAGGCAATCTGATAGCTCTCAGGCAAGGCTCCCCGCGCAAGCTCCTGCATAGCCTGGATCGCCTGGCCCGACGAATAGCCCGGCGCCGGATTGCCCATCACCTTTGCCGCCGTAAACGCATTGAAGCGATCGAGCTGATCGGGACCGATGATCCGTTCAACCCGCAACAGCGTGTCGATCGGAATCATGCTGCCATTGGTGGATTTGACGAAGACCTGTTTCAGATCCCCAGGTCGCTCCCTGAAATTGGCTTCCGATTGCAGGTTGACCTGATAGTTACGGCCAAAGAGCGTGAAGTCATTGACATAAAGACTACCAAACGTGCTCTGCATCGTCTCGAAGATCGATGCGATCGGCACATTCAAGGCTTTGGCTTTTTCGCGGTCGAGATGAATTTTGTACTGCGGAACATTGCCTACAAACGTCGTTCGCACACCCGCGAGCTCGGGTCGCTTGGCCGCCGCGTCGACCAGCTGTTGCGTCGCTTCGATCAGTGCGTTCGGCCCGCGGCCCGCCCGATCCTGCACAAAAGCTTCAAAGCCACCGGTATTACTCATGCCCATGATCGGTGGTGGCGTGAACGCAACCACCATTGCTTCTCGCACCGGGGCGTTCAATCCCATGAAGGATCGCGCCAGGGCGGCGGAACTATCCGCTTGCGTCTTCCGCTCGCTCCAGTCTTGTAGCTGAACGAACGACACGCCGGCACTTGTCTTCTGGCCGCCGGCAAGCAGATCGAAGCCGGAGAAAGTGATGACGTCCGCGACCTGAGGCCGCTCAAGGATGTCTTTGTTGACCGCCCCCATGACATTTTGCGTGCGCGTGAGAGATGCCGCAGGCGGCAGCATCGCTGCGACGAAGACACTGCCCTGATCCTCTTCGGGAACGAGGGAGCCAGGAATGCGTACGAACAGATAGCCGGTAATTGCGATGAGCACGGCGAACAGACAGAGACCCATCGCGGCACGCCGGACAAGAAACCGAACGCCCGACGTGTAACCATCGGTCATCCGATCGAACATGCGGTTGAACCATCGGAAGGGCGCGGCGGGTTCGTGATGGCCAGGCTTCAGAATCAGTGCGCACAGCGCCGGACTGAGCGTGAGCGCCACGATACCGGATATTGTCACCGAAACGGCGATCGTCACGGCGAACTGACGATACATTTCGCCGGCCAGTCCGCCCATGAATGCTACGGGAACGAACACGGCGCACAAGACCAGTACGATTGCGACCACGGGGCCGGTCACTTCCTGCATCGCTTTGATGGTTGCATCCCGGGGCGATAGCCGCTCGGTCTTCATGATGCGTTCGACGTTCTCAAGCACGACAATGGCGTCATCGACTACGATACCGATCGCCAGAACCAAGCCGAACAACGTCAGCAGATTGACCGAGAAGCCGAGGATGTACATCCCGGCAAACGTGCCGATGATGGAGACCGGCACGGCTATGACAGGGATAAGCGTAGCACGCCAATTCTGCAGAAAGATGAAGACCACGACGATGACGAGGATCATCGCTTCGATAAAGGTCTTGACCACCTCTTGGATCGACACGCGAACGAACTTAGTCGTGTCGAAAGGGATTGCGTAGCTGATGCCCTGCGGGAAGTTACCTTTCAGCTCTTCCATGCGCGCACGGACGGCGTCCAGCGTTCCAAGCGCATTCGCGCCCGGCTGCAGATAGATGCCGATCGGCACTGTGGGCGTACCGTTGTGAGTGGCGATAAACGCATAATTCTGCGCACCCAGCTCAATGCGAGCGACATCCTTCAAACGAAGTGTCGCGGCATTCGAGTCCGACCGGACGATGATTTCCTCGAATGCTTTCGCGTCCGGCAGGCGCCCTTCGGTATTGACTGAATAGGTGAATGCAAGGTCCGTCTGGGACGGCTCCTCGCCAAGGCGACCGGCGGCAAACTGCGCATTCTGCTCACGAATGGCCGTCGCGACATCTGTTGGAGTCAAATCGTATTGTGCCAGCTTGTCCGGACGCAGCCAGATGCGCATCGAATAGTTTTTTGCACCGAACAGGGCAGCGTCACCAACGCCCGGTATGCGCTTTAGCTCATCAATGACATTCAGCAGAGCATAGTTGCTAAGATAGATAGAGTCATAGCGCGCGTCGTTCGCCGACATCGTGACAAGGCCGAGGATCGAACTGGACTGCTTGTTGACAATCAATCCTTGCCGCGTGACCTCCGCCGGCAGAATTGAAACCGCGCGCTGAACACGGTTATTGACGTTGATGGTCGCCTGATCGGGATCGGTGCCAATCTGGAAGGTGACCGTCAGACGCATCGTTCCAGAGCTGGAATTCGTGGACTGCATGTAGAGCATGTTTTCCACGCCGTTGATCTGCTGCTCCAACGGCGCCGCCACGGTTTGGGCAACCGTCTCCGCGCTGGCGCCCGGATAGGTCGCCGAAACCACCACTTGCGGCGGAACGATCTGCGGATATTGCTCCACTGGAAGAACGCGCAGCGCAGCAAGACCTGCGAGCACGAAAACAATGGAAATGACCGCCGCGAAGACCGGGCGGTCGATAAACGGATTGATCTTCATTTTGATGCAGCTTTTGTTTTCGCGCCTTCAACTGACGCAACTGTAACCGCCCCGCCCGGCCTGACCTTGATGATCCCCTCGGTGACGATTCGATCCCCGGATTTCAGGCCTTTCTCGACGATCCATCCGCCCGTTACTTCGCGCCCGATCGAGACCGGCTGGACCGACACCTTATTTTGAGGATCGACGGTATAAACGAACTGCCCTTGCGGCCCTTGCATGACCGCAGCCTGCGGGATGACGATTGTATCTTGTCGCGTGATGCCCTCGATCGAGACGCGCACGAATGCACCGGGGCGAAGCCGACTATCGGGATTCGGGAGAACACCACGCGCGCGCAGTGTCCCGGTCTGCAGATCAAGACTGCTGTCGGTGAAGTCGACATAACCGACCTGATCGTAGGTTCTGCCATCACCGAAGCTGACCTTGGCTTGCAGCTTGCCATCCGCCGGGCCCTTGCCCTCACCACTGTCAATCAGCCGACGAATTTCGGTGGCCTCGGTGTCGGTGAACGAGAAGTGCACGTAAACGGGATCGAGCTGGCTAATGCGCGTCAGCAAGCTCTCGTTTGCATTGACAAGGCTGCCTTCCGGCAACAAGCGATAGCTGGTCACACCTGAGATCGGTGCAGTGATCGTCGTGTAGCCGAGGTTGATCTCCGCGGTCCGGACCTGCGCTTCCGCACCGGCCACACTGGCCTTGGCAAGCTCATGCGCCGCGAACGCGTCGTCCCGGGCTTTCTCGCTACCGTACTGGCGTTGAAACAACGTGCTGGCACGCTCGGCATCGCGCTGCGTGCGCCCCAATTGTGCCTGCGCCTCCATAAGCTGCGCCTTTGCGCGCGCCAGCTCGGCCTCGAAGGGTTCGGGATCGATCCGGAACAGCACGTCCCCGGCCTTGACGGCGGCCCCCTCGATGAAAGTCTTTTCCTTCAGAATGCCTGATACCCGCGGGCGCACCTCCACTTCCCGGAAGGCGGCGATGCGGCCGGCATAGTCAAAACGCAGTGGAACGGGCTGGGCCTTGAGCTCGGAAACAGCGACGCTGGGCGGAGGTGGAACTGGGGCTTGGGCCGGCTTGCTGTCGCATGCGGCAACCGCAAAAGGGGTGACGATCGCGACCGCCAACGTGAGGAGCGAGCGTTTGGTCAGGGGCATGAGCATCTTCGTCCGCTTCGAAATATTCGAGCGCTTCGGCGCTTTCGGGAGATTATTCGATGAGTGCTTTTATTTGTGCGTTGCAGCATATATACATACATGAACGTATGTAAAAGGCAATTCTATGGCGCGAAAGACCAAAGCGGAAGCCAAGGCGACCCGCGAAAAGATCCTGGACGCAGCCGAAGCGCTGTTTTTTGAGCATGGCGTGACGCGAACATCACTTGAGCAGATCGCCGACGAGGCCGGCGTCACACGCGGCGCGATCTATTGGCACTTCGCCAACAAGGTGGACCTTTTCCGCGCCCTGCACGAACGCGTCCGATTACCTCAGGAAGATCTGGTCAATCAGGCTGTGGCTGACGGTCACCCGGACCCGTTGGAGCTCATCCAACAAATCTCCCTCGATTGCTTGAAGACGATGGCGGACGATATTCGGATGCAGCGCGTCTACGCGATCCTGCTGTTTCGATGTGAGTATGTCGGCGAAATGACCGAGGCGCTCAAACGCCAGCAGGATGCCGACAGCATCATGAGGAACAACCTGTTGCGCATCTTTACAATGGCGGCGAACAACGGAACTCTCAGCACAACATGGGAGCCGGACATATCGGCCAAGGTATTTGAATCGATGATACGAGGACTTTGGGCAGATTGGTTGCGCTACGGTCAGAGTTTCGATGTGGTCGAGGTTGGCTCGAAATGCATTACCGAACTGTTTGAAGCATTCAGGAGAAAATAGGAATCGGCAGACACATTCTGCTGAAATCCCCTCGGCCAACGTCGTATCTGCCGGCATCGCGGTCCGTACGGCATCTCATGCGACGCGAAATTGGCCGTTTGCTTCTGACGGAATTGATTGCAAGAGCGGAGGTGCGCGGCTTTCGCCAGATGATCGCGGTGATCGGCGACTCGCAACAGACTCCGTCGATCCGACTGTACAGAAGCCTGGGATTTGAGCCGGTTGGCACGCTCACAAGTATCGGCTTCAAGCACGGCCGCTGGCTTCACACAGTCCTGATGCAACGCTCGCTCGGTCCGGGTGCGGACGCAGCTCCATAACGTCTGCTTCAGTACGTCACCAGGCGAAGCTTCTTGTCGAAGACGCGCAGTACACGATCCAACTCGTGGCCGCGGCGCATGATCAAACCGGTGGCGGAAATTATACTATAAGCCCCCTGCCGGCGCGCCAATTTCGGATCTTTTTCGATGCGATAAATCGGCACCTCCGACGCGCGGCGGAACACCGAAAAAACGGCGCGATCCTTCATGAAATCGATGGCGTAATCGCGCCACTCGCCTTCGGCAACTTTTCGCCCATACACGTTCAGTATGCGATCAAGTTCGCGGCGGTTAAATGTAACCTGATTGACCGATGCGGGCGCTGACGCAGTGAATGCGCCCGCACGCTGCTCGCTGGGTTCGGCGTCACCCGGCGTCAAACTCATGGTGCCTCCTTTCTCGCAGGTCCCGATGACCGGTTGCCATGATCGCCCCTCCGGCTAGACGTCGCAAGGGATAGACGCCATGTGCGACAAGGTCACGCCTTCGTGCATCGAACCACAATAACGCCCAAATTCGGTCCAGCGCTTGCCCCTATAAGCTGCAAAATGCTGCTCCTAGACCCGGTCCGGAAGAGCTTCGGATTCCTCAGCCCCCCAGCCCCCCGAGGTTTCTACGGATCGGGTCAATTCTACCGCGTACGGTTCAATCCCCAATTGCTTCAAGGCCGGCTCAGCCGGCCTTTTTTTTGCGATTAGAGAGAAGATAAAAATTCAGTGCGCCGAATTCAGAGCGATCGATGCGCCACCAAAGATGGTGCCAGGGGTCTCAAACTTTCCGCCCTGGACAATAACCGCCACAGCGTCGGCGTCGCTGTCGTTCTTGATGATATCCGACAGAGACTTTGTGAACTTCTGTGCGCCGCCCTTCCATTCACCAAGTTTAATCCAGCCCCGCACGACGTTGGTGTAGGTCACCATATGACCTTTATTTTCGCCCCGACTGATTTGCACCGGTACCTTCTGCTTCACCGGACAAATCCACACCTCACCCGCTTGACCGGATAGCTCTGCTGCTCCGACATCGACTGTGATCTTTCCGTCGGCGATCACGACATTAACCGGCAGCGCAGACGCAGCATTTGATCGCGCAGTTTTCACCGCACGTTCAAGGGCCAGCTTGTCGTTGCCAAGGACATGCGTTCCGCCGTTGATCACCACTTGCGGTGTGTAAACTGCGCGATCCCCGCGGGCGCGGGCATAAGCCCGCTGTCGCTTGGCATGGCTGGGCAATGCCAGCGTGTCTTTCCAACCGAGATAATCCCAGTAATCAACCGAGAGGCTGATCGGCAGTATCGCTGTATCCTTGGCCAATTCGCTCAGCAGTTTATCGGCTGCAGGACACGACGAACATCCTTGGCTGGTGAAGAGCTCGACAACGACACGTGACTCCGCCGCACTGACATGACTGGCCGCAAGCGCAACCCATGCGCAGCAGGCAACAGCCAGGTGCCTCGTGGCAACGCGTAGACGCATGAAGTTTCCGAGTGATCAGATTCAAAAAATGACGCGGACCCCGCGTCGCTACCGTGGCACAGATAAAGACGGCCGTCATGAGCCGCCATTCAATTCCCGGTGACACTCCTATTGCATGATCGATGAGTGGCAAAAACGCGGCAAGGCCGGCGCTCCATGAGCGCCGCCCTTATACACCGTTTATATCGTGATCGCCGCTCAGGCAGCGAGCTGACGCAACACGTACTGAAGAATGCCGCCGTTCCTGAAATATTCCAGCTCGTCAAGCGTATCGATCCGACAAATTAGCGGCACCTGTTTCGTGGTACCGTCCGCCATCGCAATTTCTGCGGTCATTTTTTGACGCGGTCGCAAATCACCCTCAATCCCCCGAATGGTAACCTGCTCGCTGCCGGTCAGCCCCAGCGACTGCCAGGACGTTCCTTCCTCGAACACCAGGGGCAGAACGCCCATACCGACAAGGTTGGAGCGGTGGATGCGCTCGAAGGATTGTGCGATCACGGCGCGGACGCCGAGCAGGATCGTGCCTTTGGCAGCCCAGTCGCGGGACGAGCCGGTGCCGTACTCCTTGCCGGCGAATACGACGAGCGGCACCTTATCCTGCTTGTAACGCATCGCCGCATCGTAGATCGGCATCTGCTCCTTGTCGGGATAATGGATCGTCACGCCACCTTCGACGCCCGGCACCATCTGGTTCTTGATGCGGATGTTGGCGAAGGTGCCGCGCATCATCACTTCATGGTTGCCACGCCGCGTGCCGTACTGGTTGAAATCGATCGGCTTCACATTGTGATCGACCAGATACTGTCCAGCCGGAGAGTTCAGCTTGATCGAGCCGGCCGGCGAGATGTGATCGGTCGTGATCGAATCGAGGAACAGGCCCATGACGCGCGCATTGACGATGTCAGTCGGCGGCGTCGGACGCGGCTGCATGCCGACAAAGTAAGGCGGGTTCTGCACGTAGGTGGACTTGTTGTCCCACGCATAGGTGAGACCACCGCTGACCGTGATCTTCCGCCAGTTCGCGTCACCCTTGAACACATTCGCATATTTCTTTGCGAACAGCTTCTTGGTGACGTTCTTGCGAATGAACGAGTCGATTTCTTTCGTCGTCGGCCAGATGTCCTTCAGGAACACCTTCTTGCCCTGCTTGTCGGTGCCGATCGGCGTCTTGACCATATCGACCTGCATCGAGCCGGCGATGGCGTAGGCAACGACCAGCGGCGGCGAAGCGAGATAGTTCGCACGCACATCCGGATTCACGCGGCCTTCGAAGTTGCGGTTGCCGGACAGCACGGCCGCAGCGACGAGATTGTTGGCGTTGATGGCCTTGGAGATTTCCTCCGGCAGCGGACCCGAATTGCCGATGCAGGTGGTGCAGCCGTAACCGACGAGGTTGAAGCCGAGTTTATCGAGGTCCTTCTGCAGGCCCGATGCAGCGAGATATTCGCCGACAACCTGCGAGCCCGGCGCGAGCGAAGTTTTCACCCACGGCTTGGCCGTCAGTCCTTTCGCCGCGGCCTTGCGGGCCAGCAGACCTGCGCCGATCATCACGCTCGGATTGGACGTGTTGGTGCAGGACGTAATCGCGGCGATAACGACATCGCCGTTGCCAAGATCATGATCCCGGCCTTCGACCGGTACACGCTTGTCGAGATCCGCGAGCTGCTTGAACTCCTTGTCCATCGCATTCGTGAATTCTGCCTTCACAGCTTTCAGCGCAACGCGGTCCTGCGGACGCTTCGGGCCGGCCAGCGAGGGCTCAACCTTGCCGAGATCCAGCTTCAGAACGTCGGTGAAGGCAGGATCTTTCGTGGTCTTGGTCAGGTACATGCCTTGCGCCTTGGCGTAGGCAGCGACAAGCTTTACGCGATCGTCCTTGCGTCCGGTGTCGCGCAGGAATTTCACTGTCTCGGCATCGACCGGGAAGAAGCCGCAGGTCGCGCCATATTCTGGCGCCATGTTGCCGATGGTGGCGCGATCGGCGACCGACAGGTCAAGCACGCCGGGACCGAAGAATTCGACGAACTTGCCGACCACGCCGCGTTTGCGCAGCATCTCGACCACGGTGAGTACGAGGTCGGTGGCGGTGACGCCTTCCTTCAGCTTGCCGCTCAGCTTGAAACCGATCACTTCCGGCAGCAGCATCGACAGCGGCTGACCGAGCATTGCAGCTTCCGCTTCAATGCCACCGACACCCCAGCCCAGCACGGCCATGCCGTTGACCATCGTGGTGTGCGAGTCGGTGCCGACCAACGTGTCGGGATAGGCGATCTCGGCCGATTTCGCCTTGCCGTCGACCATGACCTTTCCCTTGGCGGTCCAGACAGCTTGCGAGAGATATTCAAGATTGACCTGGTGGCAGATGCCGGTGCCGGGCGGAACAACACGGAAGTTGTCGAATGCCTTCTGCGCCCATTTCAGGAAACGGTAGCGCTCCTGGTTCTGCTTGTATTCTTCAGCAACGTTGAGCTTGAACGCAGAATTGGTACCGAAATAATTCACGATCACCGAGTGATCGATGACGAGATCGACCGGGACCAGGGGGTTGATCTTCTTCGGATCGCCGCCTAGCACCTTCATCGCATCGCGCATCGCCGCAAGATCGACCACGGCCGGAACGCCGGTGAAATCCTGCATCAGCACGCGCGCAGGCCGGAACGCGATTTCGCGGTCGGAGGACTTCTTCTTCAGCCACGCCGCCACGGCCAGGATGTCATCCTTCGTGACCGTACGACCATCTTCGTTGCGCAGCAGGTTCTCCAGTAGCACCTTCATCGAGAAGGGGAGCCGTGAAATACCTTTCAGACCATTCTTTTCCGCAACGGGAAGGCTGTAATAGGCATAAGACTTGGTGCCGACCTTGAGAGTACGGCAACATTTGAATGAGTCGAGCGAGGTCATTGGCTGGTCTTTCGTTCCGTTCGGGCGCTGGCCTAACGCATTGGGGATACTTGCATTTCCGGCGCGCCCCGGCATCGCGTAAGAGAGTCGTGGTTGGCAGAGTGAGCTTGGCGAGAAGCGGTCTAAGGTGCGGCTTATAAAATCTTTTTCAACGATCTGCCATATGAACCATCAGCTTCAACCGCATGACAGATTGCGGCGCTGCGCATGATCGCATGGAATTTCGTAAGTGCTTGAGACAATGACCCTTTTTGCCGAAGACCTGTGCTGCCACCGGGGCGGGCGTGTGGTCTTTCGAGCGCTGAATTTTTCAGTCGCCACAGGTCAGCCGTTGCTGGTCACTGGCCGCAATGGCGCGGGAAAGTCGTCGTTGCTGCGGATGATAGCTGGTTTGCTGCGTATAGCCGACGGAAAGCTGACACTTTCCGGCGGCGACCCTGAATGCAGCATTGCCGAACAGGCGCATTATCTCGGTCACAATGACGCACTGAAGCCGGCCCTATCAGTCGAGGAAAATCTCTCGTTCTGGATCGCGTATCTCGGCGGGCTAAAAAAGCCGTTGGAGGCGCTGGCCGCCGTCGGACTCGAATCACTCGCGCATCTGCCCGCCGCCTATCTGTCCGCCGGACAAAAACGTCGGCTATCGATCGCCCGTTTGGTCGCGGTAAAGCGACCCATATGGCTGCTCGATGAGCCAACATCCGCGCTCGATAGCACTGCACAGTCCATGCTGCTCGACCTGATGCAGACGCATCTCGCGGGAGGGGGGCTCATCGTGGCAGCGACACATCTTCCGCTCGGTCTGGACGGCGCAAGCGAATTGCGCCTGGAGCAAGCCGCATGAGCGCGCTGGCGGCACTATTTTTGCGCGACATCCGCATCGCCATACGCATCGGCGGCGGTGCAATGATCGGCGTTCTGTTCTTCATGTCGGTCGTGACGCTGATGCCGTTCGCGATCGGTCCCGATCTCGCCCTGCTGACGCGGATCGGGCCGGCGATTCTATGGCTCGGCGCCTTGCTGGCGAGCCTGCTTGCGCTCGATCGGCTCCTCTCCGCCGACCAGGAGGACGGCTCGCTTGATCTCTTGACCATGGGCAAGGCTCCTCTGGAGCTGGCCGTCGGCGTCAAGGCGCTGGCGCACTGGCTGACCACGGCGCTGCCGCTGGTGATCGCGACGCCTATCCTGGCGCTGTTCCTCAATCTCGACCCGGCGCCGACCGCCGCCGTGACCGCAACCCTGCTTGTCGGGACGCCGGCTTTGACCTTTATCGGGCTGATTGGCGCAGCGCTGACCGTGACGCTCCGGCGCGGCGGCTTGCTGTTGCCGGTGCTGATCTTGCCGGCGACCATACCCGTCCTGATCTTCGGTGTGGCAGCCTCAAATGCCGCCATCGTCGGGCCGGTTCCATTTGGAACACCCTTTACGATCCTCTGCGCCCTGGCTCTGATGTCCTTGGTGATCGGACCCTTTGCCGCAGCCGCGGCCTTGCGGGCCGGGCAGGAATAAAGGGTATGGGGATCACGTTTCGGTGTTGACGCCATCGCGTTGCCGCGACAAGGCGACAAAAGCAGGTGAGAGTAAGCTCCGTCATTCCGGGCGACGCCCCAATGACGGTCCCGGAGAATGATCGAATTTCCATGGCCCTGATCGACCTTGCCAATCCGACACGGTTTCTCTCGCTCAGCGGGCGCATCCTGCCCTGGCTTGCGGCAGCAACCGCGCTCGCCTTTGCCTATGGCTTCTGGATCGGCGCTGGTGCGCCTGACGATTACCAGCAGGGCGCGACCGTCAAGATCATGTTCATCCACGTACCGTCGGCATGGCTCGCAATGTTCGGCTGGACGGTGATGACGATGGCCGCGCTCGGCACGCTGGTCTGGCGGCACCCACTCTCTGACGTTGCCGGAAAAGCCGCAGCGCCGATCGGTGCTGCCTTCACGCTGATCTGTCTCATCACCGGCTCGCTCTGGGGCCGGCCGATGTGGGGGACCTACTGGGTGTGGGACGCGCGGCTAACGTCGGTATTCGTTCTCTTCCTCATGTATCTTGGCGTGATCGCGCTCTGGCGCACTATTGACGATCCAACCCGCGCCGGGCGCGCTGCCGCGATCCTGACACTGGTCGGCGCGATCAATATCCCGATCATCAAGTTCTCGGTCGACTGGTGGAATACGCTGCACCAGCCGGCTTCGGTGGTGAAACTCGACGGGCCCGCGATTCATCCGACCATCCTGGCGCCATTGATGGTTATGGCGGTTGCCTTCACGTTGCTCTTCATCACGCTGCATCTCGCCGCCATGCGCAATGAAATCCTCAAGCGCCGTATCCGCTCCATGCATATGATGCAGGCGGAAGCCGCACCGGGGCGATAGACGGAAACCATCATGGATCTCGGACCACACGCATCTTTTATCGTCGCCGCCTATCTCGCCTCAGCATTCATTCTCGCGGCGCTGATCGGCTGGATCGTGATCGAGAATCGCGCACTGAAACGCACGCTAGCCGACTTCGAAGCGCGCGGCATCACCCGTCGCTCCGAGAGCCGTAAATCTGAACTGCACAAGTCCGCCGCATGAGCATGGCATCCGACAACGCGGGCGCGGGATCGCGCCGCAAGTTTCTCGTTATCCTGCCGCTGCTGGTGTTTATCGCCCTGGCCGCATTGTTCTTCTATCGCCTCGGCTCCGGCGATCCGTCGCGCATTCCGTCGGCGCTGATTGGCCGGCCAGTGCCGCAAACAGATTTGCCTCCGGTGGAAGGTTTGATGCAGGATGGCAAGCCGTTGCCCGGTCTGAATGCCGCGGACTTCAAAGGTAATGTCACGCTGGTGAATGTCTGGGCGTCATGGTGCGTGCCCTGCCATGACGAAGTGCCGTTTCTCGACGAACTCGCCAAGGACAAGCGCATTCGCCTCGTCGGTATCAACTACAAAGACCAGGCCGACAACGCACGCCGCTTCATCGGCCGCTATGGCAATCCCTACAAGGGCGTCGGCGCGGACCCGAATGGACGTGCGGCGATCGAATGGGGCGTGTACGGTGTGCCGGAAACCTTCGTGGTAGGCCGTGATGGTCGCATAGCCCACAAGCTGGTTGGGCCGATCACAGCGGGAAATCTAAAGGCGGTACTGCTGCCTGCCGTCGAGAAGGCGCTCATAGCCAAGACGGACTAGAGCGTTTTTTGACCGAAGTGGCACCGATTCGCATGAAGAAGACGCGGGCAAAACAAGAGCGAGAGCCTTGGCCTTGATTCTATCAAAGTCGGAAAGGCTTTAGGTTCTGTACTCCAACCTGTTGTTGAGGCTGCTGCGGAGTGATTCAAGGCCTTCCGAAGGAGGCCTTGATGGCACGTTTTGATTTGACGGACGCCGAATGGTCGATCATCGCGCCGCTTCTGCCT
>JAFAFP010000156.1 GCA_023423415.1 Pseudomonadota bacterium | reverse complement strand
GATGAAAATTTGGCGCGTCGGCGATCCGACGCGCCAAGCATGGTTGGCCTCAATGCGTGCTGGAGAAGCCGCGAGCGAACTCGGAGATCATCTTCTTGACCTCGTCGGTCTTGCCGGCCTTGTCGGCAGCGATGAAGGCTTCGATGCGGGTGTTGTAGCCGTCCGACGCAGCCTGCTTCTCCATCGCTTCGATCCTGGCCAATTCGGCCCTGGCCTCTGCAATTTTCTTGGCCTTGTCGGCGTCTGACAGCTTCTCGTCGTTCTGGGCCCGCAACAGCGCGCGGCTGGCTTCCATCTTGCGGATGGGAAGCAACTGACGGTCGGATGACGGATTGAAAGGAGACCAGATGAGATTTGCGAGCACTTCGCGCTGTGCCTTCAGGTCCGCTTCCGTGCCGCTGCGCCCGTAGTTCATGAGGAAGGTGTAGATCTTGGTCTTCAGCGCCGGGTCGAGATCCTTGCGCCAGACCAGCGGGTCGAGCGGGATGATCGGCGAGGTCCAGATGATCCGCAGCTTCTTGCGCGCTTCCGGGGAGGTTCGCCCAAGCCGTTGTAGATCTTCGCTGTTGTTGGTTGCGACCTGCACCTGCTTGTTCGCTACGGCCATCGCATTGGCCTGATGGTTCGCGTTGCGCACGGTCTTGAAGCAGTTCTTCGGATCGATGTCCCGGGCCGCAAAGACGTAGGAGGTCGGCACCAGGAAGCCCGAGGTGGAATTCGGATCGCCAATGCCGAAATCCAGCGTCTTATCGCAGGTCAGAACGTCTTCGAGCTTGGTGTAGGGGCTGTCGGCATGGACGATGATGTGGGCGTGATAGCCGACGCTGCCATCGCGGGAGACCACCTGGGCGAAGACCTCGCCATTCGCCCGGTCGACGGCTTCCATGCCCGACTTGTTGCCGAACCATGCCAGATGCGCCTTGTTGAAACGCATCGCCTCGATCACGCCTGCATAATCGCTGGCGTAGAAGGCGTTGACTTTCATGCCGGTCGCCTTCGACATCGCTTCGATGAAGGGCTCCCAGTTCTTCTTCTGGTGGCTCGATGCCTCAGTCGAAAGAACGCCAAAGTTCAGCTCTTTGAGTTCCTGCGCCGCTGCTGCCGTAACTGTCCATGCAAGCGCCGCCGCTGCCAGCGCCGATTTGGCGATGAAACGTGACATCTTCAGTCTCCTTGTTGAATGCTCAATTCTCGTCACGCGCCACGGTCATGGCGGTGTTCAACTGTTCAGGTGTCGCGCCACGCCGTTATGCTGAGCGCGCTGCATCTCCGTTGCCTGCCATTGCTGGAGCGGCATGGTGATCGCGTCGGACGCTGTCGGGCGCTGCGGCGTGGCGGCCTCGATCGGCGGCAGGAACAGCTCTTCGCTTTCCGCGCCATAGAGCGCGTTGAGGAACTCCGGCGTCAACGCGTGAGAGGGGCCGTCATAGACGATCTTGCCGTGTTTCAGCGCGATCGTTCGCGGGCAATAGCGTAGCGCGAATTCGACCTGGTGCAGCGAAACCAGAACCGTGATGTTGTCGCGTTTGTTGAGATCAGCAAGAATGTCCATCACGCGGCGGGCCGAACTCGGATCGAGCGATGCGATCGGCTCGTCAGCGATGATGATCTCCGCATTCTGAACCAGCGTGCGCGCAATCGCCGCGCGCTGCTGTTGACCGCCCGACAATTCGCTGCCTCGCTTCAGGGCGTGCTCCGATATGCCGACGCGCGCAAGAGCGTTCATCGCACGCATCTTCTGCTCGGTCGAGAAATGGCCAATCGTTGCCGGAACGAAAGGCATGCGACCGAGCAGTCCGAGGCAAACGTTCATGAGTACCGAAAGCCGTGGCACCAGATTGAATTGCTGAAACACGACGCCCACACGCGCCCGCAATGCGCCAGCGGAACGCGTGATGCGTCCATGTTGCTGAATCGTTTCGCCGAAGAGCGCGATCGCGCTGCCGTTATCACGGTCGATAGGCGTGAGGCCCGCAATCGTTCTAATCAGGGTGGATTTTCCTGAACCCGATGCGCCGATGAGACCAACCATCTCGCCGCGTGCGATTGAAAGAGAGATACCGTCGAGGACACACGTCTCGCGAAATGATTTTCTGATGTTGCGTACGTCGATGTCTGGCGTGTTTGGCACGGTCTGCTCCCGCTGCGTTTCATCGGGGCTAACAGCGGAGTATGACAGCGACATGAATGCAAACGTCGCTTCGCGCGCAGTCCACAATCGTCTTTGAATGCAAGTGTTTAATCGATGTGCAGCGGCGCGGCCGTCATCGATTTGTCACTGTGTTGTCATGCGTAATCGACGGCGAATGAAGCGCTTGAGAAGTCAGCGGGAATCGTCAACTTTCGACGATCAATTCCACCCGGTCGGCGACGAAGCGGGCATGTGTGCACAGGATGGGTGCGCCTGCTGCGGACATATCGACGCTATCCACCACAACGAGCGGGCGGCCTGGTGCGAGCCGCAGTTTGGCTGCGTGAACGGCATCAGCCATAGCGGCTGATATTCGCGTTTCACGACGTTGATAGTCAGGATAGCCGATACAGGCGAGCAGCTTGCTGACCGAGCGGACGGTTCGATAGATGCGAGCGGCATCGGGTGCGAGTTCAGCAGGGAGCCAGCTTGTCGCGAGAGAGACCGGCACACGATTGGCGCTGCGCAGAATTTCAAGGCGGATGGTTTCGGTTCCCGCAGGGCGATCGAGACGCAATGCGACGTCGCGCGGGGCTGGCTCCCTTGTGCTCGATAGCAATCGCCCGCCGGCCATGCGCCCCGCGGCGCCGATGATTTCAGAAAAGCGCGTGCGCGTGCGTATTGGATAAGCAATACGCGCCGTCTCGACATATGTGCCGCTGCCGCGTTCGGCGCGAACAAGGCCGCGCTCTGTCAGTTCCGCCAGTGCACGGCGCACGGTATGGCGATTGACGCCGAAGCGGTCCGCGATGTCCTGCTCACCCGGTAGTTTCTCGCCATTGGTAAATTCGCCGCGGACGATGGCGTGTTCGATGTCGTCTGCGATCTGTCGCCACAACGTCACGCCAGCAGGCAATGTATCCGAAAGATGCGCGTCGTTTGCGCGTGGCATGCTCGCTCCCCACAGGCCGGGCGCTGCGTCATAAAACCGTCACCGAGCGCGCGCTAAAAGTTGTCTAGCACAATAGACAACTTTGCAACAGCTGAAATCGATGTCTGTCACACACATGCCCCAAAGAGATCAGTCGCAGCATGTCGAGCGACAGGCGGCGATGGCCGTTTTGGCGGAAGCTTCCGCTCAGGAGATTGCAGAGGGGCTCAAGGCGTTGCCGAGCGAGGTCGCGCATATCGAAGCCCGGCCGGCGGAAACCGGACTGGTGATGCTGCGTGGCCGCGTCGGCGGTGATGGTGCGCCATTCAATGTCGGCGAAGCGACTGTGACGCGTTGCGCCGTTCAACTGTCTTCCGGGGAATTGGGCTTTTCGTACGTGCTCGGTCGCGATCGCGAGAAGGCGAAGCTTGCGGCCCTCTGCGACGCGCTTTGGCAACATGCGAGCTATCGCGAACTGATTGCATTGCATGTCCTGGCACCGGTCCGGCAGCGTGTTGATCGCGAACGGCAACAGGCCGATGGCCGGACGGCAGCGACGCGTGTTGATTTCTTCACGCTGGTCCGGGGTGAGGATTGAGATGCTTGCTCATGGTATTCCAGATCCGGTTTTGGGTGCACAGGTGACATTTCGTGCGGTGATGAACGCCACCGCGCGTCCAGGATCGATCCAAGAGATCCTGACCGTTGCCACTGCGCCAAAGCCATTGTCGCCTGGCGCAGCTGCTGTTGCGCTGACGTTGTGCGACTACGAAACACCTGTCTGGCTGGATCGTGCCTTGGTGGAGGCTAATGAGGTCGGGCGATGGATCACGTTTCATACCGGTGCGCCGATTTCATCCAGCATGCGGGACGCAGCTTTCGCGTTTGTTTCTGATCCGCTCCTCATGCCTGGCCTTGATGCATTCGCGCTCGGTATGCCTGATTACCCGGATCGCTCGTCAACGATCGTGGTTCAGGTTGAGAGCTTTAGCTCGGGTGAAGAATTGCTGCTGGCCGGTCCCGGAATTGCAAAGATCCGGAAATTCTCGGCGTCGCCTTCTCCCGTGGATTTTCGGCATCAATTGCAGGCCAATCACAGTCTGTTTCCCCGAGGCGTCGATTGCCTGTTCGTCACGGATGTCGAGATCGCGGCCATTCCGCGTTCAACCCGCGTGATTGAGGGAGAATAGCCGTGTATGTGGCAGTAAAAGGCGGCGAGAAAGCCATCGCTAATGCACATCGCTTGCTCGCTCATGAGCGTCGGGGCAATCGGGATGTGCCGGAACTGAGTCTGACGCAGATTTCAGAGCAACTCGCACGGGCCGTCGATCGCGTGATGTGCGAAGGCTCGCTCTATGATCGCGAGCTTGCCGCTCTCTCGGTGAAGCAGGCCTGCGGCGATTTGATCGAAGCAATTTTCCTCGCGCGCGCCTATCGCACGACGCTGCCGCGCTTTGGTGCAGCCGAGCCGATCGACACGGCGCAAATGCAGATACGACGGCGTGTGTCGTCCACGTTCAAGGATATTCCGGGCGGCCAGTTGCTGGGGCCGACCTTCGATTACACGCATCGTCTGCTCGACATGCAGCTTGCTGCAGACGCGCAGCCAGATGGGCCGCTGTCTGAGGAGCGCGGCGAGGCGTCTGCAATGCCGCGGGTCACCGACCTGCTGAGTGAAGACGACCTGATCGAGCTGTCGCCGGTCAAAGGGGCCGATTATCCGGTCGGTGATCTGACGCGCGAGCCACTGGCATTTCCGGCCGATCGCGATCTTCGCCTTCAGAATCTGGCGCGGGCCGACGAAGGTTTTCTTCTCGCGCTCGGCTATTCGACCCAGCGCGGCCATGGTCGCACCCACCCGTTTGCCGGCGAGATCCGGATGGGCGAGGTCGCGGTTGATTTTTTCGCCGAAGAGGTCGGCTTTGCGGTTCCGCTCGGGCGGATCACCGTCACCGAATGTCAGATGATCAATCAGTTCAAAGGATCGGCGACCGAGCCCCCGCAGTTCACGCGTGGATATGGTCTGAGCTTTGGTCACAGCGAGCGCAAGGCGATGTCGATGGCGCTGGTCGATCGTTCGCTGCGGGCCAAAGAGCTGGGTGAGGAGTCCGGCGCGCCGGCGCAGGATGAGGAATTCGTGTTGTCGCACTCCGACAATGTGCAGGCGACCGGCTTCGTCGAGCATTTGAAACTGCCGCACTACGTCGATTTCCAGGCCGAGCTTGGGTTGGTGCGCACGATGCGCCGCGAGTTTGCTGCGGCGGATGCAAATGATGCAGCCATGCGCGAGGCAGCGGAATGACCGATCCTGTCTATAATTTCGCGTATCTGGACGAGCAGACCAAACGCATGATCCGCCGCGCGATCCTGAAAGCGATCGCGATCCCCGGCTATCAGGTGCCGTTCGCGAGCCGGGAAATGCCGATGCCCTATGGCTGGGGAACAGGCGGTGTGCAGGTGACGGCTGCCATCCTTGGTCCAGACGATATTCTCAAAGTGATCGATCAAGGTGCTGACGATACGACCAACGCGGTGTCGATACGTCAGTTCTTCGTCAAGGTGACAGGTGTCGAGACGACGACGCGGACGAGCGACGCCACCGTGATCCAGACGCGGCATCGCATTCCGGAAACGCCGTTCAGCGAAAATCAGGTGCTGGTCTATCAGGTGCCGATCCCCGAGCCGCTCCGTTTTCTCGAGCCGCGCGAGACCGAAACGCGGCGCATGCATGCCCATGCCGATTACGGGCTGATGCATGTGAAGCTCTATGAAGACATCGCGCGTCATGGACATATCGCGACGACTTACGCCTATCCGGTCAAGGTCGATGGTCGTTATGTGATGGATCCGTCGCCGACACCGAAATTCGACAATCCGAAGATGAATGATTGTCCTGCCTTGCAATTGTTCGGCGCTGGCCGAGAAAAGCGCATTTACGCCATTCCGCCATACACGCAGGTTGTCTCGCTCGATTTCGAGGATCATCCATTCGAGGCGAGCCGCACCGAGGAAAGCTGCGCTTTGTGCGGCTCCGACGCGACATTCCTCGACGAGGTGGTCACCGACGATCGGGGCGGACGCATGTTCATCTGCTCGGACACGGATTTCTGCGAGAGCCGGCGTGAGAATGGACATCGTGGACCGCTGTTGGGTTCTGCGCCAACGGCGATCAGCGGAGACACACGATGATTGATGAATCCCCGCTTCTGATTGCCGAGGGGCTCGGCAAGAATTACGGCCAGCGGATTGGTTGTAGCGACGTATCCCTGACGCTCGATGAAGGCGAAGTGCTGGCGGTCGTCGGGGAATCGGGCTCCGGCAAATCCACGCTGCTGCGACTCCTGTCCGCGCAGATGGCGCCGTCGCATGGCAGCGTCCGTTATCGCATGCGCGACGGTGCCACACGCGATCTTGCGACCTTGGGGGAGGCTGAGCGGCGGTTTCTGTTCCGGACCGATTGGGGCTTCGTCCATCAGGATGCCGCAATGGGTTTGCGGATGGGCGTGTCGGCCGGTGCCAATGTCGGCGAGCGGCTGATGGCAGTCGGGCACCGCCACTATGGACGAATTCGCGCCACAGCCGAGCATTGGCTGGAGCGGGTCGAGATCGATGCGGCACGGATCGACGACACGCCACTCGCTTATTCCGGCGGTATGCGGCAGCGTCTGCAGATCGCAAGCAATCTGGTGACTGGTCCGCGGCTTGTTTTCATGGATGAGCCGACCGGTGGCCTCGATGTGTCGGTGCAGGCGCGTCTCTTGGATCTGCTCACCAGCCTGGTGTCGGAATTGCGGCTTGCCGTCATTATCGTGACGCACGATCTCGGCGTGGCCCGGCTTTTGTCGCATCGGATGATGGTGATGAAGGACGGACGCGTGATCGAAAGCGGCTTGACCGATCAGGTGCTCGACGATCCGCGTGAGCCTTATACACAGCTTCTCGTCTCATCGATCTTGCCGGCGTGAGGGCCATGACCGAATTGTTGCAACTATCCGGGGTCGGCAAGACCTTCACGATCCATCTGCAGGGCGGCGTCCGGCTGCCGGTGGTCAGCGGCGTGCATTTCCGTGTGCATCCCGGTGAATGCGTGGTGCTGGCGGGGCCGTCAGGAACGGGCAAATCCTCGATCCTGAAGATGATCTTCGGCAGCTACCGCTGCGATGAAGGTCAGATCCTGATCCGGATCGGAGACAAGGATATCGATATCGCGCAGGCGGCGGCGCGCGACATCCTGCGTTTCCGGCACCGCACGGTGAGCTATGTGTCGCAATTTCTCCGCGCCGTGCCGCGCGTGCCGGCACTGGATATCGTGGCCGGTTCGCTGATTGCCGGAGGAATGGATCGCATCGCGGCGCAGGCTAAAGCCGGCGAGATGCTCGCACGCCTTAATGTGCCCGGCCGTCTTTGGAATTTGCCGCCGGCAACGTTCTCTGGAGGCGAGCAGCAGCGGGTGAATATCGCGCGCGGCTTTTTGCCGGAGCGGCCCTTGTTACTCCTCGATGAGCCGACGGCCTCGCTGGATGCTGCCAACCGCGAAGTGGTCGTTGACCTGATCAAACGAAAGAGGCGAGAAGGGACCGCCATCGTCGCCGTCGTGCACGACGACGAGGTTCGCGACGCCATTGCCGATACGATTGTCGATGCTACCGTTTTTGCGAAAGCAGCCTGATCATGAATGCACAGAACAACACACAGCTTCTGACCAATGCGCGCGTCGTTCTCGCGGATGATGTGATCGAGAACGGTTGGGTTTCCGTCTCCGATGGCGTGATCACGGAAATCGGCGAGGGCCGGGCCCCCGAGCGCGGCGAGGATTTCGAAGGCGATCTGCTGATCCCAGGTTTGGTCGAACTGCATACCGACCATCTGGAAGCGCACTATGTCCCGCGGCCGAAGGTCTATTGGGAGCCGGTGGCGGCGGTTGTTTCATATGACGGGCAACTGGCGGCTTGTGGTGTTACGACCGTGCTCGATTCACTGCGGGTCTGGCGCGAAGATGCGACCGACGCCGTTGACGGCGAGGCCATGAAACTCGCAACGGCGATCACGACCGCGCGCGACGCGAATCTGCTGAGAGCGGATCATTATCTTCACCTGCGCTGTGAAGTGCCGATGCCTGGTGTGGTCAATGAGGCTTCGGCCCTGTTCGGGCGACCGGATGTGCGGCTCGCCTCGCTGATGGATCATACGCCCGGCCAACGACAATTCCGCGATGAGGAAAAGTTGCGGACCTATTATCGCGGAAAGAATGCGGGGATCAGCGAGGCTGACCTCAATCTGATGTTCGAGGCACGCATCGACTATCAGAGGCAACACGGCGCCGAGAACCATCGCGCGCTGGTGGGACTTGCACAGAAGCACGGAACCCCGTTGGCCAGCCATGACGACACGACGCTCGATCACGTCGAACAGGCCATTGGGGATGGCGTGTCGATCGCGGAATTCCCCACGACGCTGGAAGCGGCCGATGCGCTGCACGGCGCGGGAATCCGGGTTATGATGGGGGCTCCCAACCTCGTTCGTGGCGGATCGCATTCCGGCAATATCGCCACATCGGATCTCGCGCGCGCCGGCATGCTGGATATTCTGTCGTCGGATTATGTGCCGTCGAGTTTGCTGTCGGCGGCCATCGCGATGCCAACGCTGGTGCCTGACATTGCGCTTTCTGCCGCCATCCGCACGGTGACAAAAACGCCGGCTGAAGCCGTTGGTTTCGATGACCGTGGCGAAATCGTCGTCGGTAAGCGCGCAGATATCCTCCGCGTCCATGTTGTCCATAACGTGCCGGTTGTCCGGAGCGTATGGCGAACGGGGCGCCGGGTCGCATGACCGTTTTTGATTCCGTCGGAGCGGCAGGGTCCAAGTCAGGGCGAATTGGCCCGGGCTGGCTTGTGCTGGTGTGTGGACCGAGCGGTGCGGGCAAGGATTCTCTTTTGAATCGGGTTCGGGAGATGAACCGCGATCGGGCTGACCTTGTGTTTCCCCGTCGCGTCGTAACCCGGCTCGTTTCCGAAGCCGAGGATCACGACAGCACGACGCAGGACGAGTTCAACAGCGCTTTGCAACGAGGGAGCTTTGCCTTCTGGTGGAGTGCACACGGCCTTTCCTATGGTCTGCCTTCGCAGATCGACGATGAGATCGAGAAGGGGCGCAGCGTGGTCTGCAACGTATCGCGCGCAATCATTCCCGAACTGCGTGTTCGTTATAAGCACGTGATGGCCGTGCTGGTGACCGCGCCGCATGACATCCTCGCTAACCGATTGGCGGCGCGCGGCCGGACGACCGATGGAAAACTCAGCGATCGAATCGCGCGATCCGCAGCGTTCGTCGAATTCCGCGCCGACGTTGTCATCGACAATTCGGGTTCAATCGAGGAGGGCGCACGGAAGCTGCAGGATGCTCTAGAGAGCCTGTCGCCGCCGCATCGGTTGGTTGGTGAGGCGTGATGTCATCGTCCACATCTCGTTACGCAATCTATTTCACGCCGCATCCTGAATCGGCGCTCGCTGTGTTCGGCGCGCGGCTGCTCGGCTATGATCCGGATAAGGGACTTCCGGTTGCGCAGATGGAGTTGAGTGGCGTGGATCGGGAGGATCTCGCCGCAGCAACTGAGGCGCCGCGGCGCTATGGTTTCCACGCAACCATTGCTGCGCCGTTCTATCTGGGCGATGGCCCGGAGGAAAAGCTGATCGAGCGTTTCCGCGTCTTTTGCAATCGCACGCGACCGGCACAACTGGGTCGGCTCGCTGTGACGCCGCTCGATCATTTCGTTGCATTGACGCCGGTGACTGCGTGTGCGGATGTCGATGACCTTGCGCGGGATTGCGTCACATTCTTTGATTCCTTGCGCGCGCCGCCGAGCGCGAAGGATTTGGCCAGGCGCGACGACGGCAGCCTGACGCCGCGCGAGCGCGACTATTTGCACCGGTGGGGATATCCATATGTTTTTGAGGAGTTCCGGTTCCACATGTCGTTGACCGGGCGGCTTTCGCCCGGTGATCGCGATCGTTACGTGAGCGCCCTTTCGGAAGTCTATCAACCGCTGTCCGAGGGTTCCTACGAGCTGGATGCTCTGTCGCTCCTCCGGCAGGACGATCCCGAATCACGATTCAGGGTTGTGATCCGGGAAAATTTAAAGGGCGCAAATGTGCAATCCGTCTGATATTTTGTCGCAACCCGGGCACATCTGTGGCGACGGCCATGCGCTCGCAACGCGAACAAGCTTCGTCCGATAACCAGAGGCAGCAGCCGGAACCGCCGACGTTGTGAACGGAGGCGGCGCACGGCTAGCCGAAGCACCCTTTTTGAACCTAAGGTCGCCGCCCTTCGTCGATTCGGGACTGGCATGACTACCAATACCACTGACATTCAACGCATCGCTGGAATCATCGCAGGCGAGATCGGAGCAAGGCCGGCACAGGCCGCTGCAGCGATCGGCCTTCTGGACGAGGGCGCGACCGTGCCGTTCATCGCGCGGTATCGCAAGGAAGTCACCGGCGGGCTCGACGACACCCAGCTTCGTCAACTGGCCGAACGGCTGATCTATGTGCGGGAACTCGATGCGCGCCGCGACGCGATTCTCGAATCGATCAGCAGCCAAGGCAAGCTGACCGATGAACTGACGGCGAGCCTCACGGCGGCCACCACCAAGGCTGAGCTTGAAGATATTTATCTGCCGTACAAGCCGAAGCGTCGGACCCGCGCCGAGATCGCGCGCGAACGAGGGCTTGGCCCTCTCGCCGACGCCATTCTTGCCGACCGCTCGGTGGTGCCGGCAGACCTTGCGGCGGGCTACATCACGGATGACGTTCCGGATGTGAAAACGGCGCTGGAAGGCGCTCGCGATATTCTCTCCGAGAGCTTCGCCGAAAATGCCGATCTCGTCGGGCGGCTGCGAAACTACCTGAAGGAAAAGTCGTTCCTGCGTTCGAAGGTGGTCGAAGGCAAGGAAGAGGCTGGCGCGAAATTCTCCGATTATTTCGACCACACCGAGCTATGGGCCAATGTGCCGAGCCACCGCGCCCTTGCGATGTTGCGCGGGCGCAATGAAGAGGTGCTGACGGTCGATATCGAAATCGACAAGGATGATACGTCACCGGTCAAGCCGGTCGAACAGATGATCGCCGAAACCTACGAGATCGGCAGGCAGAGCCCGGCCGATGCGTGGCTGATGGGCGTGGTCGGGTGGACGTGGCGCGTGAAGCTGATGTTCTCGCTGTCGCTCGACCTAATGCGCGAACTCCGCGAGAATGCGGAAGAAGAAGCGATCAAAGTCTTCGCACGCAATCTGAAGGATCTGTTGCTGGCTGCACCGGCCGGTTCGCGTGCGACCATGGGGCTCGACCCCGGCATCCGCACCGGCGTCAAGGTCGCCGTCGTGGATCAGACCGGCAAGCTGCTCGACACCTCGACAGTCTATCCGTTCCAGCCGCGCAACGATGTGCAGGGGACCAAGGCTGAACTCGCGACGCTGATTATCAAGCACAAGGTCGAGCTGATCGCGATCGGCAACGGTACCGGTAGTCGCGAGACCGAGCGACTGGTGGCTGACATGCTCTCGCTCATGCCGTCGCCCAAGCCGCTCAAGGTGATTGTCAG
Organism: Pseudomonadota bacterium; assembly: GCA_023423415.1. Lineage (GTDB taxonomy): Bacteria > Pseudomonadota > Alphaproteobacteria > Rhizobiales > Xanthobacteraceae > Pseudorhodoplanes. The sequence continues at coordinate 73,698 of JAFAFP010000156.1, read as the reverse complement.
CGAGGCGGGGGCATCAGTTTATTCAGCGTCCGAAACAGCCGCCGCTGAATTCCCCAATCTCGATGTGTCGCTCCGCGGGGCTGTCTCGATCGCGCGGCGTCTGCAGGACCCGCTGGCCGAACTGGTGAAGATCGAGCCGAAGTCGATCGGTGTCGGGCAATATCAGCACGACGTCGATCAATATCGTCTGAGCCGTTCGCTCGAAGCGGTGGTCGAGGATGCGGTGAACGCGGTCGGCGTCGATCTCAACATGGCATCGGCGGCGTTGCTGGCGCGCGTCTCCGGGTTGAGCAAATCTCTGGCGGAAGCGATCGTCGCCCATCGCGACGCGACAGGGCCATTCGCCAGCCGCAAGGACCTTTTGAAAGTCTCGCGCCTTGGTCAACGGACGTTCGAGCAGTGCGCCGGCTTCCTGCGCATTCCGAATGGCGCTGAGCCACTCGATGCGTCGTCAGTCCACCCTGAAGCCTATGGCGTTGCGCGCAAGATCGTTGAATCCTGCGGTCGCGACCTGAGGACATTGATGGGCGACAGCACGGCGCTCAAGGCGCTTGATCCGCGTGTGTTCGTCGACGAGCGCTTCGGTTTGCCGACGGTCCGCGACATCATCGCCGAGCTTGAAAAACCGGGCCGCGATCCGCGTCCCGAATTCAAGACCGCGACCTTTGCCGACGGTGTCGACGACATCAAGGATCTGAAGCCCGGGATGATGCTGGAAGGCACGGTGACCAATGTCGCCGCGTTCGGTGCGTTCGTTGACATCGGCGTGCATCAGGACGGTCTCGTCCATGTGTCGCAACTGGCCGATCGCTTCATCAAGGATGCACATGAAGTCGTGAAGGCCGGCGATATCGTGAAGGTGCGCGTGGTCGATGTCGATATCAAACGCAAACGCATCGGGCTCACCATGCGCAAGCACGACGATGGCGGCGCCAGCCGACCAGAGCCGCGCAGCACCGGGCCGCGTACGTCCTCGCACACGCCAAGGTCGTCGGAGCGGAAGGGCGGATCCAGCAGCCGGTCGGAGCAGCCAGGCGCACTCGGAGCTGCGCTGCTCGCGGCATTGAACCGGAAGTAACCCGGGAGACCGACGCCTAGTCGTTCACCTCGGCGCGAGCCACCGCACAAGAGGCGAGCAGTGCAGATGACTGCTCGCCAAATCGGTTTAAGCCGCCTGTGAAATCGCAGCGGCGATCACCTCTTGCGGCATCGAGATCGTCTTGCCACTCGCGGACGCGTAATGCTCCAGGAGCATGCGGATATTGCCTGTGATCGAGGCCTCCGCGGACGCTGCTGTCTCAAAGTTACGGCTGTCGGCCCAGTTTGCTAGAAGATCATGTTCGATACGCTCCGCATCGAGCTCCAGCGTCTTGACCGCCGTGCGAAGCGCGCGCGCGCTGCCCTGTAGCTTTGGGTCGCGGCCTTCTTCCCACGGTTTGAGCGCCTGACGGGCCTCGCGCAAACTGCGGACGACGTCAACATGCCATTCTGTACTCACCGCGATCACAGCGACGATGTCACTCTGATTCAGGAGCGCCTTGCGACGTGCCCCAAGGTAGGCGCAAAGGAGCAGAAGATTGACATCTGCGCCAAGGCTGTCCTGCAATGCGAGGCATTCAGCGGGAACGCCGGGCTGCCGATACACCGCAAGCGAAAATTGCCAGAATTCTTCGTCGGCGCTCATGTCGTCATTGTACCAGCATCGTCTGGCGTATCGCGCCAGCGCTTCACGATCCCTGCATCGATGTCGAATAGATCGAGGCAGCGCCCGACCGTCTGGTTGACAATGTCGTCGATCGTTTTCGGGCGATGGTAGAAGGCGGGCACCGGCGGCATGATGATCGCGCCGTTCTCTGTCGCAGCCAGCATGCTGCGCAGATGGCCGGTATGGAGCGGTGTTTCGCGGACGACAAGAACGAGGCGTCGCCGTTCCTTCAACACGACATCGGCCGCGCGGGTGATGAGGTTGTCGGTGCTGCCATAAGCGATGTCGGAGACGGTCCGAATGGAGCACGGGGCGACCACCATGCCGCGCGTCCGGAACGATCCCGACGAAATGGCCGCGCCGATGTCGCCGATCGGATAGGTGACGTCCGCAAGTTGACGCACGTCGTCGACGGAGATGCCGACCTCTTCCTTCAGCGTGATCGCGGCCGATTTCGAGATGACGACATGCGAGGGTACGCCGATCTTGCGAAGCACTTCGAGCATGCGAACGCCATAGATCGCGCCCGACGCGCCGCTGATGCCGACGATCAGCGGAAGTTCGTTCTGATTGTGGGAATTTACGGACATTCAAGATTTGCTTTCAGGAAGGGGGAGGCTCTTCCTACAATATCAGGGGAGAGCCTGATAGGGTGCTGAGCTCGCGCCAGACCTGCAACAGGCCGGATGCTACCGGCGGTCAAGCGCGACGGCGCGTTCCGTCGAGGAAAATATCGACCCACATCGACGCGACTTTACGCGGATCGCCGCTCTTGCGATGCGACAGTGTCGTCGCGGCGCTGTTGCACAGGGCCAAAACTGCGTCAGTTGCAATGTCAGGATCGAGGCCTTCGCGCCACTCATCTTGCTCGACGCCGAGGATGAAGATCCGGCGCCAGATCTGGCGATATGCGCGCGCGAGATTGTTGAGGTCGTCGAGGATCCCTTCCGGCAGATTGCGACGCGAGAAAGCAAAGCTCTCGACATAGGCGCGGCGCTCACTCGTCAAATGCGCGAGCATGCCCTCGCGCACCATCGCGACAGCAGGTCCGCCCCTTGCCAGGATCGCGCGCAGATTCTCGCAGAATTCCTGCCCGCTCGTCCGGCAGATCGCCTCGAGTGCGGCCTCTTTCGAGGGAAAGTAGTGATAGAGGCTGCCCGGCCGCATGCCGAGCCGGTCGGCGATATCCTTCATCGTGGCGGTGAAGTAACCGCGCTCGGCGAAGACGAGAGCGGCCGCATCAAGGATCGATCGGCGACGGGCCTCCTGCTTTTGCCTCACATGCGGTGTGGGTTCGCGTCGCGGCGCCGCCGATGCGTGCGGCCGCGCACTGCGCTTAGTGGCGTCCGCAGGCTTGATTGGCATTTCTCGATCCCACTGGTTGCGAAAAAATCGAATATGGATTTGAATTTCGAGGTTGTAGCAGGCTAGGATGACAAGTCCGTACCGGCAAGAGCGGACCAAAGCTTTGGGGGAGGGCGTTCATGGAATACAGGGACGTGACGTTTCCGGTGACCTCGCGGGAACGGATCGCGGAGATCCAGCGGGTGCGGCGGCGGGTGGCATTCGATCGGGCACAGCAGTCGCCCTTCTATAAGGGCCGTCTGGATCATGTAAACGCGCAGCATCTCGACCAGCCGGAGGAGTGGACGAAAATTCCCATTCTCACCAAGGAGGAATTGCGCACCATCCCGGCCGACAAATTCCATGAGACCTTTGCGATCCAGCCGGACTCCGTAGCGGTTGAATATTGGCGCTCTGGTGGCGCGACCGGCCGGCCGCTGTTCTATCCGCGGTCAGCAGAGGACATGGTGGCCGGCCTCGATATGTGGTTGCGGCTTTGGCTTTCGGCCGGCTGCACCAGCGCGGACAAGGCGCATATCTCCTTTCCGATGGGCATTCATCCGGTCGGGCAGCTTTACGCGCGCTCCGGCGAGATGATCGGCATAGGCACGATCTGGGCCGGGTCTGGCAACAACACGCCGTCAGACTTGCAACTTGACCTGATCCGCACGTTGCGCCCCACCGTATGGGTCGGCATGCCAAGCTACGGCTTGCAGCTTGCGAGCCTTGCGCAGCAGAAGGGCTTCGATATCTCCCAGTGCGGCGTGCGTAAAATTCTCTGTGCGGCCGAGCCGCTCTCGATGCCAAAACGGCAGAAGCTGGAGCGTCTCTGGGGCGCGGAGGTATATGATCAATTCGGTTGTACCGAAGGCGGCGCGATGGGCTCGGAATCCGACGCGCATGACGGCCTGCATCTGTGGGCCGATCTGTTCTTCATCGAAGTGGTGGACGAGCAGACGGGCGTGCCGGTGCCGACCGGTCAACCCGGCATTCTTCTGATAACGCCGCTCTTCACCAATACGATGACGCCATTCCTGCGCTGGAGCACCGGCGATATCGGCACGCTCAAGGAGCGCGGCGCGACCAAGGGGCCGCTTTCGGCATACCCCGTATTCCAGCACGCGGCGCGCACCGCCGGCTTTTTCAAGGTGAAGGGCATCAACATCAATCATTCGGATTTCGAAGATTTCATGCACCGCAATCCCGCGGTGATCGATTTCCGTCTCGAAGTGCACGACCGCTCAGGCGTCGATGCGCTTCTCCTGCAGATCGAGCTGATGCGTGATGCGGATACGGATGTCGAGATGGGGAAGCTGATGCACGCCGTGAAGACGACGTTCGAAGTGACGCCACAGATCGAAATGCTGGAGACGGGACGTCTCGCGCAGCTCTTCCTCACCGACGTCAAGGCGCGACGGTTCGTGGATGGGAGAAGCCGGTAGTGCGAAGTTCTGCCCTCCTCAATTCAGGAGGGCAGAACGGCCAAAGTGATGGGACTTACGCCGTGCCCCACACGGATCTCGCAATCTCGGTCACACGCGCAAGCTTTGCCCATTGCTCCGCTTCCGACAGCGGATTGCCGCCGGCGCTCGAGGCAAAGCCGCATTGCGGACAGACGCCGAGCGAGTCCGAGGCCGCGTATTTCATCGCATCGTCAAGCCGGCGGCGGAGCAGATCCATGTCTTCCAGCGCGCCGGTCTTGCTGCTGACGATGCCGAGATAGGCGCGGCGGTCTTTCGGCAGGTGGCGCAGCGGCTCGAAGGTGCCCGCACGTTCGCTGTCGAATTCGAGGAGATATCCATTGACGCCGACAAGGTTGAACACGCGCTCGGCGATGCGGTCATAACCGCCCGTGCCCATCCAGCGGCCCTTGTAGTTTCCACGGCACAAATGGATGAGAACATTGAGATCGTCCGGCTTTCCGGACAGTGCCTCTTCGATCATCGAGAAGTACAACCCGGAGAGCCGATTTGGATCTTCGCCGCGCGACGCAAGCGAACTGCGAATGTTTTCGTCGCACAGCAGCGCCAGCGCCACTTCGTCGAGTTGCACGGTGCGACAACCGGCGCGATGGAGCGCGGCAATTTCCTCGCGATAAACGCGTGCAAGGTCAGCGGCGAAATCCTCAATGTCGGGGTAAGCGACTTTCGACACGCCATCCTTGCCACCGAAGAAATGCAGGATGCTGGGGGTCGGCAAGGTCACTTTCGCGGAGCGCGTCGTTACGCCGGCGAGGAAGTTATAATCGTCCACGACGATCGGACGTTGTCGCGACAATTTTCCAGTGACGGCCGGACCATACCAGCTTGCAGCCTCGCCTCCGCCAAGCGTGAATGGAAGCTCAGTTTTCCGTAGCTCGATGCCGCTCAATGCACCGAGAAAGCCGAGAAACCACGAGCCGCGCCGGAATTCGCCGTCGGTCACGACCTGCAGTCCTGCTGCTTCCTGATGCTGCACGGCATCCGTGATGCACTTGGCCACCACCTTCTCAAGTTCGGCGCCCTCTTGTTTGGCGTGATGCGCCTCACGGAGCGGGGCGGGCCGCAACAGGCTTCCCACATGGTCGGCGCGTGGCAATGCTGGCATGAGTTCCTCCTGGCGTTTTCAATCAGTACCAAAGTGTTTCAAAAAATTCAAATTCAAATTCGAAAAAATTCCGGAAAGACTTTCGCGCCGCTGCCCGCTAGGGAAGCGGCGAAAGGGAGAGATGGGATGAGTCTTTATCTGGACGATTTGACTGTTGGGCAGCGGTTCGAGACCGGCAGCGTCACCGTCAGCGAAGCGGATATCATCGCTTTCGCGAAGCAATTCGATCCGCAATATTATCATGTCGATCCGGTCGCGGCGCAGAAGTCCGCGTTTGGCGGACTGATCGCGTCCGGCTTTCACACGCTCAGTTTGTCGATGCGATTGTTCTTCGACCTCAAACTGTGGCCGGAATCGGTGATCGCGTCGCCGGGTATGGATAACGTCAAATGGCTGAAGCCGATGAGACCCGGCGATACCATTCGTGCCGCTGCCGAGGTGGTGGATGTCCGCGCGTCAACGTCGAAGCCGGACCGCGGTGTCGTAACGATGGATCATCCGTGCTGGAACCAGAACGATGAAGTGATCCTCACGTTGCGGTGCGCGCATATGCTGCGGCGGCGAATGGCGTAGTTGACGGCCCATAGAGCCTCCCCGTCAGCTTGATGAGACAATCACCGCAGGTCGGCTATGCCGGTAGCGGGATTTCCATATGCGTCGTCGCGTATATGATGCCGGAAACGTCGGCTGAAAGCCGGCGATGTACGGAGGAAATTGCGTGGCGGCTCTCGACAAGACTTATGACGGCATCATCATCGGCGCAGGACAGCACGGGCTTGTGCTCGGGTCCTATCTCGCCAGGGCCGGTCTCAATATTCTGCTTGTGGACCGGCGGCTGAGCTATGGCGGCGGGCTGTGCACGCGCGAGGTGACGAAGCCGGGTTTCTATCACAACCTCCATTCGATCAATCATTTCAGCATCAGCGACGCGCCGTGGTTTTCGGATCTCAATCTCGGGGATAAGGTCACCTACATCACGCCGCGCTACGAGTTCGGGCAGGCCCATCTTGACGGCACTGCGCTCGTGTTGGGCCGCGATCTCGAAGAGACCGTCGCCAATATCGCCCGCTTCTCGAAGAAGGATGCGCAGACGTTCCGCGAATGGAACAGCCGCGCCGAAGAGATCACGGCGAAGATCCTGATTCCAGAGCGCTATGCCGAGCCGTTGTCTCAGTCGGAACGTGACGCGTTGTTGTCTCGCACAGCCATTGGCCGCGATTTCCTAGAGGTGACGCAGCGCCAGCCGCTCGATGTGGTCGAAGAGTTGTTCGAAAACGAGCACGTGAAGCTGCTGTTTCTTTTCAAGGTTTCGCTGTTCGGCACTTGGCTCACCGACACGATGTCGAAGACGAGCCCTACCGGATCGGTGATCCGCGCTTTCGACCTGCAGACCGGCTATCAGCTTTGTCAGGGCGGTTCGTTCAACCTGGCGCGCGGCCTGATGGAAACGTTCATAGCCGCCGGAGGCACCTTCCAGCCGCAGGTGTCGATCGACAGGATCGTTGTCGAAGGGGGGCGTGCCACCGGCATCGCTCTGTCCGACGGCCGTACGGTCCGTGCGTCGCAATTCGTTGCCAGCACCGTTGACGTTCACACAACGCTGGAAGACCTGCTTGGCCGTGAGCAATTGCCGGAAGCGTTCCGGCAGAAGCTCGACAATTTCAAATACACGCAATGGACGCTGTTCGGCCTGCATCATGCTCTGCATGAGAGCCCGAACTTCGCTGCGTCCGCCTTCGATCCGAATGTTAATCGCGCGCTCAAATGGAGCCTTGGCGCCGAGACGATGCAGGATCTGTTCTCCGCGCATCTCGACGTGCAGGCCGGTCGCATTCCGAGTCTCGTGCAGTTCGGCTCCGGTCCGCTCAGCCTGCTCGATCCGACACAGGCGCCGCCCGGCAAGCACACGACCTATGCCTGGCATGTGATGCCGCTTTTGGAGGACATGAGCGAGCGCGATTACGAAAATTTCAAAGAGGAGTTTTCGGACAAGATCGAAGAGGTCTATGCGCGCTATTGTCCGAATATGACGAAGGACAACATCATCGGCCGTTATGCCTATACGGCGCGCGAATACGTCCTTGAAATGCCGAACATGCGCGGCGGCGATATCTTCATGGGCGCATTCAATGCCGAACAGGTGATGTACAACCATTTCGGCTATCGCACGCCTGTGCCTAATCTTTATTACGCTGGCTCTGGAGCGCATCCGGGCGGGGCGATCTCCGGCGGCCCCAGCTACATTACCGCCGGCATTATTGCCCGTGATCTCGGGCTGAAGCTGTGGTGGAAGCCCTGGGATGCGCGCGCCGCGCTGGAAACCCTGGCGTCAACGCAGGCGGCATGAGGCGGGACATGGCAGTCCAGACACAGATTGTGCCGCCGCAGACCGACTTCGCATCGCTGAAGGATCGCGTGGTCATCATCACCGGCGCCGGGCAGGGCATCGGCAAGGTGTTCGCCAAAGCCTTTGCGCGATGCGGAGCCGTTGCCGTGATTGCCGAGCGCAATGCCGCAAGCGGCGAGGCGGTTGCCGAGGAAATCGTGGAGGAGAAGGGACACGCCTTTGCCGTCACAACTGACGTATCGCAGCCGGATTCCATTGCTGCGATGGTTGCGGCGGTCGAGGAGCGCTATAGCCGCATCGATATCCTGATCAACAATGCCGGTATCTTCTCGACCCTGGAGATGCGGCCGTTCGACCAGATCCCACTCGAGGAATGGGAACAAGTGCTGCGCGTGAATGTAACCGGCCCGTTCCTGTGTTCGCGGGCGGTGCTTCCTGCCATGCGGCGCGCAAAATGGGGCCGCATCATCAACATGGCCTCCGGTGCGGTGACGATGGGGCGGCCGAATTACATGCACTACATTGCCTCGAAAGGCGCGTTGGCGGGTATGACCGGGTCGATGGCCCGTGAACTCGGGCCGGACGGCATCACCGTGAATGCCATCTTGCCGGGGGCGACCTTCACCGAAATTGAGCGCAAGACGGTCTCGCCGGAACAGAAGGTGCGCATTGTCGCCCAACAATGTATTCCTCGCCCTGAAACGCCCGAGGACCTGGTCGGGACCGCACTGTTTCTGGCCTCCGACAACGCCGCTTTTCTGACCGGGCAATGCCTCACGGTCGATGGCGGTGCGACACACCGATGAACGATAGGAGATATCGATGACCGCTCATCCAACGCTGAAGCCGTTCAACTTCCAGGACTGGATTGAGCGCAACAAGAGCAACCTGAAGCCGCCGGTCTCGAACAAGCAATTGTTTGACGAAAAGACCGGCATGGTGGTGATGATCGTCGGCGGCCCCAACAAACGCGTGGATTTCCATGACGATCCGGTCGAGGAGTTCTTCTATCAGCTCAAGGGCGACATGATGCTGAAGATCGCCGAGAACGGGAAGATCTACGACATCGTGATCAAGGAAGGTGACGTGTTTATGCTGCCGCCGCATGTTCGCCATTCGCCGCAAAGGCCGATGGAAGGGTCGATCGGCCTCGTGGTCGAGGGCACGCGCTTTGACGACATGCGCGATGGTTTTGAATGGTTCTGCTTTAAGTGCGGCGAGAAGGTGCACCGCGTCGAAGTGCAGGTGAAGGATATCGTCAAGGATTTGCCGCCGTTGTTCGAAGCCTTCTATTCCGACGAAAAGGCCCGAACCTGCAAAAATTGCGGCACCATCCATCCCGGCAAAACGCCGCCTGAAGGCTGGGCGCAAATGTAATATCGAGCAGGATTAACCCTGCTCGTGCGGCCTTCTGCACCGCATCGCGGGCCGGATGTGCTTCAATATGCACCCTTCGGCCCGCTTGCGGAGAGTCCTCCCGGCCCACTATGATTGGGACAATGAATTCATGCCGCTGAAGCGGCTCCTGGGAGGACTGCAAATGATGAATCGGATTGCTATAGCGGGTTTGGCCCTCGGCCTTGCCGCTGGGGTCGCGCAGGCTCAGGAAGTCAAGGTCGGTCTGGCGCTACCGTTCACCGGTGTCGGGGCCGAGCTGTCGCAACCGATCGACCGCGGGGCCGAGCTCTACCTCAAAACGCATGCCGACGAGATCAAGCCGTACAAGATCACCCTGATCAAGCGCGACGTGAAGGATGCCAGCGGCGCGACAGCCAAGATTGTCGTTCAGGAATTGCTGACGCAGGACAACGTCGACGTATTGGCGGGCTGGGTCTACTCACCGAACGCAATCGCGACCGCTCCGTTGGTCACGGCCGGCAAGAAACTCGCCGTGCTGATGAATGCCGGCACGGCCCACATCACCAATATGTCACCATACTATGTGCGCACGTCGTTCAGCATGTGGCACGCCGGCCATGCCCTGGGTGAGGCGGCCGTCAAAAACCTGAAGGCCAAGACTGCGGTGATCGGCTACACCGACTTCCCTCCCGGCAAGGACAGCCTCGCGGCGTTCAAGATGGCGTTCGAAGCCAATGGCGGCAAGGTGATCGACGAGATTCCGATGGGCGGCGCCAATGCCGTGCCGGATTTCACGCCGTTCTTCCAGCGCGCCAAGGACAAGAAGCCGGACGTTTTCTTCGTCTTCGTTCCGGGCGGCGACCACTCGTCCGCCGTCGTGCGTACCTATGCAGCGCTCGGCATGAAAGACGCCGGCATCAAGCTGATCGGCCCTGGCGACATCACCCAGGACACCAAGCTGCAGCCGATGGGGCAGAGCGCCGATGGCCTCATCACCATGCACCACTACAACGCGGATCTCGACAATCCGGAGAACAAGAAGTTCGTCGCGGCCTGGAAGAAGGAATACGGTGCGGACTCGACACCGGACTTCATGGCTGTGGCCGGATGGGACGGCATGGCTGCGATCGTGCATGCGGTCAAGGAATTGAAGGGCAAGGTCGATGGCGAGAAAGCCGTCGCCCTGCTGAAAGGCTGGAAATATCAGAGCCCGCGCGGCCCGATCCAGATCGATCCCGAGACACGCGATATCGTCATGAACGAATATCTGTCGCAGGCGTCGTTCCAGAATGGGCGTGTGGTGCAGAAGAACATCGGCAAGATTGAAGCGGTGAAGGACGCCTGCAAGGCCAATAAGGTCGGCCCTTGCGGCAAGTAGCGGCTTCACTCTGAGGGAACGCAACAGCCGCCGTCCGGCTCCGGGCGGCGGCTTCGCTTCAATGCTGCGGACGGACGCGTCGTGATATTCGGGGAAGATCTGGCAGGCATCGTGCTTGGTGGCTTGGCCGCCGGCATGGTGCTGTTCATCGTATCGGTCGGCCTGTCGGTGACGATGGGTCTGATGGGTTTCGTCAATCTCGCCCATGGCGGCTTCGCCATGATCGGCGGCTATGTGATCGTGCTGTCGATGAACCGGCTCGGCGTGCCGTTCTTCCCGGCGATCATCCTCGGCTTTGTGCTGACGGCCGCGCTGAGCGTTGTGCTGGAACGCCTGTTCTATTCGAAACTCTATCGCGCCGCCGAACTCGACCAGGTGCTGTTTTCGATCGGGCTCGCCTTCGTGATGATTGCGTCGGTGATCATCATCATCGGACCGGAGACGCAGCCGCTGATCCTGCCGTCATGGCTGCGTGGACAGATGGACCTCGGCTTCACCTCTTATCGCACCTACAGCATTTTCCTGATCGTCGTCGGCTCATTGATTGCGGTTGGATTGTGGCTCGGCTTTGAGCGCACCCGCATGGGCGCACAGATCCGGGCGGCCGTCGATAACCGCAAGATGGCGGAATCGCTTGGCATCAACATCGATCGGCTGTTCACGATCACCTTCGCCTTCGGTAGCGGCATGGCGGCGATCGGCGGCGGATTGGGGGCCGAGTTCCTCGGACTCGATCCGCAATACACGCTTAAATATCTCGTCTTCTTCCTGATCGTTGTCGCGGTCGGCGGACTTGGGCGCATCACCGGTGTGTTTTATGCGGCGATGTTGATCGGGGTGATGGACTTCGTCCTGAAGAAATACGTGCCGCAGGGCGGAACGGTGTTCATCTATGCGCTCACCATCCTGATCCTTCTGGTGCGGCCGCAGGGCCTGTTCGGGAGGAAGGACGCATGAGCGCATCGGACTTCGCGTCTCATCCGGCCACCAAGGCGCTGGTCGGCCGTCACCGGTTGCGCTGGTGGGAGCCGATCCCGTGGCTGCTGGCCATCGGCTTTTTTTTCCTCTTCCCGCGGCATCTCGGCTTCGGCAACGAACTGCTGGTCATGGTGCTGTTCGCGCTCTCGCTCGATCTCGTCCTTGGTTATGCCGGGATCGTGACGCTGGGCCACGCCGCCTTTTTCGGAATTGGCGCGTACACGGTTGGCATGCTGGCGCGTCACGGAATCTGGACAGAGCCGCTGAGCGGATTGCTGATTGCGGCGGTGGTTGCTTCCGTGTTCGGGCTGTTGTCGGGCTTTGTGCTGCTCCGCACGACCGGCCTGACATTGCTGATGTTGACGCTCTGCATCATGCTGCTGCTGGAGGAGAGCGCCAATCTTGCGCAGGAATGGACTGGCGGTTACGACGGCCTCGACAATGTCCCGATCGATCCGATTTTCGGCATCTTCGAATTCAACCCGCTGTTCCCGACTACGCAATACATTTACATCCTCTGTATCCTCTTTATCGGCTTCGTGATTGTCCGGACGATTGTCTATTCTCCGTTTGGAGAGAGTCTCACGGGTATCCGTGAAAACACCTTGCGCATGCACGCCGTCGGCGCACCGGTGCGAAAGCGATTGGTGATTTCGTATGCGATCTCGGCGGCGATTGCGGGCGTCGCCGGTGCGCTGTGGGCGCAATCCAATGCCTATGTGAACATGAGCACGCTTAGCCTTGATCGCGCAGCAACGGTATTGATCATTCTGGTGCTGGGGGGCTACGGCCGTCTCTATGGCGCATTCGTCGGTGCGGTCGCCTATATGGTGCTCTCACATTATCTCGCGAAAATCTATCCGACGGCGTGGCAGCTCGGCCTTGGTCTGATGCTGATGATCATCGCGCTGTTCGCCCGCAACGGCATTATCGGTGTGTTCGAGTCTCTCGTGGCGCGGTGGCGCGGGAAGCCTGCGTCATGAGCGCCGCCCTTCTTGAAGCGCGCAGCGTTGGAAAGAGGTTCGGTGCGCTGGCTGCGGCGAGCGACATCAATTTCAGTCTTGGTATCGGTGCGCGGCACGCATTGATTGGCCCGAATGGCGCAGGCAAGACCACTTTCATCAATCTTCTGACCGGTGTGCTGGCGCCGACCCAGGGACAGGTCTTCCTCAACGGCGATGATGTGACGCAGGTTGCGCAGGCAGAGCGTGTCAAACGAGGCCTTGCGCGCACATTCCAGATCAATCGCCTGTTCCGTGGACTATCCGTGCTGGAGAACGTCTATATTCCGGTCGCCGAGCAGCTTGGCGCCGCGCCATCAATGTTAAGGCCCGCCGGGTTGCGCAAGGACGTCATCGCGGCGTCCATGAACCTGCTTGAGATGTTGCATCTGCAGGATGTCGCTTCCCGCAAGATTTCTGAATTGCCGTATGGTCGCCAGCGACTTGTCGAGATTGCGATCGCACTCGGGCTCGCACCCAAGGTGCTCCTGCTGGACGAACCGGCGGCGGGCGTGCCGAGCGCGGAAAGCCATATCATTCTCGACGCCATCGCGCGGTTGCCGAAAGAGATCGCCGTGCTGATTATCGAACACGACATGGATCTTGTTTTCCGCTTCGCCGAGCGCATCACGGTGTTGGTTGGCGGGCGTATCTTTGCGGAAGGTACGCCGAAGGAGATCGCCGCCAATCCCGATGTCCGCGCCGTTTATCTAGGGCAGGCGGCTCATGGCTAGTGCGCTTGAATGGAAAAACGTGTCGGCGGGCTATGGCGAGACCGTTGTCCTTGAGAATCTCAGCCTGTCCCTCGCTCCCGGCGAGAGCGTGAGCATCATCGGCCGCAACGGCGTCGGCAAGACCACGCTGCTTGCGACCGCCATGGGCCACACCACCATGCGCGGCGGCGAGGTGCTGCTCGACACTCAGAACATCGCTGTGTTGCCGCCTTACAAGCGGGCATTGAAAGGCCTTGGCTTTGTGCCGCAGGAGCGCGAGATCTTTCCGTCCCTGTCAGTGAAGGAAAATCTCGAAATCGCGCAGCGATCCGGCTACTGGACCGACGAGCGTATCTACTCGCTGTTCCCGCGTTTGCGCGAGCGGCTCGGCAACATGGGCAATCAATTGTCGGGCGGGGAACAGCAGATGCTGTCGATCGCCCGGGCCTTGATGACCAACCCGTCCGTTCTGTTAATGGATGAGCCGACCGAAGGGCTTGCCCCGGTCCTCGTTGAAACGTTGCAAGACGTGATCGGCAAGCTGCGTGACGAGGGTGCCCTGACCATCGTGCTGGTGGAGCAAAATAGCCGCGTTGCGCTCGCATTTTCGCCGCGGACGGTGGTCATGGACAAGGGGAGGGTGGTGTATGACGGTCCCTCGCAGACCCTGCGCGATGATCCGGAGCGGCTGACCAAGCTGATTGGCGTCGCCGAATAGGGCTTCTGGCAGAGCCTGGCGGGGTCGCGAAAGAGGTGGCCTCTGCCTATGATCGGTAGATGATTCGGGCGGGATCCATGCGTGTGTCGATCGTCGTCATGCGGCTCTGCGCCTTGCTCGCGGCTGCTTTGGGTATCGGACTGTCCGATGCTGTCGCGCAACCCCACAATCTCTCCGGCCTTGGCATTGTCTTGCTGCACGGCAAGGGCGGAACGCCCACCTCGATGATCGAGGGCTTGAATGAATCGCTGCGCAGGGAAGGGGCGCTGGTGGAGGCGCCGGAATTGCCCTGGTCGGCACGTCGGATCTACGACGCCACCTACGAGCAGGCGATGACCGAGATCGATGCCGCGGTCGAGCGGCTGAAACTGGCGGGTGCCGCGAACATCGCGGTGATCGGTCACAGCCTCGGCGCGAATGCAGCCATTGGCTATGCGGCGCGTCGTCCCGGACTCCACGCCGTCGTCGCGCTTGCGCCGGGGCACCTGCCGGAAGCCTGGGCGTTGCGCGTCCGGACCAAGAATGCGATTGCTCGTGCCAAGCAAATGATCGCGGCCGGTCAGGGCGATATGCGGACATCGTTCCCTGATCTTGCACAGGGGATTCCATTCTCGATTACGGCCACACCGGTCGTCTATCTCAGTATGTTTGATCCAGACGGACCGGCCGTGATGCCACGGAACGCCGCTGCGATGGCGCCAGTGCCGTTCCTGTGGGTCGCCGGCATTGCCGACCCGATTGTCCTGCACGGCAAGAATTATGCGTTCAGCCCCGCCGCCAAGAATCCCAAGAGCAAATACATGATCACGCCCAGCATGCATCTCTCGACGCCGTTTCAGGCGCGCGGAGCGATTATCAGCTGGTTGAAGGGATTGTAGTCGCCTTGTCATTCCAGGGCGCGACGGCGTCGCGAACCCGGAGTCCTGAAATGTAACGCGAAACACTCTGCCGCGTGCACCGCTGGCAGGTTCGAAAGTCGCGAAAAGCCTACTCCCTCAGCCCATTCACCTTGGTGATCCAGGCGCGCACCTCCGGGAGGATCTTCGGCAGCAGTTCCTTCACTTGCTCCTTGGACATGCCTGCGCGGATGCGCGGATCATAGAGAATATTGAGGATGTACTGATCGTAGATGTCGAAGAAACCCATCTGGACGTCGTCGTTGAACATTGTCCAGGGCAACTTGTCATCGTCATTGATCGGCCCGAGCGCCTGTAGCAGTTCCTCGTACATGCAGTCATAGAAAATGAAATCGCCGGCATCGACGGCAATGATCACGTCGGAATGCTGGATGCGGAACAACTCGTCTTTACGAAATCCCGAAAGGCATTGCGGCTCAAGCGATTGTACGATCCGTTGCGCCTGTTCGCGGCCATAGAACTGCCGGATGGTTTTTTCAATGTCGCGGTCGCGCACCATGGTCACGACGACATTGGCATTCTTGCGTTTGTCGGCCATGGCGATGTCAAGATGCGGAATCTTGGCTCCAATATCGGCGACGACGGCGGCAAGCTGCTCGCGTCTATCAGGCTTGGCGCGACTATCGGCATAGACGCGCACCGGCATCTCGTATTTGCGAATGCGATCGACGCGGCCGGCAACGTGGAATTCCGCACCGAACACGGTGCGGAAGAAGCCGTCGATGATTTCCTCGTCGCTGAACGTCTTGCGTTGCGCAGCACGACGCTTGGCGATTTCGTCAGCAGCGGAATTGGACTCCCGCTTGGCTGCGGGTTTTGCTTGCGCCGTCATTTCGCGTTTGACGGTCTGGGCACATGCGGGCTGGATCGTCAGTGCCGCCGTCGCGACGCCAATCGCTATCGCCAGGCTAAACGAACTTGCGCGATGGCCATGCATTGCACGACCAATGGCGGTAACCGCAGCCATTCCTGATACTCCAACATTATGCCGTCGAGGATACACCGGATGCTTGGAGTATTTACGATTGCGGGGCCAGACGCGATGCGCGGTTTTGCAACGCCCGCATACGATCGGCGAGGCCCCCCTTTTGGTCGTCGGGTGTTGCGGTTGAAGCGGATTTGTCGCTGCCTTTGTGGACTGATGGCGCGGTCTCCGATGCGAGAATGGCTTCGATCGGAGAATTGGGTCCTTCAAGCGTCACCGCCAGCTTGGCGACTTCGGCAGCGACATCGTTGATCCGTTCGCGCAGGAGTGCGTTCTCAACCCGTTCCGCCGCCCATGTCGATTCGGTCTCGCGCTTCATCGCGCCGATCTCGGTCTGCAGTTTTGAGCGCTCAGCCGTGGCCAGCGCCAGCTCCTTCTGCAGCACCTCATTCTCGGCGGTAAGATTGCGGATCGTTTCCCGCAACTGGCTGCCGGTCGAGGCAATTTCCTCACGCAGGTGAAAGCCTGTGCGTCGTGCATTTTCCAGTTCCGCCTTCAGCCGGTCACACTCGAATTCGCGCTCGACCAGAAGGCGCTTTTGATCGGCAATGCGCTCGTCAAGTTCGGCCGCGCGTTTGCTCAGCGACTGGGATTCCATCGTTTGCGCGGCCAATTGCTCTTCGAGTTGACCGATGCGCTGACCGAGATGTTCGACCTTGTTGCGTTCCTCGTTCAGGCTGGCAGAGGTCTTTGCAACTTCCGCCTGCTCTCGTTCAAGCCGGTCCTGCGTCTTCTTGATGTCGATCTCGTAATCGGTGATCCGAACTTTTAAGGCCTCGATCTGCGTGTTCAGCGAAATGATTTCGATGCGCTGGCTATCGGTGGTGGCTGTCCGGTCGCCCAGTTCCGAGGTTATACGCGCAAGCTCGGCCAGCTTGTCGCTCAGATTGTTGCTGGTTTCGTGCAGGCTGAGCGTCTTGTCCGACAATTCGTCTTCGGTCGCGCTGATCTGCTCGGTGAGCGCCTTTTGGCGGGTTTCCAGCGCCGAGATGGTGACCGATTTCTCGCCGAGATCGACTTTCAGGCGATTGATGGCATCGGTTCTCTTGCCGAGTTCGGCGAGCTGGCTCGTGTTCTTGGCTTTGAGCTGGTCAACACTCATTTCCAGCCGCCGCGTCGACATCGCGAATTCGGCGCGGAGCTGGTCCTTGTCGGCCTGGATTTCGGCCATGGACATCGGGGTCGCCGCTTCCATCCGGCGGATCGTCAGGCGGACGGCCCGGGAATGCACCAGCGGTATGAAAATAAGCCCCAACAGGCTCGCAATGAGAAAGCCGATGCCGAGATACATGGCCGGCTCGATCATGACCGGTACTCCGAGGGGCGCGAATTTGGCGGGAACAATGCCATAACGGCCCTGTCGCTTGCCAGCGCCGTTCCGCGGCTAACCTAGACCGGCCGGCACGTGGCGGGAAAGATAATTCCGTTGTTATCAGAGAAGATTAGAACGGATTCCAGGTCGCCTTGGGGGTGAATTTCAAGTAGCCGAGGTTGGCCCCGAGCCGCAGTCCGACGCCGGACCGGATCGGCACCAAAACGACGTTATTGGCGGTCAGGGCAGTCATGCCGAAACCGCCGATGAAATAGGCGGATCCGTCGATGCCACCGAAACGCTCGTAGATCGCTTCGGTCGAGGGCAGGTTGTAAACCAGCATCATGGTGCGGGCGCCTTCGCCGCCGGCGTCAAATCCGACCGACGGACCTTGCCAGAACACCCGCAGGTCCCCCGCATTCTTGGTATAGAGCGTGCCCTCGCCGTAGCGCAGACCGGCAACGAATGCGCCGCTGGCTTCTTCGCCAAGGATGTAGCCGTTCGGCTGGCCGAACTGACTGAAGGCCTTCTCGACCACCTGTGCGAGCCCCCGGGACACGGTGCCGAAGAAGCGGTGACCGGAATCAAGAATCTCGTTTGACGAATACTGGGTCTGCTGTGCGGCGGCCGGCTGGGTAAATGCGCCGGCCAGGCAGGCGGCAATCGCCAGAATTCGAACCAACGAACGCATCAGGTGCTCCATCAGGAATAGAAATCGGTCGCGCCGGCTTAACCGGTTACTCACACGGATGCTGTCAGCTATGGCACCCGAATCGGAACACTTATCAGACCGAATCATGACAACACTGGGCCGTCAACGTCCGTCATTCCTGCACTTTGTGTGTGCGCTCGGCCTTTGCGCCGGTCTGGCCGCAGGGGTGTGGCAGAGCAGCGGCGCCCTGGCGGCGACGACCGAACAGATCGTCGTCGATCGCAATTCCGGCCTTGCCATCTATGGTTTCGATCCGGTTGCCTACTTCACCGACGGCAAAGCGATGGCCGGCGACGAGGGCCTGGAGCTGAATTACGGGGGCGCTGCATGGCGCTTCAAGAACGAAGGCAATCTCGCCGCGTTCGAGAACGACCCCGAAGTCTATATGCCGCAGTTTGGCGGCTATGATCCGACCGCGGTGTCGCAAGGCGTTCCGCGGCCCGGCCATCCCGAGTTCTTCGCGGTGCATAACCAGCGGCTGTTCCTGTTCGCATCCGCCGAAGCGAAGCAGGCCTTCGAGGCGGACCCGGACGGCATGGCGTTGCAGGCGGAAGCGAACTGGCCGGACGTCAGCAAAACCCTCGTGCCATAGACGTTAAGACGCGGAATACTTCGCCGCATCCGCCGCGTCGCACCAGGCGATGAATGACGGCACCTTCAGATTGCGCGACACCTGTCCATAGCGCACCGGTTCGCCATCCAAGGTCAGCACAACGCCGCCGGCGGCACTCAAGACTGCGTCGCCCGCCGCGATGTCCCATTCGGATGTGCGGCCAAGCCGGGGATAGACATCGGCCTTGCCCTCCGCGATCCGGCAAAACTTGACCGACGATCCGCAGTCCATCCGCTCGATTGCGGGAAATCGCGTGAGCCATGTTTCGGTCGCTGGATCGAGATG
Source organism: Pseudomonadota bacterium (assembly GCA_023423415.1). Classification (GTDB taxonomy): domain Bacteria; phylum Pseudomonadota; class Alphaproteobacteria; order Rhizobiales; family Xanthobacteraceae; genus Pseudorhodoplanes. Next base: position 54,745 of record JAFAFP010000156.1, on the reverse strand, counting down.
CGAGCGGCTGACCATCGCACGCCATGCGCCTCCGCGATGCGCGGCGGTGTGAAGCGGCACTTTCGACTTTGCGTCCTGGGGCGCTGCGCCCGGAGCAAGTTCAAGCCGTTCGGAACCTGCGGTCATCGCGCCGCGCCAGATCGTGCCGAGAGCCGGCGCGCCGACCACGCCAGCAACCGGCCGTCCGTTCTGGATGATCGCGATATTGACAGTGAATTCATCGCGCCCATCGATGAATTCGCGTGTGCCGTCGAGCGGATCGACCAGGATGAATGTATCGGGCACATGAACGGTTTCGGTCTGCGACGCGGCTTCTTCGGACACCACCGCAATGCCGGGCAGGATGCTTGCAAGTCCTTCCAGAATGATCGCCTCGGCCGCTTCGTCGGCTTCCGTCACCGGACTTGAATCCGATTTGGTTCGCACCGCAGCGCCATTTTCGCGCACGCGCATGATCGCGGCCGCAGCGCGTGATGCAATATCCGTCATTTCATCAAGCAACCGCGGATCGGCAAAATTATCGCGATGTATCATAAGCTTACGGAATCCTTCGCGTTCGTGCGCGTCTTGGCGATGAAGCAAGCGCGGTGTATCAAGCGTTTGGTGCCTGAAAATTGAATGATTCGTGTTCGGTCGCCGTCAATACCGGAGCCAAATTCATGTCCTCGACGCTCGCCAATGTCGAACCTTTGGATCTCGCCGCCCTGCTCTGTTCGAGGGTCTGCCACGACCTCATCAGCCCGGTCGGTGCGATAGTCAATGGCCTTGAGGTAATGGAAGACGACAACGATCAGGAAACCAAGGCTTTTGCCATGGACCTGATCAAAAAGAGTGTCCATCAGGCCTCTGCCAAATTGCAATTCTGCCGTCTTGCCTTCGGCGCGGCGGGGTCGGCCGGGGCGCAGATCGATCTTGGCGATGCGGAAAAAGTGGCGCGTGGCTTCCTCGAGGATGAAAAGACCAAACTTGCATGGAATTTGCCGCGTCTGTTGCTCGCCAAGAACCGTGTGAAGCTCGTGCTCAACATGCTGCTGATTGCGGGGCAGTCAATTCCGCGCGGCGGTCAGATCACCGTCGATCCGGTTGGCGAAGGGGAGACCTTGGGGTTCAGGATTTCAGCGACCGGCGGTTACGCCAAAGTGCCCGCAGCGGTGCCTGAGTTGCTGACGGGGAGCTCGCATAACGGGTCGGTCGATGCGCATGCCGTACAGCCGTACTACACGGGACTTCTCGCAAAAGAATGCGGGATGACGGTCACTGCCGTTCACGAGGAACAGGTCATCGTTATCGCTGCGCAATGAGTTGCTGCCGGGACGTAGTTAACGAGCGGTAAATGGTGCGCAACCCGGCGTTCGCCCTTACTCTAAATTAAACGGTTATCAACATACTACCATTGTGGATGGTGAAACGCTGGAAGGGCCTTCCGGCGTAAAAGGCCTTTTGCAATGGACGAGTTGTTGCGTGATTTCTTGACCGAGACTCATGAGAGTCTCGATACGGTCGATGTCGAGCTCGTGCGTTTTGAGCAGGAGCCGAACAACGCCGAGATTCTGGCGAATATTTTCCGGCTCGTTCACACCATCAAAGGCACTTGCGGCTTTCTCGGACTGCCGCGGCTTGCGGCGCTGGCACATGCGGCGGAAAGCCTGATGGGCAAATTCCGCGACGGCATGCCGGTGACCGAAGATGCCGTCACGTTGATTCTCACCACGATTGATCGCATCAAGGAAATCCTGGACGCGCTTGAAAAACGCGAAGGCGAACCGAACGGGACTGATGTCGATCTGATCGAACGACTCGATGCCATGTCGCATCAGGTCAACAAAAATGCATCGCAGCAGGCACATACCGAAGGATCGTTGATTTATCAGGTGCTTGAGCGCCCGTTGAAGCCTGGTGAAGCCACGCTCGATGAACTTGAAAGGGCGTTCCGTGAGACGCCCGGGCCTGCACCATCACAGGTCGCAAAGTCTCATCCCAAGAGCGAGGCGTTTCCGGACAGCAAGATTGCTGGCCATACGATCCGCGTCAATGTCGACACGCTCGAACACTTGATGACGATGGTGTCGGAGCTAGTGCTGACCCGCAATCAGTTGATGGAGCTCCTGCGGCATCAGGCGGAAACGGAATTCAAGGTTCCCCTGCAACGGCTCTCGCATGTCACAGCAGAGTTGCAGGAAGGCGTCATGAAGACGCGAATGCAGCCGATCGGCAACGCCTGGCAGAAGTTGCCGCGGCTGGTGCGCGACCTCGCCGGCGAGCTTGGTAAGCAGATCGAACTTGAAATGCAGGGCGCCGAGACCGAGCTCGATCGGCAGGTGCTCGACATGATCAAGGACCCGTTGACCCATATGGTCCGCAACTCTGCGGATCACGGCATCGAAACGCGGGCGGAGCGACGCGCTTTGGGCAAGTCGGAGCGCGCCACCATTCGCCTGACCGCGCGCCATGAGGGTGGCCATATCATTGTCGAAGTGGCTGACGATGGCCGTGGTCTGAACACCGCAAAGATCCGAACGAAAGCGCTGGCATTGGGTCTCGCGACCGACACAGAACTCGACAAGATGTCGGAAACTCAGATCCATCGCTTCATCTTCGCCGCGGGCATGTCAACGGCGGACACGATCACCAATATTTCCGGCCGTGGCGTCGGGATGGATGTCGTGCAAAGCAATATCGACCAGATCGGCGGCACGATCGATGTCAAATCGGTGCCTGGGCAAGGCGCGTCCTTCGTCATCAAGATTCCGCTTACGCTCGCCATTGTGTCCGCCCTGATCGTCGATGCTGCCGGTGAACGCTTTGCCATGCCGCAGGTCGCTGTCATGGAACTCGTCCGCGTGCGCCCGAACCATGAAAACCGTATCGAGCGGATCAAGAATACGCCGGTCCTGCGGCTGCGGAACAAGTTGCTCCCGCTTATTCATCTGCGCAAGTTGTTGCGTCTGGGCGACGTGGCGGAGCAGGAGGGCGAAGACGGGTTTGTGGTGGTGACGCAGATCGGTCCGGACTCGTTCGGCCTTGTCGTCGATCGCGTCTTTCATACGGAAGAAATCGTCGTCAAGCCGATGGCGTCGAAGCTTCGGCACATTCATGCATTTTCCGGCAATACGATCCTTGGCGATGGCGCCGTGATCATGATCCTCGATCCGAATGGTATTGCGGCGTCGTTCGGATCCACGCGTGTCGCTGGTCTCGGCATCGAGTTGTCCGACGAAAGCGAGCGGGAGGTTGCAACTCAGGACAAGACCTCGCTTCTGATCTTTCGGGCCGGTTCGCCGGCGCAACGCGCCGTGCCGCTGTCGCTGGTGACACGACTTGAAGAGATCGATGTTCGCAAGATAGAAATTGCCGGCAACCGGTACCTTCTCCAATATCGCGGGCAGCTCATGCCGTTGATCCGGCCGGGGGAATGCGTTCGGGTGAGAGAGAAGGGCACGCAGCCGTTGCTTGTCTTCTCTGATGGTCATCGACCCATGGCGCTGCTCGTCGATGAGATTGTCGATATCGTTGAAGAGGAATTCGATATCCAGGTCACGGACGAGCGGCCAGGCATTCTTGGATCGGCCATCGTGAAAGGTGAGGCGACCGACATCGTCGATGTCAGTCACTATCTGCCGCTTGCCTTCTCCGATGGTTTGGGGGCAAGGGGCGATGTCGGAGCGCGCGAGGCGCGACATCTCTTGCTGGTCGATGACTCCACGTTCTTCCGGAATATGCTTGTTCCAGTGCTGCGAGCGGCCGGCTTCAGCGTCACCGCCGCGGCCAGCGGCCGGGAAGCGCATGACCTCATTCGCAGCGGTCGCGAGTTCGATCTCGTCGTGACCGACCTCGACATGCCTGACATGGATGGTCTCGCCCTGGCGAGGGCCATTCGTACCGAACGCAAGGAGACGATCCCAGTTATTGCGCTGTCATCCATGACAACGCCTGAGATGATCGAACGCGTACGCCGTGCCGGCTTCAATGATTTTGTTGCGAAATTCGACCGCCAGGGTCTGATTGCTTCGATCAAGGAGCAGACGGATGCCGCCATCAATCGGGCTGCCTGACATGTCAGAAGCACGTACCCCAATCAGCTCCGCAACTGAATACGTCACCATCACCGTCAACGGCCAGTTGTTCGGATTGCCGATCGCGCGGGTTCAGGATGTCTTCATGCTGCACAAACTGACCCGCGTGCCGTTGGCGCCTGACGACATTGCAGGCGTGATCAATTTGCGCGGACGCATCGTGACCGCGATCGATCTGCGGCGTCGGCTCGGGCTTTCGAGTGATGCCTGTGAAGCGACGATGGCGGTCGGGATCGATCAGGCCGGCGAGGCCTACGGTCTGGTCATCGATGCCGTCGGCGAAGTGTTGAAGCTCACCGCGGATACCGCAGAGCCGGTTCCGGTGAATCTCGATGGCTGTCTAAAGCAGATTGCTTCCGGCGTTCACCGTCTTGATGCCGGCCTTCTTGTCATTCTCGATGTCGATCGCTTGATCGACTTCAAGCCAGTGGAAATGGCCGCATAGTGCGGCGGCAATGCGGATTGAACCGCGCAAGTTGAATATGTGAGGTGTGATGAAAACCTGCCTTGTTGTCGATGATTCCAGCGTCATCCGCAAAGTCGCAAAGCGCATTCTCGAAGGGATGGATTTTCAGACCGTTGAGGCAGAAGACGGGCAGCAAGCGCTCGATGCGTGTCAGCGCATGTTGCCGGATGCAATTCTGCTCGACTGGAACATGCCGAAGATGGACGGCTACGACTTCCTGAAGGCCCTGCGCCGTATGCCGGGGGGGGATCGCCCGAAAGTCGTGTTCTGCACGACTGAGAACGATGTCGCACATATCGCGCGCGCGCTGCACGCCGGCGCGAATGAATACATCATGAAGCCGTTTGATCGCGACATTGTCGAAGCGAAATTTCAGGAAGTCGGGTTGATCTGAATGGCAACAGCTTTGCCCGGTGGTGAGTATTGTGACCGGTCTGACACATAGCATGCAGGATTGCCTTCTGCCCACCGTGCCCGTCAGGGTGATGGTGGTCGATGATTCCGCCATCGCTCGAGGCTTCATTCGCCGCTGGAGCGAGCTCGAAACGGGCATTGAAATCGTCGCGTCGGTGCAAACCGCGCGCGAAGCGCTCGACAAGCTGGATCGCACCGATCCAGATGTTGTTGTGCTCGATATCGCGATGCCGGATATGGATGGCATCGAAGCGCTGCCATTGATCCTCAAGCAGAAGCCTGGCGTCGCCGTCATCATGGCGTCGACGCTGACGCGCCGCAACGCGGAGATATCGCTGCGTGCGTTAGCCCTGGGTGCGCTCGACTGTGTCCAAAAGCCTGATGCGGAAGGCGCGATCACCAACGAAGCGTATCGTCATGCCTTAATGACGAAAATTCGCGAACTTGGCGTCCGCGCGCGGCGTGGCCCGATGCAGCCGGACCGCCGTGGCGTCGCCGAGGCAAGGCTCAAATCGCAGACGTTCGACAATGTGCTGCCATTCACCGGCAAGCGGCACGATACCGTCTCGTTGCGACCAGGATCGACGGCCACTCCACGCGTGCTGGTGATCGGATCGTCCACTGGGGGGCCGCAAGCTCTGACCGAAATCTGCAAGCGGCTCGGCCCTGTGATCGATCAGGCGCCGGTGTTGATCACGCAGCACATGCCGCCGACATTCACCACGATCCTTGCGGAGCATCTGGAGCGTGCGACGGGACGACCGGCGCGCGAAGCGGAGGATGGCGAGGCGGTCCTCGCCGGCCGCATTTATGTGGCGCCCGGGCACCGGCATTTGCGCATCGTGCGGTCCGGGGGGCAGCCCATCGCCGTCCTCGACGACGCGCCGCCGGTGCATTTCTGCAAACCGGCGGTGGACGTCCTGTTCTCTTCAGCGGCCATGGTGTGGGGCAGTTGGGTGCTCGGTCTCGTGCTGACCGGCATGGGCACGGACGGCACGGACGGCGCCAATGACATTGTCACATCCGGGGGAAGCGTCATCGCACAGGACGAAGCGACAAGCGTCGTGTGGGGTATGCCAGGTTCGGTCGCGCAGGCCGGTCTGTGTTCGTCGCTTCTGCCGCTGAACGACATCGCGCCTGCCATCTCACGGTTGTTTGCCGGGAGGCGCGTGTGACGCCATCGGATTACGATTTCATCCGCAAGCTGTTGAAGCAGCGCTCGGGTCTCATGCTGGCGGCGGACAAGCAGTATCTGCTCGAAAGCCGCCTGCTGCCGATTGCGCTCCGCCGCGGCTATGCAAACTTGTCGGATATTGTCCGTCAATTGCGGCTCGATGACGAGGTCCTGACCGTCGAGGTGGTCGAGGCCATGACCACCAACGAGACTTTCTTCTTTCGCGACCGAATTCCGTTTGATCATTTCAAGTCATTCATTATCCCATCCCTTCTCGCCGCGCGGTCGCACAACAAGCGCATCCGGATCTGGTGCGCCGCCGCGTCCACAGGGCAGGAGCCTTATTCCCTGGCGATGCTGCTGCAGGAGATGGGGCATGCGCTCGACGGATTCCGGATCGAGATCCTCGCGACCGATTTGTCAAAGCCGGTTCTGGAGAAGGCGAAGGCGGGCATCTACAGCCAGTTCGAGGTGCAACGCGGATTGCCGATCCAGATGCTGCTGAAGTATTTCACGCAGTCGGGCGATCTATGGCAGATCGCGCCGCATATCCGCAGCATGGTCCAGTTCCGGCCGCTCAATCTCCTCAACGATTTCTCGCGGCTGGGGACCTTCGACCTGGTGATGTGCCGCAATGTGCTGATCTATTTCGACCAGCCGACCAAATCCGATATTCTGGACCGGCTGGCTCGCGTCACCGCGGCGGATGGTTATCTGGTTCTCGGCTCTGCGGAGACGACGATCGGCCTGACGCAGGCGTTCAGCATCGTCGCGGATCGTCGCGGACTTTACACACCCGCCAACGCAGCGATACCGACCGACCGGGTCGCGATGTCCCGGATGGCGGCTGCGAATACGCGCATCGCCCCAGCGGTCTGAGCGCGTTTTTCAGCCAAATCGTCCGCGATCATGCGGACGCTCGAAATCCAGCGCCGGTCCGACCGGAACGATGCCGGTCGGATTGATGCCCTTGTGGCTGCCGTAATAGTGCCGCTTGATCTGATCGATGTTCACGGTGTCGCTGATGCCCGGCCATTGATAAAGCTCGCGCATGTAGTTCGACAGGTTCGGATAATCGTCGATGCGCCGCAGGTTGCACTTGAAGTGGCCGACATAGACGGCGTCGAAGCGGATCAGCGTTGGGAAGAGCCGCCAGTCTGCTTCGGTCACACTGCGGCCCGCAAGATAACGCTGTACCCCGAGCCGGGCTTCCAGTTCGTCCAGCGTTTCAAACAACTGCGCGAAGGCTTCCTCATAGGCGTCCTGCGTCGTCGCAAAGCCACAGCGATAGACGCCGTTGTTCACTGTTTCATAGACGCGCTTGTTGATGTCATCGATTTCGGTCCGCAACGCCGCCGGATAGAAATCCGTCGTGTCGCCGGTCAGCGCATTGAACGCGCTGTTGAGCATGCGGATGATCTCGGACGATTCATTGTTGACGATCGTGCCGCGCTGCTTGTCCCACAGCACCGGCACGGTGACACGGCCCGAATATTTCGGATTGGCCTTCAGATAGATGTCGCCGAGCGTGCTCGAATGATAAAGCGCGTCGCCGCTCGAACCTTCGCCTTCGTTGAAGGTCCAGCCGCGCTCGAACATCATCGGCGAGACGACCGAGACCGAGATCAGGTTTTCCAGCTTCTTCAGCTTGCGGAAGATCAGCGTGCGGTGCGCCCAGGGACAGGCGAGCGACACGTAGAGATGATAGCGGTCCGGCTCGGCCTTGAAGCCGCCTTCGCCGGTTGGTCCCGCGGCCCCATCGGCCGTGATCCAGTTGTGAAAACGCGATGCCTCGCGCTGGAAGCGGCCTCTCGTCTCGGCGGTGTCGTACCACTGGTCATGCCAAATACCGTCAAGAAAGTAACCCATCGTTCGCTCCCCGATTGCCGGACTGATATGGCGGAGCCGGCTGCCTGCGCCAAGTCCCCCAGGGGTCAGGCACCCGACGGCAAAATCATCGATCGGGCCGATGGATTTCGCGCGCGTCAGGTGCTAATCGGCGTTCGGCCGCCACGATCGATCCCCGCATGACCGACCTATCCATCACCATCCTGCCGGAAGCTGAAGAGGACGCACTGGCGATCGAGCGTCTGCACGAGCGCACCTTCGGTCCGGGACGCTTTGCGCGCACGGCCTTCAGGATCCGCGAGGGCATCGGGCACGACCTGGCGCTGTCCTTCACCGCGCGTATCGGCACCTTGCTGGTCGGCTCAATCCGGCTCTCTCCAGTGCGGATCGGCGAGAACAAGGCTCTGCTTCTCGGTCCGCTCACGCTCGAGCCGCCGTTCAGGGACCGCGGCATCGGTTTCGCGTTGTTGCAGCGCGCTCTGGCAGAAGCCAGGGATCGCGGTCACAAGCTGATCATCCTGGTGGGCGACGAGCCCTATTACGCCCGTGTTGGCTTTAAACGCACTCCGCGTAACCGTGTGACAATGCCGGGGCCGGTCGATCCGGCGCGGCTGCTGTTCGTCGAGTTGACCGATGGCGCGTTCGAAGGTGTCAGCGGGGTTGTCCGCCCGGATTGGCCGGAGGCTTGATTCCTCCCCGCAAGCGGCGAGGGATAAGGCAAGCTACCGCCCCTCTCTAGCCCAAGTCGCCGCCAGCGAGCCGATCAACAGCAGCAGGCCGAGCAGGCCGGCGAAGATCGGCAGCACGCCGATGCCGCGCAACACGCTGGCATCACGCAGCCTCAGACCCATCCAGTCGTCGCCGCGGAACGTCTCGCTGGAGCGCACGCCCACGATGCGCGGGACATTGAGCGAGCCATTGTCGTCCAGTCGCCGCGCGTCGCCGCCGGTCGCATTGCTGAGCGGACGCAGCACATCGGTGGTCGAGGTGACTTCGGCAAATTCGCGCGGGTTGACCGGACCGACATTCACCAGCGTCGTCAGTTTGCCGTCGGTGGCGCGCCACAGGCCGAGTTCGTTGGCCGGTGTTGCGCCGCGCCAGAGGCCGGGCTCTGCCTGCTGGAGCGTCACCGTCCGTGTTGCGCCCGATGGTGTCGTCACCGTCACGGGTTCGACCGCTTCTGCCATCGTCTGCCGCTCGATCGTGAGATCGCGGCCGCGCGCCACCACGCGCAATGCTTCTTCTTCGAGATCCGGCTGCTTCATCAGCCAGTGCGACAGCCGACGCAAAAGATCGAGATGCGGGCCGCCGCCTTCAAAACCGCGGGCCCACAGCCAGATGTGATCCGATAGCAGCAACGCCACGCGTCCTTCGCCTTCGCGGGACAGGACCAGAAGTGGCTTGCCGTCCGGCCCTTCCATCACCGCACTGCCTTGACTGTTGCGGGTATCGACCAAGCGGAACCAACGGCTCCAGTGCGGCGGCTCTTCGCCGGCGCCTTCCAGAGCACGAGTGACCGGATGGCGCTTGCCGATGTCGCTCAGCCGCGCATGAAACGGGCGCTCGATCATCGAGCCGCTCGGCTCGGCCGGCAGCACCGCGTCGAGCGGTGTGCGCCAGAGCGAGGTTGGGCTCGCGTAATCGGGACCGGCTGCGATCAGCACCGCGCCGCCGTCACGCACATAACGGGCGATGTTGTCGAAGTAGACGATCGGCAGCACGCCTTGTCGGGCATAGCGGTCGAAGATGATGAGGTTGAACTCGCCGATCTTCTGCTGGAACAGTTCGCGCGTCGGAAAGGCGATCAACGACAATTCGTTGATCGGTGTGCCGTCCTGCTTTTCCGGCGGACGCAGAATCGTGAAATGCACGAGATCGACCGACGCGTCGGACTTGAGCAGGTTGCGCCATGTCCGCTCGCCGGCATGCGGTTCGCCGGAAACAAGAAGCACACGCAGCTTGTCGCGCACGCCGTCGATCGACACGACAGCGCGGTTGTTCACCGCCGTCAGTTCATTGTCGAGTGGCGCAGCTTCGATTTCGACGATGTTCGGCCCAGCATGCGGGATCGGGATCTGCACCCGCACCGGGGCATTGGTGTTGACGTTGCGCGTTTCGATCTGTTCGCCGTCGCGGCGTACGGTGATGCGCGCCGTCGAGCGGCCGACGCCTTGATCCTCGACGCGGAAGGCGATGGTCTGCGACTGACCGACAATGCCGAAACGCGGCGCGGTGGTCAGCACGACCCTGCGGTCGCGGTCATTGGCGACGCCGGTGATCAGCGCATGCAACGGTGCGGAGAAGCCGAGCGCAGACGCATCGGTCGGCACGTCATGCACGCGGCCGTCAGTAATCAGGAAGGCTCCCGCAATACGGTCCGGCGGCACATCGGCCAGAGCCGCGCCGAGTGCGTTGAACAACCGTGTGCCGTCGGTCTCGCCATCGGCAACGCCGGCTTCCACGACGCGTACGTCGAGATTGGGAATGCGCGCCAGCCGCTCACTCAGCGCGGTGCGCGCTTCTTCGGTCTGTTTTGCGCGCTCGCCAAAGCCCTGGCTCGGGCTTTTGTCGATCACGACGGCAACCACGGAGGGGATCGGGTCACGGTCTTCGCGTGTGAAAGATGGGTTCGCCAGCGCAAGGATCAGGAGAGCAAATGCAGTTGCGCGCACCAGTGCGCCGCGGCTGCGGATCACAAGCAGCAGCGCAGACATGATCAGGGCAACGATCGCCGCAGCCCACAGGATGTAGGTCGGGACAAGCGGTGCGAAAGCGATGCCGAAATTCATCGATGATCTTCCTTATCCCTCCCCTGAAAGGGGAGGGTCGGCGTGAAACGCCGGGGAGGGGTCAAGCAACAAACAAGACCCCCACCCGCCGCACTTCGTGCGACGACCTCCCCCTTGCAGGGGGAGGTATGGAGTGTGTGCGCGATCGCCTTCATTGCCCCAGCCGTTCCAGCAAGGCCGGAATGTGAACCTGATCGGCTTTGTAGTTTCCGGTCAGCGTGTACATGACGATGTTGACGCCGGCCCGGTAGGCCATCTCACGCTGACGCGGTTCGTTCGACACCATCGGCAGCATCTGCTGGCCGTCCGAGCGCATCGCCCATGCGCCGGCCAGATCGTTCGATGTGATGAGGATCGACGAGACGCCGTCGCCGGCGCGGGCAGGGCGCTGGTTTTCGGCTTCGTTATCGACGTCGTCCTGCGTCGGCAGGGCTTCGACCCAGAGTTGACCGCCATTGAAGCGGCCGGGGAAGTCCCGCAGCAGGAAGAAGGTCTTTGTGAGCACGTGATCTTTCGATACCGGCTCAAGCTCGGGGATATCAAGCGACGACAGGATTTGCCGCAACGCCACCATGCCGGGGCTACGGGCTTCGCCGCCGGGGCCAGGCGGCGCCATGATCGCATCGCGCGTGTCGAATAACACTGTGCCGCCCTGCTTCATGTAGGCGTCGATGCGGGCCAAGGCTTCGGGCGAAGGTTTTGGTGCGTTCGGTACGATCGGCCAGTAGATCAGCGGAAAGAAGTTGAGTTCGTCGCGAGTGAGGTCAAGCCCGACAGGATCGCCCCCCTCAAGGGCCGTGCGCTGTGCGAGAAACAGCGTCAAACCGCTGAGGCCCGCCTTGCTGACAGCATCGGTTTCGGCGTCTCCAGTGATGACATAGGCGAGCTTGGTCTCCAGCGCCGACTTCATGGCGAACTCGTCGGCGGCGGACAGCCCGGACTTCGCCGGTGCCGCAGTTTGCCGCTGCGCTTGCGGCACAGTTTGCGCGTCCGCCGGAGATGGGACGGGCATGCCCGACAACATCAGGGCGAGGGCAATCCCTGACGCAACAGCGCGACGGCGTTGCCGAGTCAGCCGTCCGATACCGCCCGCGAGCCAGAACACAACAAGCGCATCGATCAGCAACAAAGCGAGACCGGCAAGGAAGATCGGGCCGCGCAGATCGAGTGGCTCCGTCAGCCGATAGACATCGCGGCGCGCGTTCAAGGACGAGATGTCGAGAGCCTCCGGCTTGTCGGCCGCGGTTAGTGTGTTCACGGCCAGTAATCCTTCCGGTGGTCCGTAAAAGCCGGGGGGAAATTCACCCGTGGCGCGGTTCGCGTAGTTTGCCGGCACCGGCTTGGCACTCCCAGGTGGCGCGCTGAAGGCGCCAAAGCCGTCGAGCGTGCGAGCCGGCGCGAGCGTTTCGCGATCGCGTTCGGTCGCGGCTTGCTCTCCCGTGACGTTCGTGCCCGCCATTGCGACGAGACGTTTCAGCATGTCCACGAAGGCGCCTGATAGCGGCAGATCGGACCAGCGCGTGTCGGCGGTGACATGGAACAGCACGATCATGCCTTTGCCGCGACGTGCACCGGTGACGAGCGGCGTGCCGTCGTTGAGGGTGGCCCAGCTTCGTTCCGCCAGACCCGCCTCAGGCTCTGCCAGCACCTGACGGCTGACTGTGACGTCGCCCGGCACGGCCATGCCGCCGAATGGGCCGTCGTTCGAAAAAGCGGACAGGGGCTGCGGCTTCTCCCACGATAGGGAGCCGCCCAGCGTGCGGCCACCGCGCCGCAAACGAACCGGAACGAGATCGTCGTCGGAAGCGGCCAGGCGAGGCCCCGCGAACCGCACCAGCACGCCGCCATCCTCGATCCATTTGGTCAGGCGATCACGCGCAACGCCGACAACATTGCCGACATCGGCAAGGATCAGCATCGGTACGTTCTGGTCGAGAAACCGCACCACGGCTTCGGACGGCGACACGCGCTCACCCATCCGCACATCGGCGAAGGGTGACAGCGCACGCTGCAGATAGAAGGTGGAGGCGAGCAGGGGCTGCGCCGTATCCGCGGTCGCGCCGGTGATGACGCCGACGCTGCGGCGGCGCCAGCGCTTGTCGAGCAACTGCACCGCGCCGGCCGAACGTTCGCCAGTGATTTCGAGGCGCGCGATGTCGTTGCGGATTTCGACCGGCAGATCGAAAGTCGATGTCGCTTCTCGTTCGCCGGATTTGATGACGAAGCGAGCTTCGCCAAGCGGCAGGCCCTTCAGATCGAGTCCGCGCACGATGCCGGTTTGCGAGTCACCGGCTGTTGCGCGTTGAATCTTCACGGTGAGAGCGCCCGCCGCATTGTCGGCCGCATTCAGCGACAGCGGGGGCGAAATGCCGCCTTCGACAACCGTCATGATGCGGTTGCCGATCAGACTGGTCAGGCCGGAGATGAATTCATCGGCGCGTCCGAGATGCACACCGTCCGACAGCCATATCAATTCCGCATCCGTCGTGGTGTTCAAGAAGCGCGACAATGCCGGCAACGCTTCCGTGCGTTCAACCGCATGCGGCTTCGGCGTCAGTTGACGCAGTTGCACGCGCGCCGCGGCGGCTTGCTGCAGCGTGATGCCGCGTCCGGCTTCCGACATTGGGATGATGGCGACACCACGTCCGTCGGCTTCGGCGCGAGACAGGATGTCCTCGCCGGTCCGGATACGGGCGTCCCAGGTGGAGGCGGCCGCCCACCCGTCGTCGATCAGCAACGCGATCGGTGTCGAACCGCCGGAGGTCGCAACCGATGGATTCCACAACGGGCCGGCCGCGGCGATGATCAGCAGCGCAGCCAACAGCAGGCGGAGCAGCGTCAGCCACCACGGCGTGCGGGCCGGCGTCTCTTCCTTCGGCGCGATATCGAACAGCAACCGTGCCGGCGGGAATGCCAATCGTCTCGGACGAGGCGGGATCAGTCGCAGCAGCCACCACAGCACCGGCAGGCTGAGCAGGCCGAGCAGCACCAGCGGCTGTGCGAAGCCGAGCGGCAATCCGCCGATCATGGGCGGGCCTCCGCTTCGTTGTTCTGCATTGTTCTGGCCGGAGCCGCATCCGCGCTCTGGCCCATCCGAGCGTGAAGCGCGAGCACGAGCTCGCTCGCCGGCCGATCAGTGCGATGAATAATGAAGCTCGCGCCGAGCTTGCCGGTTTCTACGCGCATGAACGCGCGATGTTCCGCGAGCTTGCGGACATAGTCTTCGCGCCAGGTCTCGGCCCGCCCGGCGATCACGCTTCCCAATCCTTCCGGCTCGAGAAATTCGATGCGGCCAGAATACGGGAAGGTTTCTTCAGCCGGATCAACGACTTGAATGACATGCATGCTGGTACGCGCGCCGGATAGCTGAGCCAGCGTGTCGCGGAATTCGGCGATTGGGCTCCAGAAGTCGGACAGCATCACGACTTCCGACAAGGGCGCAGGAGAGAACGAGGGCGGCAGGCTGCTGCGTTCCGAACCATCGTGCAGCATCGCCTGCGCCATCTTGTCGATGACGTTGCGGCTGGCCGTCGGCCGCATTAGTCCGGGAATGCCGACGCGTTCGCCGCCTTCAACAAGGACTTCCGCAAGCGCAAAGGCGATGACCAGCGTACGATCAAGCTTGCTTTCATGCGCCAGCGATGACGTGAACATCATCGAAGGTGAGCGATCCGGCCAGATCCAGACGGTATGCGCGGCTTCCCATTCCTGTTCACGCACATAAAGATGATCGTCGCGCGCCGAACGCCGCCAGTCGACGCGGCGCGCCGGTTCGCCCGAAACGAAGCGGCGATATTGCCAGAAATTCTCACCCGATCCTGCGCGGCGGCGGCCGTGCAGCCCATGAATGATGGTGGCCGCGATATGGCGCGCCTCCAGCATCAGCCGCGGCAGACTGGCGGCAAGTGTGCGTGACTGGCCGCTCGCGCGACGGACGGCATCGGTTTCAAGCTTGCGAGTGTCTGGCTCGACCGCCATCGATCACCCAAGCCGCGACTTCAATCGGCCGATCACGGCCTCAACGCTTTCACCTTCGGCGCGTGCCGCGAAGGTCAACGCCATCCGGTGCTTTAGAACAGGTTCAGCCAGCGCCACGACGTCGTCGATCGACGGTGCGAGCCGGCCATCGAGCAATGCGCGCGCACGGACCGCGAGCATCAATGCTTGGCTGGCGCGCGGGCCGGGTCCCCATGCGATGGACTTCGTCACATCGTCATTGCCGTCCCCGGGGCGAGCCGAACGGACAAGCGCAAGGATGGCTTCGACGACAGATTCGCCGACCGGCAGCCGCCGCACGAGGCGCTGCGCTGCGATCAGTTCGTCGGCGGTCATCGCCGTTTTCGGCTTGGCCTCTTCCGCGCCGGTGGTGTCGAACAGCATGCGGCGTTCGGCGTCGCGGTCAGGATAGTCGACGTCGATCTGCATCAGAAAGCGGTCGAGCTGCGCTTCCGGCAGCGGATAGGTGCCTTCCTGCTCGAGTGGATTTTGCGTCGCCAGGACATGGAACGGCTTCGGGACGTCATGGCGTGCGCCGGCGACCGTGACGTGAAGTTCTTGCATGGCTTGCAGGAGCGCGGACTGCGTCCGCGGGCTGGCACGGTTGATTTCGTCAGCCATCAGCAACTGCGTGAAGACCGGTCCCGGAATGAACCGGAAGCTGCGCTTGCCGCCGGGATTCTCCTCCAGCACCTCGGAGCCGAGGATGTCCGACGGCATCAAGTCCGGCGTGAACTGGATGCGCCGGGCATCCAGGCCGAGCACGACACCCATGGTTTCCACAAGTTTCGTCTTGGCGAGGCCCGGAACGCCGACCAGAAGGGCATGCCCGCCGGACAGGATGGTAATCAGCGCCTGTTCGACCACACGTTCCTGACCAAAAATGACGGTGCCGACGGCGTCCCTCGCCGCTCGTGCATGGGTCGCGGTCGATTCAGCGGCGCGGACGATCATGTCCTCGAGCGTGTCGATGGTCTCGCCGGGTACCGGCATAGTCATGCTCCTTCTGTCGTCCCGCTTTAAGGGCCATATATCTATAGGAAACGGTGCAACAAGCGCGCCATGGCTGGACGTGCCGGATGGCACGACGAATCTCCCTATCTGGCCTTAATATCTGGCAGCTTACGTCATTTTCCGTGGGTGACCGGCTATCTCGAGGGATCATTTTCACGCGGGGGAAACTCCGTTTCCTGACGGACGATGACAGGCTCAAGACAAACCATGGCGAAGCAAAGGCAGAAAGATACCGGCGGCCTGGATGGGATAGCCGCCGCGATCCGCGAGACTGGCGACAAGGGTCTGCCACCTGTTCATCTATGGAATCCGCCTTTTTGTGGGAACCTCGATATCCGGATCGCGTCGGACGGGACCTGGTTCTATCTCGGGACGCCGATTGGCCGCGCGCCACTGGTCAAGCTGTTTGCCTCTGTGCTCAAGCGGGATGGCGATCAATACTTTCTTGTCACGCCGGCGGAGAAAATCGGGATCGTGGTTGAGGACGCGCCCTTTCTTGCTGTCGAGATGCAGCAGGAAGGCGCGGGCGGAGGGCCACTCCTGCGCTTTCGAACCAACGTCGATGACTGGGTCACCTGCGATGCCGGGCATGGCTTGCGGTTCGAGGCTGAAAAATCGTCCGGAGGGCTGAAGCCCTACCTGCATGTGCGGCGCAATTTATGGGCAAAGGTGACGCGCGCGCTGTTTTACGATCTGGTGGCGTTGGGTGAGGAACGCGACGTTAATGGGGAGCGCATGTTCGGCATTCAGTCCGCCGGCATCTTCTTTGCGATGATGCGCGCCGATGTGCTGAAGGAATTGGAATGATGGTGGTTGCTGCGCAGGGGCTCCGGCGAAACGATTTCTTCGACCGCGCGCGTCAGGTGCTTACACTCGATGAGCCGATTGGCTTGAGCAATCCTGATGCCGTGCCCACGCGCGGCGATCACGATCTCGATCCGGTATCGAAAGAGATAGCGGCGGTGCGGCCCATCAAGCCGGCTGCCGTACTCATACCCGTTATCGAGCGCGACGAGCCGATGGTGCTATTGACCCAGCGCACGGCCCACCTGCCGCAGCACGCCGGGCAGATTGCATTTCCGGGTGGGAAAATCGACCCGACCGACGCGACGCCGCTTGCGGCGGCCTTGCGCGAGGCCGATGAGGAGATCGGATTGCCCGCCAGCGTAATCGATCCGATCGGTTACCTCGATGTCTATATGACGACGCTTGGCTATCGTATCGTGCCGGTGGTCGCGCGTGTGCAACCGGGATTTTCTTTGACGCTCAATCCCGGCGAGGTTGACGACGCTTTCGAGGTGCCGCTGTCGTTCATGATGGAGGCGGCGAACCATCAGAAGCACAGCCGCGAATGGCAGGGCTTGATGCGGACCTATTACGCGATCCCGTTTGGAGAGCGGTACATCTGGGGCGTCACGGCGGGCATATTCAGGAATCTGTACGAGAGGATTTACGGCGCATGATCCGGCCAGTGCTGACCGAGATGCTGCTGTTTCTTACACCGTTCGCCGTCTATGCAGCCTTTCTGATCGCGACACGCAACGGCGTGCTCAGTCCTGCGTCGTGGAATATTCGCGTCGTCGGTGTGCTGACTCTCATTGCTTTGCTCTTGATGTTCGGCAGTTTCTTTCTGCTTGCGGAGAAGTCCGGTCATCCGGTTGGGTCGAAATACGTGCCCCCGCATATGGAAGACGGCAAGCTGATCCCGGGACAATTTAAATGATGGCCGCGCGCCTTGACGATGCCGCGTGGCTGATCGATGGGCCACTGACACGCATTTTCGACGTCCTCGACACTGATGGGGAGGAAGCGCGCGTCGTCGGCGGTGCGGTTCGCAATGCGCTGATCGGGGAGCCGGTTGGTGAGATCGATGTTGCGACGACGGCCTTGCCGGATGAAGTCGTGCGTCGTGCCAAGCTGGCCGGTATTCGTATGGTGCCGACCGGGATCGACCACGGCACGGTGACTTTGATTGTGCAGGGGCATCCGTTCGAAGTGACGACACTTCGCGAAGATGTCGAAACCTATGGACGCAAGGCCAAGGTCGCATTCGGGCGCGACTGGAAGCGCGATGCCGAGCGGCGGGATTTCACCATGAATGCGCTGTCGGCTTCGCGCGATGGCGTGGTGTACGATTATGTCGGTGGGCTGGACGATCTGAGTGCGCGACATGTGCGCTTTATTGGCGATGCGGCCACCCGGATCGAAGAGGATTATCTCCGTATCCTGCGCTTCTTCCGGTTTCATGCCGCCTATGGAGAGGGCGAGCCCGATCAATCCGCCCTCATGGCCTGCATCGCGGGTCGCGAAGGTCTTGAGACCTTATCGCGGGAGCGGGTGCAGGCTGAATTGTTCAAGCTGCTGATCGCCAAGCGTGCGAGTGGGGCAGTCGAGGTGATGGCCGATGCGGGTTTGCTGGTACAGATCCTCGGCGGTGTGCCTCTGCCCAGATCGCTCGACAAGCTTGTGACGATCGAAGCCGGAATGAACCTCGCCCCCGACGCCGTAAGGCGGCTCGGTGCACTGTCGCTATTCGTGTCCGAGGATGCCGAGCGGCTGTTCGCGCGGCTGCGGCTGTCCAATGGTGAAGCGCGACGCCTGCTCTCGATGTCAGATCGATGGTGGCGGATTGTGGCCGAGATGACGCCAGCCGATGCGCGTGGGTTATTATACCGCTTGGGTCCAGATAACTTTCTCGACCGCGTGCTTCTATCCTGGAGTCGATCGGGTGAGACTGTTGCGGATTCGCGCTGGCGGACACTTGCGACTTTGCCAGAGCACTGGACCGCGCCGGCTTTCCCGATTGCTGCGAGCGATTTGATGGCGCGGGGAATCGCGAAAGGTCCGGCTCTTGGCTTAGCGATGCGTGCTGCGGAAACCGCTTGGATCGCTGCCGATTTTCCCGACGACGCAGCCACCATCGCTGCGATTGCCGATCGGGCAGCAAATTCTCAAACAGACGCTTAAACGAAAAAAGCCCCGGCCAAAGGCCGGGGCTTTCAAGATCAGGACGAAGTCCGGATCAGTACTTCGCCATCACTGGGCCTTTGCCGTAGCCGAAGCGGTAGTTCAGGCCGACCTTGACGGTGTGTGCGGTCACGTCGGCATCGAAGCCGCCGGCGCCCACGCCACCGAAGTAGTTTTCACGGCCGAGGTCGAGGTACATGTACTCAACCTTCGCGGTCCAGTTGTCGACCAGCGCCCACTCCAGACCGCCGCCGACCGCAAAGCCGACATGGGTGTTGGACGAGTTGGCACCAGCGGCAACGCCGAGAGCCGGGATAGCAACGCTTGCGCCGATTTCGTTGCGGCCCCAAGCGAGACCACCGGTTGCGTACCACAGCACGCGGTCAACAGCGTAACCGAGACGCAGGCGGGCCGTACCGAAGTAGTTCAGCTCGCTGAAGGCGTTGGCAACAACGCCGCCGCTGACGACGGTGACATCATTTTCGAGGTTTGCCCAAGCCGAATCGACTTCAACACCCCACACCCACGGCGAACCAACGCCCTGCCAGTTGTAGCCGATCTGGCCGCCGCCGAACCAGCCGTCCTGCTTGGAGTGACCGCCGAAGAAGTTCGAGCCAACTTCGCCCCAGCCATAGCCGCCGTGAATACCGGCATAGAAGCCCGACCAGTTGTAAGCCATCACCGGCGCCGGAGCGGCCTTGTAGACCGGGCGGGCAATGTCGGCCGCCGAAGCGACCTGAGCGGTGCCAAGCACGAGGCCAGCAGCCACCAGAGTTGAAAGATAACGCATTAAAGTCCCCCGTATTTTTGGGTAGTTGTGACAAGACGTTTTGACTTGTTCGTCCCAGCTTTCGTGTACGTATGAATTGCGGCAGAAGTTACTAAAAAAGTGCCACAATCTCGCCTGGAAGCCACATACGCAGGCAGTGTGTCGCAGACGCAACAAGTTTGTGGCTAACCGGAACTTAACTTCAGGGCGCGACGGTTTCGGAGTACTTGCGCTCACAGGTTGGGGCTTCGGTCAATTACGATAGCACCGCCCGGCAGCTTTCAAGTTGGAGCGAGGCCACCTGCCGAGGCACCTCCCTTGTGGAGAAGTTGGCCCCGCTGTCTCGCCCAATCGATTCCAGAACAGGGCAGGATTACGGCCACTTCACCATCGGCGGCATCGACGAAAGTATCGAATCGACATTGCCGCCGGTTCGTAGCCCGAAAATCGTACCGCGGTCATACAGCAGGTTGAACTCGACATAGCGACCGCGCCGCACCAGTTGTTCCTCGCGTTCGGCTTCGCCATAGGGCGTTTCGAAATTCCGGCGTACCAGGTCGGGATAGATGTCGAGAAATGCGCGCCCAACATCCTGCGTAAACGCGAAGTCCGCGCCCCAATCGCCGCTGTTGTGCCAATCGTAGAAAATGCCGCCGATGCCGCGGGGCTCATTGCGATGCTTGAGCCAGAAGTACTCGTCACACCACGACTTGTACCTGTCGTAAGGCGCAATGGCGGCATGATCGTCGCAGGCTTTCTTCAGTGCAGCGTGGAAGGCGATGGTGTCAGGATCGTCTTGATTGCGACGCGTGTTCAGAACCGGAGTGAGATCGGCGCCGCCGCCGAACCAGGCTTTCGTGGTGACCACGAAGCGGGTGTTCATGTGCACAGCCGGCACATTGGGATTCCACATATGTGCAATCAGCGAGATGCCCGACGCCCAGAAGCGCGGATCGGTCTCGGCACCAGGTATTTGCCCACGGAATTCCGGCGCAAACTCCCCATGAACGGTCGAGCAATGCACGCCGACCTTTTCGAACACGCGACCGTTCATCATCGACATCACGCCGCCGCCACCCGGCGCACCGCTGTGGTCGGTGCGATTCCACGGCGTGCGGACAAAGCGGCCTGGTTTCATGTTTGATTGTGGCAATCCGCCCGGAAGTTCGTCTTCGAGCTGTTCGAAGGCGCTGCAAATCTGATCGCGAAGTGATTCGAACCAGATGCGGGCGGCAGTCTTGCGCCGCTCGAGTTCGGGAGCGTCGGGCAGGGGGAATGAAATGCCAGTTGCTCTTTGTGATGCCGTTGTCATGTAACCGTGTGCTTCCCGTTATTCCGGATGGACGTTTACTTATTTCTGGTTGTGGTTTCTGGTTGTGGCCACGCTGCCCGCAATCTGGTCAGGGGCTGGGCTGCGCGTCTGCCGGATCGCTTCACCGACCGCCATCGCGCAAGCCATAGCTATATTGAGCGACCGCAGCTTTTCCTTGATCGGGATCACAAGCCGGGCGTCGGCGGCTTCGGCCACCCGGTCCGGCACGCCTGCCGACTCGCGGCCAAACATCAGGATCCCACGCCGTCGGTAATCATAATCGAGATATGAATTGGCTCCGCGGGTCGTGAATAAGGCGAGTTCGAGCCCCTCCGAGCGGCGCCACGAATCGAATGCCTGCCATGAGACATGCCGATGGATCGTGACCTGGTCGAGATAATCCATGGCGGCGCGGCGAAATGCCCGGTCGGTAATCGGGAAGCCGGCCGGCTCGATCAGGTGGGCTTCCACCCCGAGACAGGCGCAAAGCCGTAGAATCGTTCCGGTATTTTGTGGGATGTCCGGTTCGTAAAGCGCGATCGCGAGGGGATGTCCGGTGGTCAAAATGCGGGATCCGGGATGACAGAATACGCCGTGGGACGAAGGGGTTGTGCGTCTCTTTAGCTCTGTTGCAAAGGCAGGCTTGCACTCCCCCGGTAAGGGTGCCAATAACACGCCGCCGGATCGCTGCCGAAGGCCTTTCCTTGAAGGGTTGGACGTGGCCGGTTCGCTCGCCGCCGTGGGACGGACGAAACGGTCGTGTCCAATTTGCGGTTCGCCGCGCGCGCGGGCCCCGGCATGTCGGAAGAGGGACCTTACCGTGGCATCCACAGCATCGGCGGCTCATACGCGCCGCGATTTTCTTTACGTCGCGACTGGGGCGGTTGGCGCCGTCGGCGCAGCCTTCACTGCCTGGCCGCTGATCTCGCAGATGAATCCGGACGCTTCCACCATCGCGGCCGGTGCGCCGATCGAGGTAGATCTGACCCCCATCGCCGAAGGGCAGGTCATCAAGGTATTCTGGCGCGGCAAGCCGATCTTTGTGAATCACCGCACCAAGAAGGAAATTCAGGAAGCGGTGGACGTGAACCTGTCGAGCCTGCCCGACCCACAGCCGGATTCGGCGCGTGTGAAGAAGGGGCATGAGCAGTTCCAGGTGCTGATCGGCATTTGCACCCATCTCGGCTGTATCCCGATCGCCCATTCCGGCGCCTATAACGGCTATTTCTGCCCGTGCCACGGTTCCGTTTACGACACCTCCGGCCGCATCCGTTCCGGCCCGGCACCGCTTAATCTGGCGCTGCCGCCGTACGAATTCCTGAGCGATACCAAGATCAAGATCGGCTGACGCCGTCCGAAACTTACTGAACCGCAGGTTCTTCCGAGAAGGTTACCCAATGAGCGGACACTCTACTTACCAGCCGCAAAACGCATTCATGAAATGGATGGAAGCGCGGCTTCCGATCGCAGGGCTCGTCCACTCGTCCTTCATCGCCTATCCGACGCCGCGTAACCTCAATTACTGGTGGACCTTCGGCGGCATTCTTTCGTTCATGCTGGGCGCGCAGATCATCACCGGCATTATCCTGGTGATGCACTACACGCCGCATGAAACTCTGGCGTTCAATTCCGTCGAACACATCATGCGCGACGTGAATTACGGCTGGCTGCTGCGTTACTTGCACTCCAACGGCGCCTCGATGTTCTTCATTGCCGTCTACATCCACATGTTCCGTGGCATGTATTACGGCTCCTACAAGGCTCCGCGCGAGGTGCTCTGGATCCTTGGCGTGATCATCTACCTCTTGATGATGGCCACGGGCTTCCTCGGTTACACGCTGCCATGGGGCCAGATGAGCTTCTGGGGTGCGACCGTCATCACCAACTTCTTCTCGGCCATTCCGTGGGTTGGCGAAACTCTCGTTACCTGGCTGTGGGGCGGCTTTGCGGTCGGCAATCCGACGCTGCAACGCTTCTTCTCGCTGCATTATCTGCTGCCGTTCGTGATCGCCGGCGTTGTCGTCCTGCACGTCTGGGCGCTGCATGTCGCCGGCCAGAACAACCCGGCTGGCATCGAGCCGAAGGGCGACAAGGACACCGTGCCGTTCACGCCATACGCGACCATCAAGGATGGCTTCGCGATGGTCTGCTTCATGCTGTTCTTCGCTTACTTCGTATTCTATCTGCCGAACTATCTCGGCCACGCCGACAACTATATCCCGGCCAACCCGGCGGTGACGCCTGCGCATATCGTACCTGAATGGTACTACCTGCCGTTCTACGCGATCCTGCGCGCCGTTCCGAACAAGCTGCTTGGCGTCATCGCGCTGTTCGCTTCGATCGGAATTCTGGTCTTCCTGCCGTGGCTGGACTCCTCGAAGGTCCGCTCCGCGCGCTATCGTCCGCTGTTCCGGCAGTTCTTCTGGATCTTCGTGGCGGTTTGCCTTGGCCTTGGCTATCTCGGCGCCAAGCCGGCGGAAGGCGGCTACGTGATCGCGTCGCAGATTCTCACCTTCTACTACTTCGCGCACTTCCTGATCATTCTGCCGCTGTTGTCGCGGTTCGAAACCACCAAACCCCTGCCCAATTCGATTTCGGAATCGGTGCTGAAGGACGGCGTGCCGATCGGCGCACCGGCACCCGCACCGAAGAAAGCATGAAGGCGCGGAGAGAGACGATGACGATGCAACGCTCCTTCATTGCTCTTGCGCTGGCCCTCGGTCTGACCGGGCCTGTGCTTGCCGCTGGCGAAGCGGAACAGCCGCCGAAGCAATCCTGGTCGTTCTCGGGGCCAATCGGAACATTTGACCGCGGCGAGCTTCAGCGCGGTTTCAAGGTCTACCGCGAGGTCTGCCAGTCCTGTCACAGCCTTTCGCTGGTTGCGTTCCGCAATCTTGCGGAGGCTGGCGGTCCAGGCTTCACGATGCCGCAGGCGGCCGCGATCGCGGCCGAATACAAGGTACAGGACGGCCCGAACGACGCCGGCGAAATGTTCGAGCGCGCGGGGCGTCTGGCTGACCATTTCCCGAAGCCGTTCCCGAACGACAATGCCGCGCGTGCGGCCAACGGCGGCGCATTGCCGCCGGATCTGTCGCTGATCACCAAGGCGCGCACTTACGAGCGCGGCGGCTTCTGGTTCCTGCTGGACCTCGTCACGCAGTACCAGGAGCAGGGCCCCGACTACATCACTGCGCTGATGCAGGGCTATACCGAAGCCCCGAAAGGCTTCTCGGCGCCCGAAGGGACGCACTACAACAAGTTCTTCCCTGGCCATGCCATCGGCATGCCCAATCCGCTCAGCGACGGTCAGGTCACGTATGACGACGGCGCACCGCAGACCGTTGCCCAATACGCCAAGGACGTCACCGCTTTCCTGATGTGGACGGCTGAGCCCCACATGGAAGCGCGCAAGCGGCTTGGTCTGCAGGTGATGATCTTCCTGCTGTTCTTCGCCGGGCTGATGTACTTCACCAAAAAGAAGGTGTGGGCAGCGGTGAAGGCGCATCCGGAAATGCTCGAGGGCCAACGGGCTTCGACCGAAAACAAGGGCCGTTCTTAACGGCGATTACATTCTGCGAGCATATGCCCGGCTTGACCGGGCATATTGCTTTTTGGGGTGAGGCAAATGACGAAATCCGTTCTCGGTATCATCGGCGGCTCCGGCATTTATGATCTGCCAGGGCTCGAAAATGTGCGCGAGGAGCGCGTCACGAGCCCGTGGGGCGAACCGTCGGGCGCGTTGCGGATCGGCGAGATGTCCGGGCTGCCGGTCGTCTTCCTGCCGCGGCATGACAAGGGCCATCGCCTGTCGCCGTCTGACATCAATTATCGCGCCAATATCGATGTGCTCAAGCGGGTCGGCGTCACCGATCTGATCTCGGTGTCGGCCTGCGGCTCGTTCAAGGAAGAATTGCCGCCTGGCATGTTCGTGCTGGTGGATCAATTCGTCGATCGCACCCACAAGCGCGAGAGCTCATTTTTCGGCAAGGGACTGGTTGCGCATGTGTCGATGGCGCATCCGGTCTCGCCGCGTCTGCGCATCCATCTTGCCGCCGCAGCGCGCGAGGAGGGGATCGATGTTGTTCGCGACGGCACCTATGTCTGCATGGAGGGTCCGCAGTTTTCCTCGCTGGCCGAAAGCCTCACCTACAAGCAGCTCGGTTACTCGGTCATTGGCATGACCAACATGCCGGAGGCCAAGCTCGCCCGCGAGGCAGAGATTTGTTACGCGACCGTCGCCATGGTCACCGATTTCGATTGCTGGCATCCCGACCATGACGCGGTGACTGTTCAGGACGTGATCAAGGTTCTGACCGGCAATGCCGAAAAGGCGAAGCGTCTGGTGGCGCGGCTGGCCAAGGACTTCCCGCGCGAGCATGAGCCGTGCCCGATCGGGTCGGACCGGGCGCTCGACGCTGCGCTGATCACGGCGCCGGAAGCGCGTGATCCGGAACTCGTCAAAAAGCTGGATGCAGTGGCGGGACGAATCCTCAATTCGTGACTGCCCGGCCGGGACGGATACGCTATAAGCGGCGGCCCTGGCCGGCTTCTGCCCGCAAGGAGCGCTATAGCCCGTTCCCAGAGCAGTCTTTATGCCAGTCTCCGCCTCGTCCAACAGGCTCCTGCTTCTCACCTACGTCGCGGCGATCTTCGTCAGCGCCGCGCTCCTGTTCGTCGTCCAGCCGCTGTTCGCCAAGATGGTGCTGCCGCAACTCGGCGGCACGCCGGCGGTCTGGTCGGTGGCGATGGTGTTCTTCCAGGCCATGCTGCTCGCCGGCTATGCCTACGCCCATCTGCTGACCCGCTATCTGCCGGGCCGGGTTTCGGTCGTGGTGCATCTCCTGGTGATGATCGCCGCCACCTTCGCGTTGCCGCTTGCGATCGCGACCGGTTGGGGACGCGTACCGGCTCAGGGTGAGGCCTTCTGGCTGCTCGGATTGTTCGCCGCGTCGATCGGCCTGCCTTTCTTTGCCTTATCGGCCAATGGCCCATTGCTGCAGGCCTGGTTCGCGCGGACCGGACACCCCTCGGCTAAAGACCCGTATTTCCTCTACGCCGCCAGCAATGTCGGCAGCTTTCTGGCGCTGCTGGCCTATCCCTTTGCGATCGAGCCGTTCTCCCGGCTCGGGCAGCAGACGGGCGGCTGGACCATCGGTTTCTACGTTCTGATCGCGCTAATCGCATCGTGCGGCGTCTGGCTCATTCGCTCGCGCAACGAACTGCCCGACATCGGTACGGATGCTGCTACGCCGCCAACCTGGCGCGACGCGCTGATCTGGATCGCATTGGCTGCGGTGCCGTCGGCGCTGCTCATCGCCATCACCGCGCATATCTCGACCGATGTCGCAGCCGCACCGTTCCTGTGGGTGGTGCCGCTGGCGCTGTATCTGGCGACGTTTGTGATCGCGTTCCAGTCGCGGCCGATCCTGCCGCATCGGCTGGTGCTGTGGATCGCTCCGGTTGCGATCATCCTGCTCGTCATCTCGCTGGCGCTGGGATCTGCGGATCAGATCCTGACCCTGATTGCGATCAATCTCGTCGGCTTCTTTGTGCTGGCACTGATGTGTCACGGCGAACTGGCACGGCGACGTCCGCCGGCGCGCTACCTGACGTCGTTCTATCTGTATTTGTCGCTCGGCGGCGTCATTGGCGGCATTTTCGCAGGCCTTATTGCGCAGCAGATTTTCTCGTGGGTCGCCGAATATCCGCTGCTCATCATTGCTGCCGCTCTGTGCCGGCCGGGTCTCGCCTGGCCGCGCAGCAAATTCTACCTCGCGATCTGGATCGTGCTGCTCGTCGGTATCGCAGCGATGCTTTATGCGGCTTACGCTTGGCGATATGAGTTTTACGAGGACTCGTTCAATCTCTGGATTGCGGCACTGCTGGTCCTGGCCTTTGGCATGCAGCGCAATGTGGCGACCTTCGCCGGCGTCATCGCAGCGTCGCTGATGTTCGTGCTCCTGTTCGGGGCCGATGCCGGTAAGCGCGATTTCGTGCGCAGCTTCTTTGGCGTTCACAAGGTGATGGAGTCGGATGCCGGGCAATTCCGCATCCTGAAGCACGGCACCATCGAGCATGGCGCTCAGCGCATCCGCGACGACGCGGGCAATCCCGTCACCGGCCGCCCGGTCGCTACGACTTATTATCACGACAAATCGCCGATGGCCGAGGGCCTCAATGCGGCCCGGCTCAAGCGCAACGGGCCGATCAATGCTGCCGTCGTTGGTCTCGGTACCGGCACCTTGGCGTGCCAGATGAAACCTGGCGACAAGCTTACGTATTACGAGATCGATCCGGCGGTGGTGCGCATCGCCAAGGATCGCAACCGCTTTACGTTCCTGACCGAATGCGCTCCGGATGCGACCATCGTCATCGGTGACGCACGTCTGACGCTGACCGATACGCCGGACGGCACATACGACATTCTGATCGTCGACGCATTCTCGTCCGATGCCATCCCGACCCATCTGATGACCAAGGAAGCGATGGCAATCTACAAGCGCAAGATCAAGCCGGACGGCATCATCCTCATGCACATCTCGAACAAGCATATGACGCTCGGCCCGGTGATCGCCGGCATCGCCGAGGCCAATGGTCTCGTCTCGCGGATCAACGACTCGGATGAGGGCTATGACGAGGGCAATCACATGTTCGGCTCGAATGTGGTCGCAGTCGCCCATCGCGACGAAAATTTCGGAGCACTGGCGACCGGCAAGGGCTGGGAACCCCATGAGGCCGATGAGGACGAGTGGGTCTGGACCGATGACTACTCGAACGTCATCGGCGCCATTCTCAGAAAGTTGAAAGAATAGGCATCCCGCCTTCCGCGCATATTGCCGGTTGCGTAACGCAACCGGGTTCGCCAGATTGCGCGCCATCCACACCAAAGACGATGTTGAGACACCGATGACGAATCCCGTGCTTGAAAATGACCTGAAGGCCGCAATCCGGGCTATTCCGGATTATCCGAAGCCCGGGATCATCTTTCGCGACATCACCACGTTGCTGGGTTCGGCGCGGGCTTCCCGCCGCCCCGTGGACGAGCTGGTGCAGCCATGGGCGGGCGCCAAGATCGACAAGATCGCCGGTATCGAGGCGCGCGGCTTCATCATCGGCGGAGCCATCGCGCATCAGCTCTCGGCCGGTTTCGTGCCGATCCGCAAGAAGGGCAAGCTGCCGCACAAGAGCGTGCGCATTGCCTATTCGCTGGAATACGGCATCGACGAGATGGAGATGCACGAGGATGCGATCACCAAGGGTGAACGCGTGATCCTGGTCGACGATCTGATCGCGACCGGCGGTACCGCGACGGCTGCGGTGAAACTGCTGCGTCAGATGGGCGCCGATGTCGCCTCTGCCGTGTTCATGGTCGATCTGCCGGAACTCGGCGGCGCCGACAAGTTGCGGGCGATGGATGTGAATGTGCGCACGCTGGTGTCATTCGAGGGGCACTGAACTCGATCACCGCAGCGTCAGTGACGATTTCAGTTCGCGCAGCAGCAGGCGCAATTCCAACTCGCGGAACTCCATAAACACGCGTTCGATCCATTCATGCAGTTCGGTGCGCATGCCGGTCCGCCGTTCAAGATAGTCGTCGAACGAGAAACCCGGCTTGTCGACGACCGACTTGAGAAACGGGCTGAGCACGGGAATCCGGACGGGTGGTTCGCCTGACACCGGATTGGGAAAATCCTGCATATAGTCCTGCAGATTGGCGATCTGCTCGTTGTGCACCGGCACCAGCGCCATCTGCTGGGCGGCGCTGAAGGTCTCTGCATAGCTCTGTGCGGAGCGGGGATCGGGGTCGCCGATGAACAGGGTCACGACGTCGATGCCCCGCCGGCTGGCCTCGTCGATCACGCCGATCTTGCGGATCAGAGTGAAGAACTTGCCGAAGGCTTCATCGCCGAGATCGATGATCTTCACCACCTCGTCTTCGGCGATCAGTTCGTCGAGCAGCGCCATTTGCCCGCGCGTCGTCTCGATATCGGCCGGCGCGGTGTAGCGCGGCAGGAAACCGGACAAGGCCATGTTGTTCGGATTGAGATCGAAGGCGATGGCCGAGCGGTCATTGGCGAGAACGAACTCGGTCAGTGCGCGTGCGACGAGTGTCTTGCCGACCCGCTGGCGCGGCGAGCAAACAATGAAGATCGATTTCAGCCGCGCCATGATGGTTCAACGCGCCTTGTGGCATGATCTGGAAAAGCGGGACACCGGTCTTCCGAAAAGGTCATGCTCGGATAAATGCTCGAAAGGGTCTGATTCAACGCCGTTGAAGCAGACCCTGCAGCGAAGCGGAGATGTCCGCCTTCGTTACACCAGTTCGGCTGGTCAGCTCTGCCCGCTTTTGGCCTGACTGCTGCCGCGCTCGCCGCCAGATGGCTTCCCAGCAGGTGCAGCCGCCGGCGTCACGATATCGGGCAGCTTCACGCGATCGAATTCCGACCACACATTGCCAAGCCAGTGGCGGACATAGCCGCGCAGGACGAACGAGTAGTTGGCGCCGTCGCCATTCTGACCCTTGTTGGCGATGAAGGTGACGAACGGCACCGAGGCCAGTTCCACCTGCTCGTATGCCATCTCGTTCAGTTTCGGGATGGTGATATCGACCGCATCCTTGATCTTCTTGAAATAGGAATTGTAGGTCGTCTCGTCCCAGTCGAAGAAGCTGGTGTCGTTGACGAAATTCTTGACCAGGTAATATTTGCCGTCGGCCACGAACGGCGCGATGTCGGCGATCTCGTTCAATGACGCGATCGAAGGGCCGACAATATGGAACACGGCGAGCTGGATCTGGCCGCGTTTGGCCGATTCCAGAAAACCGATATCGCGCAGCGCGGCGAGGGTGGTCGAGAGCAGACCGGCCCGGACGTCGATCAGGGTGACCTTGTTGTCCGACAGGGTATCGAAAATTTTCATCTGATCCGGCACCTGGGTCACGTCCACGACCTCGGTGATGTCCGGATGGAAGCGTTTCAGCGTGCCTTTCGGGAATTCGGTATCGAATGCCCGGATCGGTACGTTGCGGCCCGTGAAATAGTCGAGGATGGTCCGTGAAACGGTGGTCTTGCCAACGCCCCCTTTATCCGCCCCCACGATGATAACTGTCGGCTTTGCCATGGCTTCCTTCGTACCAATGATAGCGGGCGGATCGACCCCATGCCCTTTGGTCCGGAGCACCATGACGAACCGGCCGAGCGATTTCAATTGGTTCGCTTAGCGATTTTGAAGGGACGGTAAAGCGGGGTTCCTTGACCCTACCGGGTCCGGCCGATAGGTAGTCGGCACACCACGATCCCATGGAATCTGGAAGAAATGTCTGCCTCCGATACCGCATCTGCGCCGGAGCCCACGCGCTCTTTTCAGGGCCTTATTCTCGCCCTTCAGCGCTTCTGGGCGGATTATGGCTGCGTCATCCTGCAACCCTATGACATGGAGGTCGGCGCGGGCACCTTTCACCCGGCGACGACCCTGCGCGCCCTCGGTCCGAAATCGTGGAACGCGGCCTATGTTCAGCCGTCTCGCCGTCCGAAGGACGGCCGTTACGGCGAGAACCCGAACCGGCTGCAGCACTATTATCAGTTCCAGGTGATCCTGAAGCCGTCGCCGGACGACCTGCAGGACCTCTACCTGAAGTCGCTCTACGCCATCGGCATCGATCCGAAGGTCCACGACATCCGCTTCGTCGAGGACGACTGGGAAAGCCCGACGCTGGGCGCCTGGGGGCTCGGCTGGGAATGCTGGTGCGACGGCATGGAGGTCAGCCAGTTCACCTACTTCCAGCAGGTTGCGGGGTTCGAATGCGCACCGGTCGCTGGCGAACTGACCTACGGGCTCGAGCGGCTCGCCATGTACGTGCAGGGCGTTGAGCGCGTTTATGACCTGAACTTCAACGGCCGCACCGACGACAAGAAGGTGACCTACGGTGACGTGTTCCTGCAGGCCGAGCAGGAATATTCGCGGCATAATTTCGAGCATTCGGACACCGCCATGCTGTTCGAGCAGTTCCGGATGGCGGAAGCCGCGTGCCAGAAATATCTCGAGGCGGGCTGGGCCGATGGCAAGAAGGAGCGTCATCTGATGGCGTTGCCGGCCTATGACCAGTGCATCAAGGCAAGCCACGTGTTCAATCTGCTCGATGCGCGCGGCGTGATCTCGGTCACCGAGCGCCAGAGTTACATTCTGCGCGTGCGCGAGCTTGCAAAAGCCTGTGGTGCAGCCTGGCTTGCAACCGAAGCGGGCGGGGTGGTGTAAGATGCCCGATCTTCTTCTTGAATTTTTCTCCGAAGAAATTCCCGCGCGCATGCAGCCGCGCGCGATGGATGATCTGAAGAAACTCGTCACCGATCGACTGGTCGATGCCGGTCTTGTCTATGAAGGTGCCAAGGCTTTCGCGACCCCGCGCCGTCTCGCGCTTGTCGTGCATGGCGTTCCGGTCAAGCAGGCGGACATCCGCGAAGAGAAGAAAGGTCCGCGTGTTGGCGCACCCGAAGCCGCGGTTGCTGGCTTTCTGAAAAGCGCGGGCCTGGCATCGCTCGATCAGGCCAAGATCGAGAAGGATCCGAAGAAGGGCGAGTTCTACGTCGCGGTGATCGAGAAACCCGGACGTGCAGCGATCGAAGTCATCGCCGAGATCGTGCCAGACATCATCCGCAAATTCCCCTGGCCGAAATCGATGCGCTGGGGCGTGGCGTCGGCGAAGCCGGGCGCGCTGACATGGGTGCGGCCGCTTCACGCGATTGTCGCGACGTTCGGTCCCGAAACCGAAGAGCCCGAAGTCGTGTCATTCGAGATCGACGGCCTCAAGTCAGGTCACACGACCTACGGCCATCGTTTTCTGGCGCCCGGCGCGATCGAAGTCCGCCGTCAGGACGACTGGATGGCCAAGCTTGAAAAGGCGAAGGTCATCGTCGATCCGGCGCGGCGGCGCGAAATCATTTCGACCGAAGCGAAGAACCTTGCTTTTGCGCAAGGCTTTGAACTTGTCGAGGACGAGGGCCTGCTGATCGAGGTTGGCGGGCTTGTCGAGTGGCCGGTGGTGCTGATGGGCTCGTTCGAGGAGAGTTTTCTCTCGATCCCGCCGGAAGTGATCCGCACTACGATACGCAACAACCAGAAATGCTTTGTGGTGAGACAGCGCGAAGGCGCGCTCGCCAACAAGTTCATTCTCGTTTCCAACATGGAAGCGATCGATGGGGGCAAGGCGATCGTTGCTGGCAATGAGCGCGTAATCCGCGCGCGTCTGTCGGATGCAAAATTCTTCTACGAGACCGATCTGAAGACACGGCTGGAAGATCGCCTGCCGAAATTCGATCAGATCGTCTTCCATGAAAAACTCGGCACACAGGCCGAACGCATCGCGCGGATCGAGAAGCTTGCGGCATCGCTTGCGCCACTCGTTGGTGCTGATATTGAGAAAGCCAAGCGTGCGGCTAGGCTGGCGAAAGCCGATCTGTTGACCGAAGTCGTCGGCGAATTCCCCGAGCTTCAGGGCCTGATGGGCAAATACTATGCGCTGGCGCAGGGCGAGGATCCGTCCGTTGCTGCTGCGAGCGAAGACCATTACAAGCCCGCAGGTCCGAATGATCGTGTGCCGAGCGATCCGGTGTCGATCGCCGTCGCACTCGCCGACAAGATCGATACGCTCGTCGGCTTCTGGGCGATCGATGAAAAGCCGACCGGCTCGAAGGATCCCTATGCGCTGCGCCGCGCCGCGCTTGGCGTGATCCGCATCATCCTGTCCAATAATTTGCGTCTCAATCTGGCCGAGCTGTTTGGCATGGCGACCGAAGGTTATCTCGATCAGGGCAAGACCTTCATGCGCGAATTCGTCGACAAGGCGGGCGCGGGCAAGGACGATCTTTCCGGATTGAGAGCAAGTTTCGATGCGGTCACCGGATCGGACCTGCGCGATTTCTTCTTCGATCGTCTCAAGGTGCAATTGCGCGATCAGGGTGCGCGGCATGACCTTGCCGATGCCGTTCTTGCCTTGCAGAATGAGAACGACCTCCTGACGATCGTGCGCCGTGTCGAAGCATTGGCCACATTCCTCGATACCGAGGATGGCAGGAATTTGCTCGCGGGCTACAAGCGCGCGGCCAATATCCTGCGCATCGAGGAAAAGAAGGATGGCCGCAGTTATACTGGCGATCCCGATCCGGCATTGCTCAAGGAGCCGGAAGAATTGGCCTTGGCCAAGGCGATGGTCAGCATCGCGCCGGAAGCCAGTGCCGCCTATGCGCGCGAGGATTTTGCGGGCGCCATGTCAGCGATGGCCAAGTTGCGTCCGGCCGTCGATGCGTTCTTTGACAAGGTTACCGTCAACGCCGACGACAAGGCCCTGCGCGAGAATCGGCTCATTCTCCTCAATCGCATTCGCGAAGCCACGCGCACCGTGGCGGATTTTTCGAAGATCGAAGGATAGTCAAGACGATCGGCAAATCTTGAGACGAGCAACCTTAGCACCGCCGATCGTCATGAAAATCTTCTCGCGCCTCGCTCATTCATGGCGAGGCAGATGGGGAATCGGATAGCTAGGGCCGGTGAAAGTTGTGCCCGGACGAACCTGTCGTCGTATGTCGAGGAACCGGTCGTCTGTATCGGCGTTCATCAACGCTTATCCGACGGAGACCCTATGACCATCACGATTGCCCATTTGCAGCCGATTATTGCGCTGATTGCCGGGGTTCTGATCCTGATCATGCCGCGGCTGCTGAATATTATCGTTGCCATCTACCTGATCGTCGTCGGCCTCCTCGGTTTGGGCCTGTTTCGGTAATAGCTCCTATGCTCCGCCGCTTGGAATGGAGCGGTAAACCTTGTGTTGGTTGAAACCGACCCGGAAACCGGCCAAGACAGGCCAGTTCCCCGGCTATTTTCAGGGCTAAGATGATGGTGAAATGGGTATACGGCTTCGGCGGCGGTAAAGCCGAAGGCAAGGCGGATATGAAGAACCTGCTCGGCGGCAAGGGCGCAAACCTCGCCGAGATGGCCAATCTTGGCCTGCCGGTGCCGCCGGGTTTTACGATTACCACTGAGGTCTGCACCTATTTTTACGCCAACGGCGAAAGCTACCCGAAGGAACTGACGGGCGAGGTGGATGCTGCGCTGGCCGAGGTCGGCCGGGCGACAGACAAGACATTCGGCGACAAGGTCAATCCGCTGTTGGTGTCGGTGCGCTCGGGCGCGCGCGCCTCGATGCCGGGCATGATGGATACCGTGCTGAATCTCGGGCTGAATGACGAAACCGTCGAGGCTTTGGCGAAGAAGTCCGGCGATCCGCGTTTCGCCTACGATTCCTATCGCCGCTTCATCACGATGTATTCGAACGTCGTGCTCGATCTCGAACATCACCTGTTCGAGGACATCCTTGAAGAGCACAAGGATGCGAACGGCTACACCCTCGACACTGACCTGACCGCCGACGACTGGAAGAAGCTGGTTGGTCTCTACAAGGCGGCCGTCGAGAAGGAGATCGGGAAGCCATTCCCGCAGGATCCGCGCGAGCAGTTGTGGGGCGCGATCGGCGCCGTGTTCGGTTCGTGGATGAATGCGCGCGCCAAGACCTACCGCCGGCTTCACAATATTCCGGAAAGCTGGGGCACCGCCGTCAACGTACAGGCCATGGTGTTCGGCAACATGGGCGACGATTCCGCCACCGGCGTTGCCTTCACGCGCAATCCATCGACCGGCGAGAAGAAGCTGTACGGCGAATTCCTGATCAATGCGCAAGGCGAGGACGTGGTCGCTGGCATTCGCACGCCGCAGGAGATCACCGAGGACGCCCGCAAGGAAGCCGGCTCCGACAAGCCGTCGCTCGAAAAGGCGATGCCCGAAGCGTTCGCCGAGCTGACCCGCATCTACGGCACGCTCGAGAAGCATTACCGCGACATGCAGGATCTCGAGTTCACCATCGAGCAGAACAAGCTCTGGATGTTGCAGACGCGATCCGGCAAGCGCACCGCCAAGGCGGCGCTGAAGATCGCGGTCGAACTCGCCAGCGAAGGTCTCATTACGGAGGACGAGGCGGTGACGCGCATCGATCCGGCTTCGCTCGATCAGTTGCTGCATCCGACCATCGATCCGAAGGCCGAACGCAAGATTCTCGCTACCGGCTTGCCGGCATCGCCGGGCGCCGCGTCGGGCGAGATCGTGTTCACCTCGGAGGAAGCCGAGGCGCTGAAAGAGAAAGGCCGTAAGGTCATTCTCGTGCGCGTTGAAACCAGCCCGGAAGACATTCACGGCATGCACGCCGCCGAAGGCATCCTGACGACGCGCGGCGGCATGACGTCCCACGCGGCGGTGGTGGCGCGCGGCATGGGGAAGCCTTGTGTCTCGGGCGCCGGCTCCATCCGCGTCGACTACAACGCCAAGTCGCTGGCCGTGGCCGGCCAGACGCTGAAGCAGGGCGATATCGTCACCGTCGATGGTTCAACCGGACAGGTGCTGGTCGGTCAGGTGAAGATGATCGAGCCGGAATTGTCCGGCGAGTTCGCAACGCTGATGTCGTGGGCCGACAAGGCCCGCCGGCTCGGCGTGCGCGCCAATGCCGATACGCCCGCCGATGCACGCACCGCGCTGAAATACGGCGCCGAAGGCATCGGTCTGTGCCGCACCGAACACATGTTCTTTGATGCCGACCGCATCCAGGCCGTTCGCGAGATGATCCTCGCCGATAACGAGAAAGCCCGTCGTGCGGCGCTGGCGAAAATCCTGCCGATGCAGCGCGGCGACTTTGTCGAGCTGTTCGAGATCATGCAGGGCCTGCCGGTCACGATCCGGCTGCTCGATCCGCCGCTGCATGAATTCCTGCCGCACGGCGATGCGGAAATTGCCGAGGTGGCCCATGCCATCGGCACCGAGCCGCAGAAGATCAAGAACCGTGCGGCGGAACTGTCCGAGTTCAACCCGATGCTCGGTTTCCGTGGCTGCCGCATCGCCATCGCCTATCCCGAAATCGCCGAGATGCAGGCACGCGCGATCTTCGAAGCCGCCGCAGAGGCTGGCAAGAAGACTGGCAAGCCGGTGGTGCCGGAAGTGATGGTGCCGTTGATTGCCACGCGCGCCGAATTCGACATCGTTAAGGCGCGCATCGATGCGATGGCTGAAGCCGTGTCGAAGGAGCAGGGCGTCACGCTCGATTATCAGGTCGGCACCATGATCGAGTTGCCGCGCGCGTCGCTGATGGCGGACAAGATCGCTGAGGGTGAAGGCGGGGCCGAGTTCTTCTCGTTCGGCACCAACGACCTGACGCAGACCACATTCGGCATCAGCCGCGACGATGCGGCGAGTTTCCTCACCACCTACACTGCACGTGGAATCATGCCAGTCGATCCGTTCGTGTCGATCGATCGCGAAGGTGTTGGCGAACTGGTGAAGATCGGCGTCGAACGTGGCCGCCGGGTGCAGCCTAAGCTCAAGGTCGGTATCTGCGGCGAGCACGGTGGCGATCCGGCTTCGGTCGCCTTCTGCCATGAAGTCGAACTGGATTACGTGTCTTGTTCGCCGTTCCGCACGCCGATTGCCCGTCTTGCGGCTGCGCAAGCAGCGCTCGGCAAGGAAGTGGCAAGCCAGGCGTAGGCCAAGCGAGGCGTAGTTGGAGTTATCCGCCTCTTTGTTCAAAGGGCCCCTCGTCGGGGCCCTTTGCGTGTCAGGTGAGGCCCGGAGCGTTCGTCGGCTCCCACAATTCGATCGGGTTGCCTTCGGGGTCGTGGATCCGGCAGAAGCGGCCGACTTCGGAATCCCACTCGGCACGGGTCTCGACGGCAATGCCGGCAGCCTTGAGATCGGTCATGATCGCGTCGAGGTCATCGACGCGGAAGTTGATCAGCCACTGTTGGTCCGCGCGGCCGAAATAGTCTGTGTCCTGCTTGAACGGCGCCACGATCGTCGGCCCGGCCTGCTGCTTCCAGACCTCGATGGCGACGTTGGATATGCCAAGATGCTTGTCATACCATGCCGCCAGTCCCTTTGGATCGCGAGCACGAAAGAAGAAGCCGCCGATTCCTGTGACCTTTGCCATCGCGCGTATCCTCAAATGGACGCAGCTACACCGCCACTTTCTTCAGGAAGCTCTCAACCTCGGTGCGCATATTCGTCACGGCTTGCTCAACGGATTCCGATGAGCTGAGCACCGTTTCGGCTGTGCTGCGCGTATCGGTGGCTGCGCGCGCGACCTGGTCCAGCACCGCGACAATGTCGTTCGTGCCGCTCGCAGCGCTCGAGACGTTGTGTGAAATCTCGCCGGTGACAGCGTTTTGCTGTTCCACTGCAGCCGCGACGGCCGACGAGAACTGCTCGATTTCCTGCATCCGCCCGGTGATGCGTGCAATCGCCTCCACGGCGCCATCGGTCGAGGCCTGGACCGAGAGGATCTGGTTCGAGATATCCTCGGTCGCCTTGGCTGTCTGCACCGCGAGCGATTTCACTTCCGAAGCGACTACGGCGAAGCCGCGACCGGATTCGCCGGCACGTGCCGCCTCGATCGTTGCATTCAGCGCAAGCAGATTTGTCTGACCGGCGATCGTGCGGATCAACTCCACCACATCGCCAATCTTTTGCGCCGCATCGGCGAGGCCCTTGATGCTTTCATTGGTGGCGCGCGCTTCCTGGACGGCATGACGGACGACGTCGGTCGTTTGCACGAGTTGACGGCTGATCTCGCCGATGGACGATGCCATTTCGTCCGCCGCCGTCGCCGCGGTCGCGACATTGGCCGAGGCCTCGTTGGAGGCCTGGAGCGCACTTTGCGCGCGCTGCGATGTCTGGCCCGAGGCAGCAAACAACGAGCTTGCGGTGAGTTTCATGGCAGCAGCGCTGTCATTCACGGTATGCAGCACACTGTCCATGCTGCCTCGGAACGATGTGATTGCGCGTTCAATCAATGCACGGCGCTGCTCGTCTGCGGCGTGGGTCGCGCGCTCCTGTTCCAACATTTGCTGTTCGGTGACGTCCTGATGCGTGGCGACCCAGCTTCCGTCCGGCATCGGTTGTTCCGTCACCGCGATCACGCGGCCTTTCACCGACGCGATATTGTGGATACCGCTCTTGCCCGCTGCGATTCTTTTTTTGATGTTGGCGATATATTGATCCGGATCGCCGCTGAAGTTTCCGACTTCGGCTCGGTGCATCAGGATTTCGCGTAGCGTCTTCCCGGGCCCAACGACCTCGGGCCTCATATTGTACATGCTGATATAGCGATCATTGCAGATCAGCAGTCGGCCTGCTGCATCCCACATGCACAACCCTTGAGGAATGTTGCTCAAGGCGAGCTTCAGCCGGGCATTCTGCCGTCGCAAGCGAAGACAGGCGCCAGCCAATACTGCCAGTAATCCGGTGAGCAGAACCGTTAGCGGCAGCAAAAATGTCTGTCCGAATATTCCGGGCTCAGTTCCGGCCAACGCGTCCAGCATAGCATCCACCCCTGATACAGCCGGATCGTCATACCCATTGTCGCTTTCTGTGCGGTTAACAGAACCTTGTCAGAAGATGGCCACCCCCGCCAGTAAAGGGTATTCGGGCCCATTTTCGCGTGTTAGCGTTCACCCCAAGGTGCCGTCATGGACCTTTGCGTTCATCGAACGGCCCAGCAAGAATGGCGTTGGGGAGGATGATGGCAGGGGAAGTACGGGCGGAGTCTGCGCAAAGCTCCGGGCAGGACGCAATTGAAGCCGAGAGCCTTCGCAAGGCCGAAGAGTTTATCGAGCAGGAAGAGGGCGCCACCAATCGGTTGACCGGCTGGGCCGGCACCATCGTCACCGTCATCGCGGTGGCGATGTCGCTGTTTCATCTCTATGCGGCCTACGAGATCGTGCCGACGCAGGAACTGCGATATACGCACGTCGCCTTTGTCCTTTTGCTCGCCTTCCTTCTGTTTCCGATGGCGAGACGGTTTCGCGATCGGATCCGCTGGTGGGATGTGCTGGCGGGTCTCGCCTGCGTCGGCATTCTGATTTACGCGATCGCCGGCGGCGAGGATTTCACCGACCGGGCGACATTGCCCAACCGTACCGATGTCATTCTTGGCGTGATCTTCATCGTTCTGCTGATCGAGGCGACGCGCCGCACGATCGGCTGGATCGTCCCCTTCATCTCGCTGCTGTTCATCGCCTATGCGCTGGCGGGTCCTTATCTGCCGCCGCCGTGGAACCATCGCGGCTATGGTTTCGACGCGCTTGTCGGCCACTTGTTCATCACGCTGGAAGGTATCTTCGGCGTGCCGGTCGATGTGTCGGCGACATTGATCGTGCTGTTCACGATCTTCGGTGCGTTCCTGCAGCATTCGGGCGCCGGAAAGTTCTTCATCGATTTCTCGATGACGCTGATGGGCAGCAAACCGAATGCAGCCGGCCGCACCGTCGTGCTGTCGTCGTTCCTGCTCGGTGGTCCATCGGGCTCTGGCGTGGCGACGACCGTCACCATTGGTGCAGTCGCTTATCCGATGATGAAGACAGCCGGTTTCGAAAAGAATGCCGCCGGCGGATTGCTGGCTGCGGGCGGTCTCGGGGCCATCATCTCGCCGCCGGTGCTGGGCGCAGCCGCGTTCCTGATCGCGGAATTTCTGAAGATCGGCTATCTCGACGTCATCTGGATGGCGACGATTCCGACCATTCTCTACTATCTTTCACTGTTCTTCATGGTCGAGCTCGATGCCAAACGCTACGGCGTGCGCGGCGAGCCGTACGTGCCCGAACATTCCTTGAGCGAACTGTCACGTCGCTATTGGTTTCATTTCGTTTCGTTGATCTCGATCGTCGTGTTCATGCTGTGGGGCTACTCGCCGACGACCTCGGTGCTGTACGCCACCGGCATGGTGTTTCTGATGAGCTTCCTCACCCGCGAAACGGCGATGACGCCAAGGAAGCTCATTACAGCTTTGAAGGACGGCGCCATCCAAACGCTCACGGCAGCGACAACATGCGCGACTGCCGGCATCATCGTCGGCGTCGTCACGTTGACAGGGCTCGGGCTGAAATTCTCGTCGATCGTGATCGATTATGCCGGGGGAAGCCTGCTGCTGACGGCGATCTATACGGCGCTGATCGTCTGGATCATCGGTCTCGCGGTGCCGGTGACTGCCTCCTACATTATTTGCGCGGTGATTGCCGCGCCGGCCATGATCAAGCTCGGGGTGCCGGATGTCGCCGCGCATATGTTCATCTTCTACTATTCCGTGCTGTCGGAGGTGTCGCCGCCGACGGCGTTGTCACCGTTTGCTGCTGCGGCAATCACCGGAGGCGATCCCTACAAGACGACATTGCAGGCCTGGAAATACACGCTGCCGGCTTTCCTCGTTCCGTTCGTCTTCGTGCTCGACCCGCAAGGGCTCGGTTTGCTGCTGAAGCTTCCAGCGGGCGGAACCTGGGTCGATGTCGTCCTGATCACGGTGAAGGCGGCGGTCGGTCTCGGCGCACTGGCCTGCGCCGCGCAGGGTTGGGCATTGCGTCGCACAACGGGTGTCGAACGTGCACTTCTTGTGCTGGGCGGCCTGTTCCTTGTCTTCCCCAGTTTGCTTGAAGCGCTGGCGGAAGCAATCATCGGGCGCGACATCAGCTACACCGCAGGGATTGGCGCAGTTCTGTTCGCCATTGTATTGTTGAAGCAACGTCTGCATCCGGCCGCGCCACCGATACAAGCGTCCGGACAGAAATAAGCAGAATGGGAGGATACGAATGTCGAAACGTGCTGGATGTCTTGTGGCCGGGGTTGTGCTTGGCGCCGCCATTCTCAGCGGCGCTGCTGTTGCGCAGCAAACGAATATTGCCATTGCGACCGGTGGAACCGGTGGCGTCTATTATCCGATGGGCGGCGGCATGGCGAATGTGCTGTCCAAACATCTTCCTGGCGTGCAAGCCACGGCGCGCGTGACCGGCGGTTCGGTCGATAATCTCAAGCTCGTCGGATCGGGACAGAGCGAAGTTGCGTTCACCATGGTGGATGCGGCGCGCGACGCGTTGAATGGCGTGGACAAGTTCAAGGGTAATCCGGTCGAAGTGCGGACGCTGATGGTGCTGTATCCGAACCGGATGCATGTCGTGACGGTCGAGGGCAAAGGTATCGAGAAGCTGTCGGATCTGAAGGGCAAACGCGTTTCCACCGGATCGCCCGGTGGGGCGACCGAGGTGATGGCGTTCCGCGTCATCGAGGCGGCCGGTCTTGACCGCGACAAGGACATGAAGCGGGAACGTCTCGGTGTTGCTGAATCAACAAACGCGCTGAAGGATGGCAAGATCGACGCTTACTTCTGGGTTGGCGGATTGCCGACCGCGGCCGTCACCGATCTTGGTGCAACTCCCGGCGTGAAGCTGAAACTGGTCGATCACTCCGACGTGGTCGAAAAGATGAACGCCAAGTATGGCGGCATCTACAGCGAAGGCGTGATCCCGGCCAAGACCTATCCGGGTCAGGACAAGGATAACAAGATTTCCGTGGTGCAGAACATCCTTGTCGCCGATGCCAAGACGCCGGAAAAAACAGTCTATGACATCGTCAAGACGCTCTACGAGAAGCGCGATGAGGTGGCGATGGCGCATGGCGAAGCCAAGGCCATCGCGCTCGGTACGCAGAACAGCAAGAACACCACCATTCCGTGGCATCCCGGCGCCGAGAAGTATTTCAAGGAGCAGGGCGCAAAGATGTAGCGTTTTAAACGCTGCGACTGGTTCACTGAACGAGCGGCCCGTTTAGCGGGCCGCTCGCATTTTGAACTGTTACCAATTGTTTACGCATCGCGATGCCGCGCCTTGGCTCGCGCATGATTAACCCGATCGCAACGATAATCCGACAATTTTACGGATGTCGCGTGGCTGTGGCCGCGTGATTGCGTGGGGTGCGTATTGGGTGGCGTTGCGTGAGCGTAAGGTTGAAAGCGTCGCGTGAGAGGCCGAAGAGCGCCTGTGTAAGGCCCTTCGGCCTTGTGCTTTGTGCCGCGATCCTGATGCCGACATCGATCGGCTACCAGGATCTTGCGGCTTTGATCGCGCAACAGCCGGCCGTGACCGAGCGCTGGCGTCAGCACATCCGCACCTCGACCTTCGGAACCATCCACGCGGCGACCTTCAGTTTCCCGCGTCCGATGGGGGCGTCGATCCCGGATCCCTACTTCACGCAGCTTGCGAGCGTCGATCCCGGCGCGCTGGAGGCGACCGGTTCGATTTCGCTTCAGGCGCCGATCGAGACGCGGACGCGACGTCCAAGCTATGAATTCCCGCAGGTCGATCGCAGTCGTAAAGGCGATCGCTTGCCGTGGGCGAAAGCGCCGATGGCGCCGGCGAGCGAGCCACGCAGACCCGAAAGACCGGGAAAGAAAGATCAGACCGCTCTCTCGGTTGAACCCATGAAAAA
The DNA here is from genome assembly GCA_023423415.1 of Pseudomonadota bacterium. GTDB lineage: Bacteria > Pseudomonadota > Alphaproteobacteria > Rhizobiales > Xanthobacteraceae > Pseudorhodoplanes. The sequence continues at coordinate 12,581 of JAFAFP010000156.1, read as the reverse complement.
AGGGGACCGTGCAGCGACAGTCCCCGCCGCCGATATGGCCGATGCCTCGCTCGATCGTGCCGCGGCTGCCGCCCGGTCTGCGTCGCAGGCCATCGACATCACGGCGTCCGCTTACGGGGCGGAACAGGCCGTGGCGCAGCCTGTCGAACCGAGCGATGCTCAAGCCATTCCAGTGGACGCCGGCAAAACGGCATCCATCGCTCCGGGTGCGGGCGCGGTGTCAGCCCCGACCGAAACTGCATCCGTGATTCCGTCCGAGGAAATACCGTCGATGCCGGCGCGCAGCGATCACGCCGAGACGACATCGACTGCTGACGATGAGCACGTGGTCGATTCACTCGTGAAATTCACGCAGCCGGGCAAGCAAAACACGGTATTCTTCGGTGCTCACGCGATCGGCTACGGTCAGGGCGAGATGCAGCCCTGGCAGCCGGAGGAAGTGCCGACGGTGCTTGCCGCGCCGCATGTCGATCCGGAGATCAAGCGGACCGCTCTTGATTCCGTGCCCGACGAGGCCGTCGATATTGAAGACGGCGGAGAGTCCGTCGCGCCCAAGGGCGAGGTGACCGGCGAGGGCGCTCGTCCGCGCACGCCGGCCGAGCGTCTCAATTTGTCGGGGGCTTCGCGCGCCAAACACCAGAAGTGTCTTGCCAACGCGATCTATTTCGAAGCGCGTGGCGAAGTCGAGCGCGGTCAGATGGCCGTCGCACAGGTCGTGCTCAACCGCGCCTTCTCCGGCTACTATCCCGGAAATGTCTGCGATGTCGTCTATCAGAATGCGCATCGCCATTTGGCGTGCCAGTTCACCTTCGCCTGCGACAACCACCGCGATGTCGTGAACGATCCGCAAGCCTGGAGCGTGGCAACGCGTATTGCAAGTGACGCGCTCGATGGGAAATTCTGGCTGCCTGAAGTCGGCAAGGCCACGCATTATCACGCGACCTATGTCAGGCCATGGTGGGTGCGCACCATGACCAAGCACACGCGGCTCGGCGTGCACATCTTCTATCGGCCGCGGCGTTGGGGTGAAGGTGAAGAAATCCCGGTCTGGGGCGATCGCCTCGAGGTCACGGGATCGATCAAGTCGGAGACGGGCAGCGCTTCCGACGATCAACGGGCGGAGGCGCAGCCGACCGTGCGGCGCTCGATCTTCGATCCCGTGGAAGAGATCAAGCCAGGCGGGTGATGACTTGGTCATTGCCGGGCTTGACCCGGCAATCCATCAAACGAAGAAGATGGATGCGCGGGTCATAAGGCGTCAACGACGCCGTCTTCGACGGCTATACCCGCGCAACATCAAATCGCGATATCCAGCGCGATGTCGAGATTCGGCGCCGAATGCGTGATCGCGCCGGACGACACGTAGTCGACACCCGTTGCCGCGATCTCCGCCACGTTGTCGTGGGTGATGCCGCCGGAGGCCTCGATCACCATCTTGCCGCCGACCAGCGCAACCGCTTCCTTCAGCATCGGCACGGTGAAATTGTCGACCAGCAGCACGTCAGCCAGACCCGTCGCCAGCACTTCACGCAACTGATCGAGATTGTCGACTTCGATCTCGATCTTCACGAGATGGCCGACCACCGATTTCGCGCGCTCGAGGGCAGGGCGGATGCCGCCCGCCACGGCGATGTGGTTGTCCTTGATCAGCACGGCGTCATCGAGCCCGAAGCGATGATTGAAGCCGCCGCCGCAACGCACGGCATATTTTTGCAATGCGCGCAGGCCGGGCGTGGTCTTGCGGGTGCAGATCACGCGCGTCTTGGAGGCGGCAACCTTCGCCACAAGCGATGCCGTCGCGGTCGCTACGCCCGACAGATGGCCGATGAAATTCAGTGCCGTCCGCTCGGCGGCCAGAACCGCGCGGGCATTGCCGGTAATGGTCATCAGATTGGTCTTCGCCGACACAGCGTCGCCATCACGCGCATGCGCAACGATCTGCGCATCCGGTGCGAGGCGGCGCATCACATTCTCCACCACCGGCAAACCGGCGAGATGACCGGACGCGCGCGCGATCACGACCGCACGCGCCAGCGCATCCTCCGGCACCGTTGCGACTGACGTCACGTCGCCTGCGCGGCCGAGATCCTCGGCGAGCGCGCGCGTGACAGCGTCCTCGATCTCCAGCGGAGAAATGAAGGCATCGGGGCAATAGAGCGACGCCGTCGTGGTCATGCGTTCGACATCCTTGCTGCGCAGCGCTTGGAGCATGACGTTCCCCTTAGTTCTTCAGATTGATCATGCGCTCGACCGAACGGCGCGCTTTCTCGGCAATCATCGGATCCACCACGACCTCTTCCTTCATATAGACGAGGCTTTCGAGGATCTTCGGCAGCGTGATCCGCTTCATGTGCGGGCACAGGTTGCACGGGCGCACGAATTCGACATCCGGCAGTTCGGCCTGCACGTTGTCGGCCATCGAGCATTCGGTGACCATGACGACGCGTTTCGGTTTCTTGTTGCGCACCCAGTCGATCATGTGCGCGGTCGAGCCGGTGAAATCGGCTTCCGCGATCACGTCCGGCGGGCATTCTGGATGCGCGATGATCTGCAGGCTGGGATCGCTTTCGCGATACATCCGCAGTTCGTCGCCGGTGAAGCGCTCATGCACCTCGCACGCGCCCTGCCAGGCGATGATCTTCACCTTGGTCTGCGAGGCGACGTATTTGGCGAGGTACTGGTCGGGCAGGAAGATCACCTTGTCGGTGCCAAGGCTCTCGACCACCTGCAGCGCATTCGACGAGGTGCAGCAGATGTCGCTCTCCGCCTTCACATCGGCGGACGTGTTCACGTAAACGACGACAGGCACGCCCGGGAAACGTTCGCGCAGCAGGCGCACGTCCTCGCCGGTGATGGCGGAGGCGAGCGAGCAGCCGGCGCGCATATCCGGGATCAGCACGGTCTTTTCCGGGCTGAGAATCTTCGACGTCTCGGCCATGAAATGCACGCCGCCCTGAACAATGACGTCGGCTTTCACCTTCGCCGCCTCGCGTGCGAGTTGCAGCGAGTCGCCGACGAAGTCGGCCACGCAATTGTAGATTTCCGGGGTCTGGTAGTTGTGCGCGAGGATCACGGCGTTGCGTTGGCGCTTCAGCTCGTTGATCGCTTTCACGTAGGGCGCGAAGACCGGCCATTCGACGGCGGGAACGATCGTTTTGATGCGCTCGTAGAGATGCGCCGTCTCGCGCGCGACCTCTTCGTTCCATTCGAGCTTGGGCATCGGCAAAATGCCGTGTTTGCGCGCCGCTGCATCCGAACCGGTCGGGACGGGTGCAGCGGCCTGCGGGCGTCCGCCGGTCGGGCCTTGCAATTCAAGAAGCGGCATGATCGCCTCCTCACATGAATATGCTCAGTTTGAGCATATCTGGGTACGAAAACATCCGGCGCAAGATCGCCGGTTCATTCTTCTGGCAGCTTTGGCGGATCGTTATTCTCAACCCGAGCAAAAGAACTATAGCACTGAATGGGGATCGACGCTAGTGCGCAGGTGCATGGTCGGCTGCACGTTTTCGCCCTGCCGACGTATCGCGCAGGATCGCCTTGACCGTCTCGGCCATGATGTCGAGTGCATGGGTAAGGGTGCTCGGAACGTCGGCGCGCACCATTGAAACAGCCACTTTTGGTCGAAAACCACGGACTTCGATGATCTGGAGCTGGTCACGGTAGGGCGACGTGCGCACCAGCCGTTCGGGCGCGAGGGCAAGGCCGTCGCCACGCGCCACCATCGCGAGCTGTAGCGAATTGCCCCAGGTCTCGGCGATAATGTTCAAGGGGCTGCCTACTTCGGCCAGGGCGCGCTCAAGCTGGCTTCGGAAGCCGCAGCCATTCGGATTGATAATCCAGGAATAGCCCGCAAGGTCAGAGATCTCGGCCTGTATTGGCAACTCCAGCGATTTCGCGGCCACGACCGCAACCCGCTCCTCACCAAGCGGAGCAACATGCGAGCCGTGCGGTGTGTGACCGCTCTTCGATAGCACCACAGCGGCGTCCAGAGTCCCGTTCGAGATCGAATCCTGCAGATCGGCACTGGTGCCAGCGACGAGGTGAAGTTTGAGATCGGGCTGATGTCTGCGCACCGCCTCGAGCGCTGCGGCGAACACACATTCGGAGATGGCGTAGCTCAACCCAACCCTGAGGGGCAGAGCAGAAAGCGATGTCGCCGCATCACGGGTCAGTTCCTCGGTCGCGCGTAGAATCGCAAGGCAACGCTGGTAAATGTTTTCACCGGCCCGGCTCGGCTTCGCCGGTTTCGAATCTCGGTCTAGCAGGGATACGCCCAGCGCATCTTCCAGACGCTGAATGCGTCGGGTAATGGCGGGTTGCGTGACATGCAGGCGCAACGCGGCTTTGCCGACCGAGCCATGATCGACGACGGCGACAAAGGCGCGGACATCCTCGATGTTCATACCGAATTCTCATAATAGCAATCACGATAATTCATTTTTATTATGATGATCCGACTGCTAGCTTGCAAGGTCTAGGTCCACGGAAGAAAAAGAACATGTCCCTGCCGGGTTCTCCGTCCGCCACCGTGTCGTGGCGCACACCTCTGGTCGTCATTTTGTGCGGTTGCGTGATCTCGCTCATCACGTTCGGGCCGCGCTCGGCGACTGGTCTGTTCATGCAACCCGTCAGCGACGCCAATGGCTGGGGCCGCGATGTCTTCGCGCTCGCGTTTGCTTTGCAGAACCTGGCATGGGGCATCGGGCAGCCATTCGCCGGTGCAGTGGCCGATCGGTTTGGCATGGTGCGCGTCCTGTGCGGTGGCGCTCTGTTATATGCGGCCGGCCTCGTGTTGATGGCATATTCCACGACGCCGCTGACTTTCAACGTCACCGTTGGCGTGTTGATTGGGTTTGGTCTGTCGGGTTGTTCGTTCAATCTGGTCGTCGGCGCATTGGGCAAGCTCGTGCCCGAGCACATGCGCTCAATGGCGTTCGGCGCAGGCACGGCGGCGGGATCGTTCGGTCAGTTCTTGTTTGCGCCATTGGGCGCAGCCTTGATCAGCAATTTCGGCTGGGCTTTTGCGCTGTTCGTATTTGCGGCAGCCCTTATGTTGGTGCTGCCGTTCTCGATTGCGCTGGCGACACCGCGCAATGACGCGCCATCCAGCGCCGCAGCGACTCCCGATGTTCCGCAATCGCTGCGTCATGCGTTGTCGGAGGCCTTTTCGCATCGTTCGTATGTGTTGCTGGTGCTCGGCTTCTTCACCTGCGGCTTCCAGCTCGCCTTCATCACCGCGCATTTGCCGGCCTATCTGATTGACAAGGGCCTGTCCGTACAGATTGGCGGATGGGTGATTGCCGTGATCGGCCTGTTCAATATCGTCGGATCTCTTACGGCGGGCTGGCTCGGTAACAAGATGCCCAAGCGCTACATCCTGGCTGTGCTGTATTTCGCTCGCGCCGTGTCGACGGCGATCTTCATCTTGGTGCCGTTGTCGACAACGTCGGCGTTGCTGTTTGGCGTCATCACCGGACTGACCTGGCTCTCGACCGTGCCGCCGACATCGGGGCTCGTCGCTTTGATGTTCGGCACGCGCTGGCTTGCGATGCTGTTCGGCTTCGCGTTCTTCAGCCATCAGGTTGGCGGTTTTCTCGGCGCCTGGTTGGGCGGCGTCGCTTTCGAAACCACAGGGTCCTACAATCTGGTCTGGCTTCTCTCGATCGCATTCGGCATCGCATCGGCGATCATCAATCTCCCGATCGTCGAGAAACCTGTCGTCCGGCCGGTGCTGAAACCTGTTGCAGGAGAAGCGTGATGACAGCGAGTCCGGCCATCCGCCGCGCGGCCTGGCAATCGGTTCCGCTCATCCTCATCTGCGGATGCCTGATCGCGATGATCGGCTTTGGGCCGCGCTCGACCCTTGGCTTTTTCCTGACCCCGATGAGCAGCGCCCATGGTTGGGGACGTGACGTATTTGCCCTCGCATTGGCATTGCAGATGCTGCTCTGGGGCGCCGCGCAACCGTTCGTCGGTGCGATCGCCGATCGGTTCGGCCCGGTGCTGGTTTTGTGCGTGGGCGCCGTGCTCTACGCCGTTGGGCTGGTGTGGATGACCTACGCTGCGACACCGGGGTCCCTGTATTTGTCCGGCGGCGTTCTGATTGGCCTTGGACTTGCCGGCTCATCCTTCACGGTGGTGATCGGCGCATTCGGCAAACTGTTGGCGCCGCAATGGCGTTCCTTGTCGTTCGGCTTGGGAACGGCGGCTGGTTCGCTTGGCCAATTCCTGTTCTCGCCGATCGCGGTCGCTCTCAACAGCGTCTTCGACTGGCATGTGACGCTGCTGATCTTCAGTGCGGTCGTGCTTCTGATGCTGCCGCTGTCTCTGGCGCTGGCGACGCCGGCCGAGAATGAAACGCCGGCCCAGAAGGCGGCGCAACAATCGGTTGGTCAGGCGTTCAGCGAGGCGCTCACGCATCGCAGCTATGTGTATCTGGTGCTCGGCTTCTTCACCTGCGGCTTTCAGGTGTTTTTCATTACGGTCCACTTGCCGGCTTATCTGGTGGATCGTGGCCTGTCCGCCGATATCGGCGCGTGGACGGTCGGCGTCATCGGTCTGTTCAATATCATCGGATCGGTTGCTGCGGGCTATCTCAGCAACAAGATGCCGAAACGCTATCTGCTGGCGGGAATCTATTTTCTGCGTGCAATCGCGATCGCGATCTACATCATGCTTCCCGTGAGCGTTCTTTCGTCGATCATCTTCGGTGCTGTGATCGGCCTGTTGTGGCTTTCCACCGTGCCGCCGACCAATGCGCTGGTCGCGGTGATGTTCGGAACCCGCTGGCTGACGATGCTGGCCGGCTTCGCGTTCTTCAGCCATCAGGTTGGCGGCTTTCTCGGCGTCTGGCTCGGTGGCGTGATGTTCGAGCGCACCGGCTCCTATGACGTGATCTGGTGGTTCGCGATCCTCCTCGGCATTCTGTCGGCGGTGATCAATCTGCCGATCAAGGAACAGCCGGTGGCACGGGTCGCGGCGGCGACTGTCTGACCTCGACACGGCCGGGCTTGACCTGGCCGTCCATCGAACAAAAAATCACTCAGTAAGACGCTAGATGTGCGTGCCAAGGCCGCGCATGACGCCGGGAGAGTTCATGTCTACGTTCAAAGCCATCGTCATCGACAAAGCTGACTCCGGTCAGACCGTCGCCCTCAAGGACTTCGACGAGAAGGACCTGATGGATGGCGACGTCACCGTCCGCGTCGAACACTCGACGATCAATTACAAGGACGGCCTCGCCATCACCGGCAAGGCGCCGGTGGTGCGGCGCTTCCCGATGATCGCGGGCGTGGATTTCGCCGGTACCGTGGAACAGTCCTCGCACCCCGACTGGAAAGCCGGCGACAAGGTCATCTGCAACGGCTGGGGCCTCGGCGAAACCCATCTCGGTGCGTATGCCGAGAAAGCCCGTGTGAAGGGCGATGGGCTGGTTCGCCTGCCGGCGAGCATGACGGCGCGCGACGCGATGGCGATCGGCACCGCCGGCTACACGGCGATGCTCTGCGTCATGGCGCTGGAGAATGCCGGCGTGACGCCGGACAAGGGTCCGGTCATCGTCACCGGCGCGGCCGGCGGCGTTGGTTCTGTTGCTGTCGCAATCCTGGCCAGGCTTGGCTATCCCGTCGTCGCCTCCACCGGGCGCATGCAGGAGACCGATTACCTCAAGGGCCTCGGCGCCTCCGAAATCATCGATCGCAACGAACTCTCCGGGCCGGGCAAGCCGCTGGCCAGGGAGCGCTTCGCCGGCGGCGTCGATTCCGTCGGCTCCACGACGCTCGCCAATGTGCTGTCGATGACCCGATACGGCGGCTCGGTCGCCGCCTGCGGTCTCGCGGCCGGGATGGATTTACCGGCCAGCGTCGCGCCGTTCATTTTGCGCGGGGTGTCACTTTTGGGCATCGATTCCGTCATGTGCCCGCTGCCAAAACGTCAAACGGCGTGGAAAAGGCTGGAAACCGACCTCGACCGGCAGAAATTGGCCGCAATGACCACGGAAATCGGCCTGAGCGATGTCATCGCAACCGCGCCTAAAATTATCGGCGGAGGTGTCCGAGGACGCATCGTGGTCAATATCCGGTAAACGCGTTCAGGATTTGGCTACGAAGTTGGGGCACAGTGGCTGATCGTTATGGTAAGAGGCGGGTTAATAGCCTTGTGTCCGAGCATGTGGGGGTCCGGCATGTTGCGTTATGGAGCCTTGATCGCAGGTCTGTGTATGGCGTTGCCCGCGCAGGCTCAGGAAATGGGAGCCGAGGAAGCTCGCCGTTTCGTGGTCGGCAAGCTGTTCTCATATACGTGCTTTGAGGGCACCAAGGGCGCCGGCCGCATCACCGACAATCTGGCCGTCGCCGGCACGATTCAGTTCCGGGGCAACGGTGCGACCCGCTATGCCGTCTTGCCGCCGAACACGCTTCGTGTGGTCGGCGACCGGGTTTGTGCGTCGGTGAAAGGCATGCCATTCGAACCGTGCTTCAATCTGATCAAGACCAGCGCCAACAGCTTCCGCGGTTCGTTGTCCGGCATCGGCTTTGCCTATTGTGATTTCGTACGGCGCGATCGTCCGGTGATCGCGGCGGCAGAGGCGCATCAGCAGCTTCGGCATCGCTCGCGCAGATCCCAGGCCGAGACGAATACGGCTTCGAAGTCTGATACCGTCGCAGCGCCGACGACGCCGGTCGAGAAGAGGGAGCTGCCCACGGTCACCGGCTCGACCCCTTCCGAGCCGCTTGAGCTGCGATCGACCACGCGCTGACGATCTGCCCGCAGGAGCAGGGCCTTCCAGATTACGCGTCCTTCGCTGGAAAGATCATGCACGTCGTCGTGGCGTGCGCATAAAGCTTTCCGTTTGCATCCTTGATGTCGCCTTCGGATGTGCCAAGCGTGCGTCCGCGATGAACGATGCGGCCCTCGGCGCGCACGAGGCCGGTGTCCTTCGTGAGGGGCCGCACCAGGTTCACCTTGATCTCCAGCGTCGTGTAGGTCTCGCCCCTGGCGAGCGTTGAATGCACGGCGCAGGCCAGCGCGGAATCGAGCAGTGTCATCGCGAAGCCGCCATGCACGGTCCCGATCGGGTTGTAGTGGCGCGTCTGCGGCGTGCCTGAAAAAACGACGCGGCCTTGCTCGGCCTCGGTGAGAGCGAAACCAAGCGTCTCGGTGATCGGCGGCGCCGGCAATGTGCCATCGATCAAACCGCGCAGGAAACTGAGACCATCGTGCTGCAGCAGCGTCTCGACCGGCACCACGCCGTAAATCGTTTCGTTCATGTGATGAGAGTTCCTGGCGCCCGCCGCGCTTGATTGAAAATTCGAGAAATTACCGCCGCACGCCCAGCCTCAACCCCGGCGCATGCCGCTCCTGCATCACCTCGCGCCGGAAGCGGAACAGCGCCGCCGGACGTCCGCCGGTCGCGGTCGCCATCTCGCCGGTCGGCTCCACGAGTTCGGTGCCTTCCACAAGCCTGCGGAAATTCTGCTTGTGCAGATGCCGTCCTGAAATGGCTTCGACGGTGCGCTGCAACTCGGTGAGCGTGAATTCGCTTGGCATCAGTTCAAACACCACGGGCCGATATTTCAGCTTGCCGCGCAGCCGCGCGATCGCCGTGGAGAGGATGCGGCGGTGATCGAAGCGCATGGCTTCACCGAGATGAACCGGCACACCGCTGACGCGGCCATCGCGCTGCGCTTCCTCGATCAGCCCGGCTTCGTACAGCAGTTCGTAGCGCTCGAGCACTTTCTCTTCGTCCCACGCGGTGCCGCCGCCACCGAAGCAGAGTCGTAGCCGTTCGTTGCGCCCGGCCGCGCCCCGCGCCCATTTGGTCAGCGGCGGCAGGATCGCTTCGTCGATGATCGCGGGACGGCCGTCGCGCCAGTCCTCCCACGGGAAGAAGCGATACCAGGGCTGGAAACTCGCGCCGGCCGCATGCAGGCCCGACACGTTTTCCGGCACCCGCGTCAGCGCGAGATAGCCGACCGATACGACATGCGGATCGGTGTCGCCCGCGCGCGCATGCCGGCCGCGGTCGCCGAATGTGTAGAGCTGTTCGACATAGACGACATCGAGCGCGGTCTGCGCGCTTACCCATTCGCGCAAGCCGATCTCCAGCGTGCGATGCGACAGCGGCTCGAACGCACCGGACGGCAAACCCGCCACGGTATCTTTCTTGCCGCTTTCACCGGCGACCAGAACCTGCGGTTCTTCGTCGGTGACGGCGACGATGGCCGTGGTCAGTCCGATCTCGATGGGCGTGAGACCAGTCGCCATCGTTCACTCGAGATCGAGACGGAACGGGTGTCCTTCATAGGACGCAAGGCCCGGACCGATCGCGCGCACCGCATCGATCATGCGGCCGTTGCGGCCTAGAATGACATCGGCCAGCGAAACCAGCCGGCTGTTCGGTTGCGCGGTCGGCGAGAACGAGCGGATGGCGCGTGCGATCGTCATCTCGTCGCGCTTGGGATTGAGCGCGCAAGCCGTAATGAACGCGCCCGCCGTCGAGCGGCTGATACCGGCATAGCAATGCACCACCATCGGCGCTGCGCGATCCCAGGCGGTCACGAATTCGATCAGCCTTTCGACATGCCGCTCGCTCGGAGGAACATAGCCATCCAGAACGGCGGTAATGTCATCCATGTCGAGCAGCAAGTGATTAGGTTCGAGGATCGAATCCGGCCGCTGCACCATCGTCACATCCTTCATCAGGGTGACGACGTGCCGGGCGCCGGTTTGCGAGACGGTGTCGTGCAATCGGGCAAGGGAGCAGACGTGGATCATCGTTCAAGTCACGCCGTGTTGTCCGGTCCGTCCGGTCAGGCGGGCAGGGAGCCAGCCTGAGCGGCATGTGCGGGGCGAGTTTACACCCGGGCTGGCCAAATGGCTGCACCCGATTGTCCGCGCACGATGACCGGGATGTTCGAATCCTGTGTGGCGCTAGTCTTAGCACGCAGCTTCGGACGGAAAAGTGTCATCCGCAAAGTTTGGCAAACCGCTCCAGATACCGCGTTTCCGCAGTTTCTGCGGGCCATGGCGTAAGATAGTCATTCTCAAGCGCTTTCGAAAGCTTCGGTGGAGTACCGAAAAAGCGGCGAGCTTCCGCCTCGCTGAAGCCGGCCAGCCGCGTGGCCTCCAGATAGGCTGCAGCCCGGTCAGCCTGCTTGATCAGCTTTTCCTGCGTTGCGGGCAGTTTCGGCGGTAACCCGAAGCGGACATGGATCGCGGAGAGCAGGCGCAGCTCCACCGCCTTGTAGGAATCGCCGATCACCGCCTTGAACGGCGTGATCATGTCGCCGACGACATATTCCGGTGCGTCATGCAGCAGGATCGCGAGCCGCAGCTTGTCGTCGATGGGTCCCTGTTGCCGCGCAATCGTATCGACCAGCAGGGTGTGTTGCGCGACCGAAAAGATATGCGCGCCGATCGTTTGCCCGTTCCAGCGCGGTACGCGCGCAAGGCCATGCGCAATATCCTCGATCTCGACATCGAGCGGTGAGGGGTCGAGCAGATCGAGCCTGCGACCCGACAGCATGCGTTGCCATGCGCGGGTTGCTTTGGTGCGGCCAGCAACGGCCTTTGCTTTTTTGCTCGCGGATTTTGTCATTGTCGCTCGTAATGCTTTTCTTCCCCCTGCGAATTAGGGAGTGGGTCGGCGAGCATAGCTATAGCGATGTGAGTCGGGGTGGGGGAGTTGAGGTGCGCAAAATTCTTTGCCCTGACCCCTCCCCACTGCTCGCGAGGGAGAGGGGAGTGCAACCGCGGATATTGCGCTCACACTTCCGCCTTATCTTTGGAGGCCCTAGGGGAACAGCTATTGAAATGGCTTCCTTCCGGCAGCTCTGTGTTTTTCGTAGCGTGTGTTGATTTCAGCAATAAGCCGTTCGAATTGCTCGGCGCTCTTCTGCGAAAGAACCTTCGCCGGGTCTATACCCATCTGCACCATGAATTCGCGTGCCGGTCTTGTCTTAAAGAATTCCATTCCCAACGCTGCAAACGCATCTTCATACCTTTTGACAATTCTTGGAATGTTCGGGTTTAAAGACAATGTCTTTCCTTGCAGCTCTTTTGCGTATGTCATCGCAACTAGTTGGTCGTATACAGACGGATCAAGAATATCCTCAATATCTGCTTCGGATGGTGGCGTGGTGAATGCAGTGGATGTGAACACAAGAGAAGTTTCCCGGAGCAATTTAGATTTCACCAGTTCCTCTCGTGCATCACGTCCTGCTTTGTCGTCATCAAGAAGCACTATGACGTCGAGCTCTTGCGAGGCAAGAAGTGAGGTCATGTAGGCGACCTTTCCGGCCCCTCCTGCGGGCGTCATAACCATCTTGCCAATAAGGGGTGTTTTTCCCGAACCTGCGAAGTGGTCATTCACTGCGGACAGGATCCAGAAGTCTGTCACGCCTTCCACAACTAGATTTGCCGAACCTATAAAAAGCGTTTGTGACAGGGAGTAGCCGAGAGCTGCTTGGAGTGGAAACAATGTGCGGGCATCGCCGCTTGGATCTTTCGTAACCTTTGTGCCGCTCTCGGATATGTTAACGGTTCTCACAATCTCAATACGAGAAGCAGGAATCATAAAC